>NZ_BAAALS010000002.1:0-341122 GCF_039528415.1 Luedemannella helvata
ACCCGGATGATGTCCAGGTCCGCGAAGTCCTCCCACAACACCGGGTTGGTGAACGACCCGGACGAGGAGGTGGTCGTCGGCGCGGACGTGGGCGGCCCGGAGGTCGGCGTGCCGGAGACGGTGCCGACGGCGACGAGCTGCCACTGCTGGTTGTTGCCGCCCCAGTCGTCGTACTGCACGATGTTGGCCCCGTCGGCGGTGGAGGCGTTCTGCACCTCGAGGGCCTTGTTGCTGTGCCGGCTGATGAACCGGACGTACCCGTCGGACGAGTCGGCGAGCCGCCACTGCTGGTTGGTGCCGTTGCCGTCGGTCCACTGGACGATCGAGCCGCCGTTGGCGGTCGAGAAGTTGTAGACGTCCAGCACCTTGCCGGAGTGGCGCGACATGATGCGGTAGTAGCCGCCGCCGGAGTCGACGAAGCGCCATTGCTGGTTGTTGCCGTTGTTGCGGGCCCACTGCGTGATCCGCCCGCCGTCGTTGGTGGCGAGGTTGTACACGTCCAGTGCCTTGCCGCTGTTGCGGTTCACCAGGACGTACCAGGTGTTGGTGTCCACGGTGGCCGCTGATGCCGGCAGCGCGGTGGCCACCGCGGTGATGCCCGCGGCCACCGCCAGCACGACGGCGGGTATGACCTTCCATCGCCATCCGCGCCGACGCGGCGCGGCCGGGGAGTCGCTCGACACTGCGTCCTCCTGAGCAGAGAGGTTGTTGATGACCGGCCGTGTCCCGGCGGGCCCGGTATTGCACCGGGCCCGCCGGGGTCACGTCCCTAGCGCTGCAGGGTCAGCAGACCCGGGCGGTAGGGCAGCAGGCCGTAGTCGCCACCGGAGCTGGGCGAGCGGCCCTGGTAGAGCAGCTGCAGGTTGCAGGCGTTGACCGTCATGGTCTGGTCGGCGCTGGTACGGATCAGCTCACCGTGGCTGATGTCGTTGGTCCACGTCGCGCCGCTGTTGGCCTTGCCGGCGAACGGGTTGCTCTCGCTCGCGGCGTTCGGGGTCCACGAACCGCTCAGGCTGGTGGCCGTGAACGAGCGGAAGTAGCGGCCCTGCGAGCCGATCGCCTCGACCAGCATGAGGTACCGGTTCTCACCCTGGAGCTTGTAGACCTGAACCGCCTCGAACAGGTTGTTCGTCGAGTCACTCATGATCGTCGTGTACGACGAGCCGAAGTTGCCGGGGAAGTTGCCGATCGGCATGCTCGCGCGGTAGATCTTGCCGTTGTCACCGGCGAAGAACAGGTACATGTTCTGGCTGTCACCGATGATCGCCTGGTCGATCGGGCCGGTACCGGAGCCGGAGATGCTGCCCGTGAACAGCGTCTGCGCCGACGACCACCCGTTCGGGTTGGTGGGGTCGCTGGAGGTCCGGTAGGAGAACGCGGGGCCGCCCCACTGGTAGGTCAGCACCCAGATGTTCTTCGGCGCGAAGTAGAACAGCGACGGCGCGACGGCCGAGAAGTTCATGCTGTTCTGGCTGGCCGAACCCATCTGCGACCAGTTGGAGAACAGGCCGAAGTTCATCGAACCCCAGCTCGTACCCGTGTCGTGCGTGGTCGCGTAGACCAGGTGCTGGCCGTTGTACGGGGCGTAGGTGAAGTCCTTGAGCGACACCCAGCCCGAGCGCGGCTGCGCCAGGGCGCCCGTCGACGACCACCGGTACGACGACGGCAGGGAGCACTGGCCACCGCCACCGCTGCCCGTGGTGGTCGCGGCGGTGGTCGGCGTGGTGCCCGAACCGACCCGCACGAGCTGCCACTGCTGGTTGTTGCCGCCCCAGTCGTCGTACTGCACGATGTTGGCCCCGTCGGCGGTCGAGGCGCCCTGCACCTCCAGCGCCTTGTTGCTGTGCCGGCTGATGAACCGGACGTACCCGCCGGACGAGTCGGCCAGTCGCCACTGCTGGTTGGTGCCGTTCGTGTCCGACCACTGCACGATCGCGCCGCCGTTGGCGGTCGACCAGTTGTAGACGTCGAGCATCTTGCCCGAGTGGCGCGACTTGATGCGGTAGTAACCGCCGCCGGAGTCGACGAACTGCCACTGCTGCTGGTTCTGGTCGTTGCGCGACCACTGCGTGATCCGCGCCCCGTCGTTGGTCGCCAGGTTGTAGACGTCCAGCGCCTTGCCGCTGTTGCGGTTCACCAGGACGTACCAGGCGCTGGTGTCCACGGTGGCGGCCTCGGCCGACGTGACGCTGACCGCCACCGCAACCCCCGCGCCGGTGATGAGCGCCAGGCCCCCGGCGAGCGCTGACCGCCAGCCACGTCGCCGGCGACGAGCCGGCTGTTCCTCACTCGTGATCGACACGAGCGTCTCCTTTCAGATTGTTCTGTGCCGGCTCAGCCGACGCGGACGAGTTGCCACTGCTGGTTGTTGCCGCCCCAGTCGTCGTACTGCACGATGTTGGCCCCGTCGGCGGTCGAGGCGCCCTGCACCTCGAGGGCCTTGTTGCTGTGCCGGCTGATCAGTCGGAAGTAGCCACCGGAGGAGGTGACGGGCCGCCACTGCTGGTTGTTGCCGTTCGTGTCCGACCACTGCACGATCGCGGCGCCGTTGGCGGTCGACCAGTTGTAGACGTCGAGCACCTTGCCGGACAGCCGGGACTTGATGCGGTAGTAGCCGCCGCCGGAGTCGACGAACTGCCACTGCTGCTGGTTCTGGCTGTTGCGCGACCACTGCGTGATCCGCGCCCCGTCGTTGGTCGCCAGGTTGTAGACGTCCAGCGCCTTGCCGCTGTTGCGGTTGACCAGGACGTACCAGGCGTTGGTGTCGATCGTGGTCGACCCGCCCGTCTGCGGCGCGGATGAGGTCGGCACGGACGTACCGGCGTTCAGCGCGTTGAGGGTGGAGGTGTAGGCGGCCTTCTTGTTGCCACTCGCGTCGAACAGCAGGGCGTTGTCGCCGCCGCGCCACGAGTCGCTGTCGCGGATGCCCCACACCGTGATGCCGGTGCACCGGGAGACCGCCAGGCAGGCCCGCACGACCTGCGCGTACGCGTTGGCCTGGTTGGAGCCCTGCGTGATGTCGAGCTCGGTGATCTGGACGTCGACGCCCAGGTCGGCGAAACGCTGGATGTTGGCCTGGTAGTCACTGGGAATCGTGGTCCCGAAGTGGGACTGCAACCCGACGCAGTCGATCGGCACGCCACGGGACTTGAAGTCCCGGACCATGTTGTAGACGGCGGTCGACTTCGGGTTGATGCTGTCGGTGTTGTAGTCGTTGTAGCAGAGCTTGGCACCCGGGTCGGCGGCCCGCGCGGCGCGGAACGCCGCCTCGATCCAATCGTTGCCGGTGCGCTGCAGGTTCGAGTCACGCCGCGCACCGCTGGTGCCGTCGGCGAACGCCTCGTTCACCACATCCCAGGAGTGAATCTTGCCCCGGTAGTACGAGGCCACCCGGGTGACGTGGTTGATCGCCGCGTTCCGCAGGGCGCTGCCGGACATGTTCTGTGCCCAGGGCGGCTGCTGGGCGTGCCACAGCAGCGCGTGCCCGCGGATCTTCATGCCCCGGCTGATCGCGTGGTTGGCGATCCGGTCACCGTTGGAGAAATTGAAACTGCCCTGCGAGGGCTCGGTGGCGTCCCACTTCATCTCGTTCTCGGCCGTCACCGAGTTGAACTCCCGGTTGAGGATCGAGACATACGTGGAGTCCGACAACCTGCCGGCAGCGATCGCCGCACCGAAGTAGCGGCCCTTCTCGGCCGCCGACGCGCCGAGCGTCGTGCCGGCCTGGGCGGTGCCCGACAGCGCGAACACCGCGCCGCCGGTGGCGAGGCTCAACGCCAGGACCGGAACGGTGACGCGGAGCCAACGCCGGCGAGAGCGTCTACCCGTGGGGGACGGATGGTTCATGAGCGTCAGTCCTTTCGAAGACCTGTGGTGTTAGCGTTAACATCGCGCGTCGTCGAACCAGGCCCGAGAGGATGGTGGAGTCTTCAGGAGCCATAACGCGCCTGTAACAGCGCGCTAACATCACGGTTTCCAGAGACTGCCAGACGCTTTCCACGTGCGCAATATATCGACATAAAAAACATCGTGAGCTGCTGAAACGTCTATGAAAACTATCGCCGCAAATGCACACTGGTCGATCCGACCAACGACGACCGGGCGACGTAACAGTTTTTAGTCGGAGCGCTTACCCGGCGCATCGCGACAACTTTGCGGATTTTCGTTATGGCCGGCGGACCGACGGGGTCGCTAGCCGGCGAGGGGCCTGCGTAGCCGGAAGGAACCGCTGGCGCGGAAGCCGGCCGTGCCGTCCGATGGGTCGACCCACAGCGCTTCGTCGATGTGACGCACGAACCGGCCCGGGTAGTTGAAAGATTCCAGCGCCACCGTGCCGGAGCCTGCGCCGGCGCGCGGGCAGAACGTCGAGTCCTCGCGGAACAGCACGGTCCCGTCATCGCTGGCCGGCCGCAGGCGCCAGGAGACGTGCCGCAGGTACCGGCCGTCCGACAGGCGCAAGGAGACGCAGCGGGTGTCCGCCAGGCCCCCGACGACCTCGAAGGTGGCCCGCTGGCGGGCGGCCGGATCCGCGCCGACATTCACGAGCGTGCCGAGGTCCTCGACCAGCGTGACGTACTGCCCGGCCTGGTCGGCCGACTCCAGCGACACGGGCCCGCGGTCCACCGCCACGATGGCGGGCGCGGTCGGGCTGCGTCGCGCGGCCGACGTCGGTGCCGGCCTCGTCCGCGGCGGCCTCGATGTCGGCGGGGCCGCCGAGGTACGCATGACCGTGGCGGTGGTCGTGGGCGCGGCGGCCGCCGCCGGCGGCGGCGCGGGAGGGGTGGGCGTCTCCGCCGGCATGAGGAGGAAAGCGGCCGAGCCGGCCACGAGCACCCCGCCGGCCACCGCGGTCGTGACCGGGTGGGCGCTGAGCGCGTGGACGACCTGACCCAGGATGCCGGTTTTCGCGCCCGCCACCTCGGCGCCCGCGGTGGACGCGGCCAACGCCACCGCCGGTGCCGACGCGGTGGCCTTCGCAAAGAGGCCGGCCGTGAGCGCGAGCGGCACCGGGACCAGCGCGAGTCCCACCAGCAGGCGGGGCGTCGGCACCAGGCCGTCGGCGGCATGGCGACAGATCGGACAGTCCCGCACGTGCCGCGCCAGGCGCTTGCGCCACAGCGGGCTCGGGCTGCCGTCCCAGCCGGACGCGGCCGTGCCGAGTCCCCGGCAGCCGGGTCGCGCGGCCAGCGCCGCGACAATGGTCCGGCTGAGTTCGAGCTGTTCCAGCATCCGCTGCACGCGCACCCCGGCGTGCCCGACGGAAAGTCCCAGCGCCGCCGCCAACTGGGCGCGCGTCAGCTGGCCGGCCGTCTCCAGCCACCACAGCGACAGCAGCGCCCGGTCGTCGCGGTCCAGCCAGCGACTCGCCATCACGGCCTGCCGGCGCTGGCCGGACAGGCCGAGCCGCAGGATCGTCAGGTCCTCGAAGTCGGCGCCCGCGTCCGGTACGCCGGCGGCCTCCTCCAGCCCGGCGGTCCGGCTGGCGGCGACCTCGTCGCGGTGGGCGAACGTGCCGACCTGGTTGATCGCGATCGTGGCGACCCACGTGCGGAAGTCGCGCGGCGAGCGCAGGCTCGCCAGGTTGCGCAGGACGCGGACCATCGTGTCCTGCACGATGTCGTCCACGTCGGGGTGGCCGCTCAGGGCCCGACCGACGATGTTGTAGACCAACGGCAGCGCGACCGTGGCCAGCTCGTCGAGCGCCTGCCGGTCTCCGGCACGTGCGGCCAGGACCAGGCTTTCCTCGTCCGTACTCACGGCGCGCATCTGCCCACCTCGCTGTCCCGGCGCCCCTCCCATGTCGTGGTCGTTGACTGTGTACGACGCGGCGTCGCCAGTCAAGGCGGTCGACTTTCGGTGGCAGGACCGGGGCTCGAACCCGGGACCTCTGGATCATGACTCCAGCGCGCTGCCAACTGCGCCATCCCGCGGCGCGCATTGATCGTCAATGCGGAAGAGACCGAAGCCGGAATCGAACCGGCGTGCACCGTTTTGTAGACGGTTCCCTGGCCACTCGGGCATCCGGTCAAAGGTGTTACGTACCCGGTGAGGTTGTCGCGTGCCCTCGGCGCGAGTCGAACGCGCACGTGACCAGCTCCTCGGGCTGGCGCCTCTGCCAGTTGGGCCACGAGGGCGAGAAGGGCGGCCCGGCGGGGACCTGCACTCAACCCGCCGGGCCGCGCGGTCAGCGCCGGCCACGGTGATGAGACGCGACGGGAGGCTGACGAGCATCAGAGCGGACGACGGGACTCGAACCCGCGACCCTCACCTTGGCAAGGTGATGCGCTACCAACTGCGCTACGTCCGCGTGAATTTCCGCTATGGAATTGTCAACAAAAAACCGCCCGTCCGGTGATCCGGGGGCGGCAGTCGCGCGTCGCGAAACGCTAATCTCGCCATCCGCCCCTCAGCGGCAGGTCACCACCGCCGCACAGCGAGAGCCGCTGCGCTCCGGCGAAACACCGCCCTGCCATCTGACTCTCCAACCGTTCGATCACTCGGGTGTCTACAAAGATAGATACGACTGTCCACCTCGACAACGCAATTTACAAGGAGGCGATCAGAATAGCGATGAGCCACAGTGGCGCACGTGGATACAGCTCGCCGGTGCTGGCCGCATCCACGTCCTTGACTCCTTAGTTATCAGCCACTAACTTGAGTCGCGTGAGGATGAGCGCCGATGAGCGACGCGAGGCCGTGCTGCGCGCGGCCCGCGTGGAGTTCGGGCAGCTCGGCTACGCGGCGGCCACCACCGAGGCCATCGCGCGCCGGGTCGGCGTCTCCCAGCCGTACCTGTTCCGGCTCTTCCCCTCGAAAAAGGCGATCTTCCTCGCCTCCATCGACTACTGCTTCGACCGGCTGGAGCTGCGGTTCGAGGCCGCGGCCGAAGGGCTGACCGGCGAGGACGCCCTCACCGCCATGGGCACGTCCTACAGCGGCCTGCTGGATGACCGGCCCACCCTGCAGATGCAGCTGCAGATGTGGTCAGCCGCGTGCCACGACGACGAGGTGCGCACGCTGGCCCGGCGCCGGATGGCCGGCCTGTGGCAGCAGATCGCGCGCCTGTCCGGCGCCGACGAGAAGCGGATCATGCAGTTCATGGCGAGCGGGATGCTGCTCAACGTCTTCGCCTCCCTGGATCTGCCCCGCATCACCGAGCAGCTGGGCGAGACCCTCATGGGCCTCGTCGACCGTCCCACCACCTGACATCCGCCGTTCCGGGTGCCCGACGACGCGCGCCCACCGAAGTTAGTGGCCAATCACTAATGATCGAGGAGCAGTCATGACGCGTCTCTGGACGTTCATCGTCACCGGCGTGGCCGTCTTCATGGTCACGATGGACAACCTCGTGGTCACCAACGCGCTACCGGTCATCCGCCTCGAACTGGACACCGGGCTCGAGGGTCTGGAGTGGACGGTGAACGCGTACACCTTGGCGTTCGCGGTGTTCCTGCTGACCGCCGCCGCGCTGGGCGACCGGTTCGGTCGACGCCGGATCCTCGCGATCGGCCTGGCCGTGTTCACCCTCGCCTCGGCGGCCGCCGCCCTGGCCGGCGACATCGAGACACTCATCGCGGCCCGGGCCGTGCAGGGCCTGGGCGGCGCGATGATCGCGCCGCTGACCCTGACGATCCTCGCGGACGCCGTCCCGCCGCAGCGGCGCGGCGCCGCGCTCGGCGTCTGGGGCGCCATGTCCGGACTCGGCGTCGGCCTCGGCCCGGTCATCGGCGGGGCGGTCGTCGACCAGGGCTCCTGGCAGTGGATCTTCTGGATCAACGTGCCGGTCGGGCTCGTGCTGCTGCCGCTCGTGGCCCTGCTGCGGGAGAGCCGTGGCGGCGCCGGACGGCTCGACCCGCTCGGGGTGGTCCTGGCAACGGTCGCGCTGTTCGGCCTCGTGTTCGGCCTCGTGCGCGGCGGGGAGCACGGGTGGACCAGCGGACCGGTGCTCGGCGCGCTCCTCGGCGGCGGCCTGCTCCTCCTGGTCTTCCTGGTCTGGCAGGCCGTGGCGCCGTACCCGATGATGCCGCTACGGCTGTTCACCAGCCGGGGGTTCTCGATCGCGAACGGGGTCGCCTTCGTCATGGCGTTCGGCATGTTCGGGGCGGTGTTCATCGGGGCGCAGTTCCTGCAGACCGTGCAGGGCTACTCGCCCCTGGAGGCGGGCGTGCGCACCCTGCCCTGGACGGCCGTACCGGCGCTGGCGGCGCCCGTCTCCGGCATCCTCGCCGACCGCGTCGGGGCGCGCTGGGTGCTCTCGCTCGCCCTCGCCCTGCAGGCCGCCGGCATCGGGGCCCTCGGCCTGATCTCGCGTCCCGACGTGCCGTACGGGCACCTCGTCGCGCCGTTCGTGCTCGCCGGTCTGGGCATGGGCCTGTTCTTCGCCCCGATCGCGCGGGTCACCCTCGGCTTCGCGCCGCGCGGCTTCGAGGGCGTCGCGTCGGGTACGTCGAACACGCTGCGCCAACTCGGCACCGTGCTCGGCATCGCGGTGCTCGGCGCGGTGTTCTCCGCGACGGGCGGCTTCGCCAGCGGGCAGGAGTTCACCGACGGCATGCGGGTGGCTCAGCTCGTCGGCGCGGTCGTACTCGCGGTGGGGGCGGTGGTCGTGGCCTTCCTGCCCGCGCTGCCCGCCGCGGGCGACCCGCCGCCGACGACCGGGCAGGGCACGTCCGCGCCGGACGCGACCCGGTCCGCCGTCACGGCGAAGGCCCTGGCGCCGACGGCGTGACGGTCGCCGTCGGCCCCGCCGACCACGGGGGCGGCGGGGCCGACGGCCCCTCGTCGGTCGCCGTCGCGTCGACCGACACCAGCAGCACGATCAGGCTCGGCCGAGCGCCTTGGCGATCAGCTCGAACGAGCGGATCCGGTCGTCGATGTCGTACACCATCGTGGTCAGCATGAGCTCGTCCGCGGCCGTTCGGTCGCGCAGCTCGGTGAGCTGCCTGACGACCGTCTCCGGCGAGCCGAGGGCCTGATCCTCGAAGCGCTGCTCCGCGAACTGCCGCTCCAGCTCGGAGTACGGGTGGGCGGCGGCGTCGGCCGGGGTCGCCAGCGGCTCGGGCCGGCCCTGACGCAGCTTGAGGAACGACAGGATCGCGGGCCCGGCGAGCCAGCGGGCGCGCTCGTCGGTCTCGGCGCAGATCGCGCTCACCGCGACCATCGCGTACGGCTGGGAGAGGTAGGCCGACGGCCGGAAGTTCTCGCGGTAGAGGGCGAGCGCCGCCAGGGTGTTCTGACCCGAGAAGTGGTGCGCGAAGCTGAAGGGCAGCCCCAGCAGGCCGGCGAGCTGGGCGCTGAACCCGCTCGAACCCAGCAGCCAGATGTCGGGCATGTCGCCCCGGCCGGGCGAGGCGATGATGCGCGAGCGGGTCCGCTCGCCCGTGAAGTAGCCCATGAGATCCGTCAGCTCGCGCGGGAAGTCCTCGGCCGACAGGCCCTCCACGGTCCGTCGCAGCGCGAGGGCGGTCGCCTGGTCGGTGCCCGGCGCGCGGCCGATGCCGAGGTCGATGCGGCCGGGGTGCAGCGCCTCCAGGGTGCCGAACTGCTCGGCCACCACGAGCGGCGCGTGGTTGGGCAGCATCACCCCACCGGAGCCCACCTTGATCGTTGTCGTGGCGGCCGCGAGGTGCGCGATGAGCACGGCCGGCGACGAGCTGGCGATGGCCGGCATGTTGTGGTGTTCGGCCACCCAGAAGCGCCGGTAGCCCAGCTCCTCGGCCCGTACGGCCAGCCGCGTGGTGTGCCGCAGCGCCTCCCCCGCGGAGGCACCCGCCTGCACGGGGGCAAGATCAAGAACAGACATGGGTACGTTGATCACACGGTCCACCAACCCGCGGGCCGGCCGATTTAGTCCCCGGTGTGGGCAACGTCGCGTCGGGCGTGATCCCAGCGCTCGACGACCGCGGCGAACCGGTCGACGGCCTCACGGGCCTCGGACACCGTGACGCCGAGGTCGACCGCCGGCAGGCGCCCGGGTCGCGGATGGGACACCCGCCGCGCACTGACCGAACTGGAGCCGCGCACGGCCGCGCGGAACGCCTCCGCGGTGTGCCGCAGGGCGGCGTCGGCCAGGTCGTACCCCCGCGAGGGCGCGCCGAACAGGTCGAGCAGGTGCGTCCGGTTCAGCTCGGCCGCGACGAGGCGCTCGTCGGCGACCACCACGGCCGGGATGGTGACCTCCTGCGGCGTGTTGAGGGGCCAGGACCGGCGCGTCTTCGTCACGTCGTCCAGCGAGACGCCGGCCGCCTCCGCCTCCAGGTAGGTGAGCACCGCCCGCAGGTCCGCCACGACTTTGGCGGGGACGGCGGCCAGCGCCTCGCCGGTGCGCGGGTGGCCGGCGGTCAGCCGCGCCCACAGCACGACCGTCCGCAGGATCGGCAGGCCCGCGAAGATCAGCACGGCCGCGACGGCCAGGATGACCACCAGGCCCGCCCACGGGCCGGACAGGTCGGCCGTCAGCCGCCAGTCCAGGACCTCCGGCACGTCCGGGCCGGGCAGCGAGTCGAGCACATGCCAGGTCGCGACGGTCAGTGCCCGGGAGGCCTCCGTCCACGCGTCATCCGGGCCGCGCGTCACTCCGGCCGAACGCAGCAGGACCAGCGCCGCGCCGGCCGCGATCACGATCTGCACCGCCACCAGAGCGTACGCGCGCAGGTCCTGGCGCAGGCCGCTGGCCGTGTCGAGGTGGTCGGTGTGACCCAGGATGGGCGGGCGACGGGCCGCGAGCCACAGGTTGCGCAGCAGGTAGGCCACCGTGAACCAGGCGCACGCGCCTACGGCCACGCGGCTGAGCGGCAGGTCCCACGGCTGCCAGGTCAGGTGGGCGTCCAGCCAGCGCGCGGCGGGCGCGTCCGGGCCGAGGAAGCCCACCACCAGCGCCAGCGACACGGCCGCGTCCGTGAACTCCGGCGTCGCCCACAGCAGCGCGATCGCCAGCAGCAGCACGACCAACCACACACCGAACGTCGCCCAGACCCTGCCCCAGGCGCCCCAGCCGGCGGCCCCCGGCAGCAGCGCGCGCCGCGCCGGGCTGTCGAACCACACGAGCGCGGCAGCGAGAATCGCGGTGACGGCCCAGGCCTGCTCGGCCAGTTCGGCCAGGACCGCGCCGGCGAAGCGGGCGAGCACCGCCCCCAGCGCCACCGCGGCCAGGAACGCCAGCGTGGCCAGCGACCACACCCGCACGGCGCCGTCGAGGTACCGGCCGCCCAGCGACCACACCGCGCCCGCGGTTGCGCCCACGACCAGGACGAAGGGCGCCTCCCGGTCGGCGGCGAACAGGCGCAGCGTGCTCACCTGCCGGGAGATGGCCCGGGTGTAGCGGCGTTGTTGCGCCTGCCCCTCCACGTACCCGTACGCGGCGACGCCGACGCGTACGAGGGAAGGGATGACGATCAGGGCGAACCCGAGCACGAGCACCCGTCCCGCGAGGCCGGGCAGGATGGCCGGCTCGGTCCAGCCGAGCCGGTCGGGAATGTCGAGCAGCGGCACGGCATCCACGAGGTGCCAGAGGTAGAACCGTTCCGCCGTCCACAGTGGCGGGACGCGCTCAGCCAACGCCACGCTGGTGGCCGCGAACGCCTCGACGCCGACGAGCACCGCGGCCGTCGAGGTGAGCAGGGCGACCAGCAGCAGGCGCCGCTGGTGGGGCTCGATGAGCGAGATGACCACGTTGCGGATCACGACGACGAGCAGGACGAGCGCCAGCACACCCGCGACGAACGCGCCGATCCACCGGGACACCGGCCCGCCGGCGGTCAGGCCCGTGAGCAGCAGCCGCAGAAGTGCCACCAGGCCGATCGTGATGGCGACCGCCAGCATGATCGGGCGCAGCCAGGCGCGCAGCGGCCTGCCGGCGGTCGCGTCGAGCCGGTCGCGGGCGCGCTCGATGAGCGCGTCGTAGTGCTCCGAGAGCGGGGTCAGCCACCTCCCCGGATCCATCGACACGCCCATACGGCACACCTTGGCGGGATCGACGCCGATGCGCAGTCGGCTATCCGGCCACCGTGGCGGGCGCGCCCGCCGGTGGCACCTAGATCATCGTCTGGCTTCGATGCGGTGTTCGGCGAGCTTGGCGAGGATCGCCTGGTTGGCCTCCCAGCCGTCCGGGAACTTGACCGGCACGTCCAGGTGTACGGGCTCGGCGGACGGGTGGGCGTCGAGCAGCTCGGCGATGCCGGCCCGGCCCACCACCACGCACGCCTGGCGGTGGCGCGACGCGAGCACGCACAGCCGCCCGGACTCGAGGTGGAAGGCGGTCGCGTCGCGGCGGCCGGAGAGCGGGTGCAGGACGATCGTCACGTCGTACTCGCGGCCCTGGAGCCTGTTGGCCGTGTCCACGGTGACCTCACCCGCGGCGGGGCCGAGCATCGCACGGACCGCCGCGGCCTGGTCGCGGTGCGCGGTGCCGATCGCGATGCGCGCCGCGGTGACGGGCGCGCCGTCGCGCTCGCGTTCCGATACCGCGACCGCGCCGCGCTGCAACAGGCGCGTGGCCAGGGCCGCGCACGCGGCGGCCGCCTCGGCGTCCGTACGCAGGGTGTGCCGCGCGGGCAGTTCGTAGTGGGCCCAACCGGTCTGCGCGGCCATGGCCAGCACGTCGTCGAGCGGACCGGCGCCCAGCGCGCGGGTGCTGAACGACAGCGACCGGTCGGCCGCCGTCGAGCCGGCCTCGAAGCCCGTGAAGGGATAGAAGGCCTCCGCGACGACCGGCGCGGCCGTCACCGGCAGCCGCCACGACACGGGCAGCCGGTGTACGGGCAGGTCAGGGTTGTGACGCAACATCACGGCGACGGCGCTCTGCAACGGATCCCACGTCAGGCCGGTCCACCTGTCGATATCGACAGTCGAGAACGGGTCGAGCTGGCCGGGGTCGCCGACGAACAGGGCCCGCTCGAACCGCGGGGCAACGCGCAGCAGCATGTCGGAGCGCATCTGGTACGCCTCGTCGACAATCGCCCACGGCCACGACCCCTCGCGGATGGTGGCCCACTTCGCCGCCGTGGCGATCGTGATCGTGGCGCCGGCCAGGTCGGCGACCTTCTGACCGACCGTGACCGTGGGGTGTGCGACCCGGGCGGTCGGCTGGTAGCCGCCGGCCGACAGCCGACCGATCGTA
The DNA here is from genome assembly GCF_039528415.1 of Luedemannella helvata. NCBI lineage: Bacteria > Bacillati > Actinomycetota > Actinomycetes > Micromonosporales > Micromonosporaceae > Luedemannella > Luedemannella helvata. Next base: position 13,118 of record NZ_BAAALS010000002.1, read on the forward strand.
ACCGCGGGCGCGTGCCGGGCGATGCGGTCGACCAGGTCGTCGACCTGCTCGTTGGTCTGCGCCACGATCATGACGCGCTCGCGGTCGGCGGCGAGCCGGCCGGCGGCCTGGGTGACCAGTGTGGACTTGCCCGCGCCGGGCGGCGAGTCGACGACCACGCCGCGCCGGCCGGCCAGGTCGGCGAGGACGGCATCCAGGATCACGACCACTCCTCCGCGGCGTCCTCGTCGGTCGGCACGTACTCGGGCGGCGGGCCGCCGTGCGTCCACGGGGTGTCCTCGCGGGCCGGGAACTCCGGGGCCTGCTGGTAGTCGTCGGCCAGCGACGAGTAGACGACCTGCTCCCCCACCTCGGGCACGGTGCCGGGCGGGGCCTGCAACGAGCTGCCCATGCCGCCGGACAGCTCCAGCACCACCTCGGACGTGTCACCGGCGCCGACCGCGACCACGGTCGCCTTCTGCGCCGGGCGGGCCGGTGAGGTCAGCGCGGCGCCCGGGGTGAACCGCACCGGGTCGTCCGTGAGGACGGTGACGTGCGGGCGCAGCACCCGTCGCCGGCCGCTGGCGTCGACCCGGTCGGGCTGCGCGGCCGTGACCACGCCGGCGAACGCCTCGCCGCTGAGCCGGTACTCCGCGAGCACCAGCGGGTCGTCGAACGCCCGCTGCACGTCGTAGCTGGCCTGGTCGCGCTCCAGCCGGTTGAGCCGCCCGGCGGCGGCCACGGCGCCGTCGCGCCGGGGCTGCGGCGGTCGCCCGTCGACGATCGACATGACCATGGCGGAGTACGCGTCGCGGTCGGCCGCCCAGCGCTGCGCCACCCGCTCCCCGGGCGGCAGGGCGCGCAGCAGCTCGACGGCCCGCCACACGAGCCGCCACGTCGGCTCGATCTGCCCCCTGATGGCGGTCGTCAGGGTGGCCAGGGTCCGCTCGCCGGGCGCGTTCGCGTACGCCTCCATGAGCGCGGCCAGCACCTCGTTGTCGAACGTCGGGTCGGTGATCGGGCCGGCGGGCGGCCAGGTCAGCGGGTCCTCGGCGGCGGCCGCCGCCTGCGCCCCGGTCAGCCCGGCGGGTGGGTCGATCCAGCCCATGAGCGCGGCGAGGTTGGCGTCCTCCAACGCGGACTGCCCGGTCGCCCAGTGCGCGGTCAGCGCGCTCGTCACCGCCACGAGCGCGGCGGACCCCGGATGCTCGTAGCGCTCCGCGAAGAACGTCAACCACCGGCCCGCCAACGGTACGGTCGGCGCGACCGCCCACGGCCCGTCCGTACGCCGCAGGCGCGTCGAGCGGCCGAACAGCTTCACGAAGCCCGCCCCGGCCGGGTTGGGCACGATCAGCTGCGGGCCGTCCGTGTAGCGCGACCGGATGTCGCGACCCCGGTTGGTGACGACCGCCTCGACCTGTCCGGTGAACGAATCGACATAGGACACCAGGATCGCGGCCAGCTCGGCGGCGAAGCCGAACCGCTCGTCGCGGTTGCGCGGCTGGGCCACGACGAGCAGGCGCGCGTCGTCGGGCGCGGTGCCCACCATGGCCGCGAGCGGCGCGTTCGCCTCGCCGGCGAGGGTCAGCGGCACGAGGACGAGCGGACGCTCGTGCACGTGAACGTGGCGCACGGTGGTGATCGGCTGGGCCACCCCGCGCTCGACCGCCAGGGCGCGCGCCAGCGAGACCAGGGTGCTCACGCCCGTGCCCCCAGGTGCTCGGCCCGCAGGCGGGCAGCGGCGCGCAGCAGCGCGGCGGCCTCCTCCTGTTCGACCGAGGGCCGCAGCTCCTCGCGGGCCAGGCCGAGTGCCGTGTCGACCGACTCCACCCCGCCCAGCTCCTCGCGGACCGTACGGCCCAGGGCGGCCGTGTCGCCGCGCGCCTCGTGCCGGCAGAAGTACGCGATCTCGCAGGCCGACAGGCATTCCGGCGCGTACCGCGCGTCCACCCGGCCCAGCGAGGCGCCCAGCTCGTCGGCCGTCGCGGTCGGCACGCCGTCGGCATCCGGGCGCAGGTCCAGCGTCAGGTCGGCCGGCAGCGCGTCGAGCAGTTCCTCGATGCGGGTCAGCCGTGCCAGCTGCCGGCGCAGGACGAGCAACTGCTTGCGGACGTCCACGAGCGTCGCGACCGGCTGGTTGGCGAAGTCCCTGGGGCACACGAGCACGATCTCGTGGGACACGGTCTCCGGGTCGAGGCCCTGTTCGGCCAGCATGGCGCGCATGGCCAGCACGTACACGGCCGACTGGATGGCGGCGGCGGCCACCTTGGTCGGATCGGCCTGGCCGTCGATGACCGGGAACGACTTGATCTCCACGACGTGGAACCGGCCCCGCAGGCGGAACGCGATGAGGTCCGGCTCCAGGTAGACGGCGCGCCCGCCGACATCCAGCCGCAGCAGCGGGTGGTCGAACAGGGTGCCCGGGTCGTCGGCGGCCCGGGCCGCCCGTGTGATCAGGGTGCGCGCGCGGGCGTGGCGGACCTCGTTGGACTCGTTGCCGCCCACGCTCTCCAGGTCGTGGTAACCGACCTCGTCGACCGGCAGGCCCAGCTTCTCGCGCAGGAGACTGAGCAGCTCAGCGCAACCGTTCGCCTTGACCTGCGACTCGAACGCGTTGCCCCGGGTGATCGCGAAGCGGGACTGGCCGAACCGGGCGGGGAAGCCGACGTGCGCGGCGAGGCGCTCCTTGTCGACGCCGGCGGCGTCGAGGACGGCCCGCCGCGCGCAGCCGGGGTTGGTGGTCAGGGCCGCGATGGTGCGCGCGGTGTGCCGCCGGGGCGGGGCGCTGCCGCGCAGCCGGGCAAGCCGAGCATCAAGGTCGGTCATGCTGTCGCCTCCCTGCGGTCGCCACCAGCATGACTAACGCGAAGCCGTCCGATGCCCTCGCTACGCTCGGTCATAACAGTCCTTCTGCGGGTCGGGGAAGAACGCGCAGACGAGGGCCGCCGAAGAGCCGCCCGGCGTCGTCGAGCTGGTGGACCGCGCGGTCCGCGGCGGCGGCCCGGGTGGCGCGGTCGGCCTCCTCGTGGATCTCCAGCTCGGCCCGCGCCGCCGCGACGACGGCCGCGGGCGCGACGTCGTCGAGTTCGGCGGCCAGGCCGGGCAGGTTGGTGGCGAACCGCCACAGCAGCCGGGTCGCCCGCGGACCCACCTCCGGCAGCCGTTCGACGTGCTCGGCGACCCGGATGGCGCTGGTGAGGAAATCGACCCGGGGGCTCAACGGCCCGATCATCCGTTGCTGGACCGGCCAGGTGGACACCGCCAACAGGCCGCGGGCCGGTGACAGCAGGTCGGCGCTCAGCACCGCGCACAGATAGTACGGCCGGGCGAAGGGCGCGAGGCGGAACGAGCGCTCCTCGTCGCGGCGCAGGCTGGTCAGCCGCGCTCCCGGGATCTCCCCCGCGAAGAAGGCCCGGTGCACCTCGATGATCAGCCTGGGCGCGGCCGGGACGGACAGCAGCGTCAGCGCGTGGTGGACCTGCTCGCGCACGGGAAGCAGGGCCGCCTCGGCGCGCGGCGCCGGCACGGGCGCGACGGCCTCGGCCAGTCCTGCGACGACGTCGTCCCACTCCCGTTCGGCCTGGCGCAGGTCGCGGCGCAGCGCGGCGGCGCGGGTGCGGTCGCCCGCCATGAGTGCCTGGCGCACGGCGGTGCGCAGCCCGTCGATGCGCCGCTCGAGTTCCTCTGCCGACTCCGCCACGGCGGCGACCCTAGCATCCTCCAGCCTTTTCCAGTAACTACCGCTTCGGCCGATGTGGACGGCTGTCAGCGGCCCTGATGAGCGTTGGCGCCGGTAGCGGCCGTTACGGTCGGTCTCGTAGACTCCCGCCTCGTGTCGAGCACCTACGGGGGGCAGGGCGGCGACGGCGTCTACCACGTCGGGCCGTATGGCGGGCTGCGGGACTGGTTGTCGCTGCACCGCGTGGTCGCGGGCCTGGTGGCCCTCGCCGCCGTGGCGACGATCCCCTTCGGCGGGTTGAACAAGGCGGACGCCGGCCGGTACGGCGGCCTCGCGCGCGTCGAGGTGGGCCAGGCGTACGACGCGGGGCCGTGGCGGGTCACGGTGACCGGCGGGCGGCTGCTCAAGGACCAGCCGCCGCTGCGCGCCAAGAAGAAGACCAACCGGTGGGTCATCGTGCTGGCCACCGTGGAGGTCACGGCCGACGAGACCCGCAACGACACACTGGACATTCTGCGGATCTCCGGCGCCGAGAAGCTGGCCGGCGACGAGCCCGACACCATCATGCTGCGCAGCGACTACAGCCTGTTGCCGGCTCTGCATCCCGGCCTGCCGGAACAGTTGATCTTCGGATGGGAGCAGGACGCCACGGCTGCCGTCCCGGCGAGCATCGACGTCATCATCTGGGGCAAGACGCTGCGGATGAACTCGCTCACGGAGTCCGAGGAGTGGCTCGACCACGGCGAGCGAGCGGTCCTGACCGTGCCCGTCCAGGACCGGAGAAACGCGTGAATCCCGGGATCCGCGTGTTGCGCCGGGTCGGCTCCTGGGTCGCGGCGGCCGTGGCGCTGCTGCTGATCATCAACCTCGGCAATCGGATCCTCGAGTTCCAGCGGGACACCAGGTACTTCCAGCGGCCCTTCGAAGTGAGCGTGGCCATGGGCGAGACGAAGCTGACCCGCACCTTCGGCGTGGCCGTCGTCTCGGTGCGCGGGGCCGGCGCGATCACCGACCCGACCGGCGGTGTCCCGCACGGAACCAATGGAATCTGGATCATCGTCACGCTGCGGGCCACCGCGCTCGACGGACCCAGGGAGATCGGACACTACTCGCTACGCGACGCCCGGGACCGGGTCTTCTGGGCGAGCGACCGCGTCAAGCAGGGCATCCATGGCGGCCGGACGCTGCAGCCGGGCGTGTGGATCGAGGGTGAGGTGGCGTTCGAGGTGCCCCGTGACGTGGCCACCGGAAAGCTCACCGTACTGCTCGCGGAGCACAGGTTCGACACGCGCGTCGACAGCATGATCGCGGTCGAGCTGGACGGCGTCACCACGTCCGCTGTCGACACGTGGGCCTCGGACAGGACCGCCACCCTCGCCGCGACGACGGTGATCGAATGAGTGCGCCCCAGCCGCCGTACCGGCCCGCCGCATGGCAGGCGCCGCCACCCGCCTACCCGCCGCGGCTCGGCCGGCCGCCGCACCAGCTCCACGGGGCACCGACGGACCACACGCAGCCGCTTCCCACCCATGCGCCGCAGCCGCCCGGCTACGGCGCCGCACCGGCCGGATACCCACCGTCGCCCCGGCCGGCCGAACGTGCCCGGCCCGGGTGGTGGCGGCGCAACTGGTGGGGGCTGCTCCTCGTCGTGCCGCTCTTCGTGGCGACGATCGCCCCGGATCTGGGCGACGCGTACGACAGGTGGTTCCCGACCGGGCCCACCGAGCGGGTCAGCGGCGCGAACGGCCAGTGGGTGTCCTTCGGCGGCGGCCGGCTGCGGCTCGTGTCCCTCCAGCGCGCGGTGGCGCTCAGGACCCACTCCGGCCGGCCCGTCACGCTGCCCGCCACGGTGCAGGTATGGCAGGCCACGCTGGAGATCGACGCGGGCAGGGACGCGCCGCTGGAAGGCTGCACCCTGTTCCTGGAGGACGCGCGCGGCCGTACCTTCAGCGCGAACCCGAACGAGCTCAGCGACGTCGATGTCGATCGCGTCTACGGCTGCTCGCGCCCCTACGGCGGGCCGGAATCCGGTCCGTTCACCATCGTGGCGGCGTTCGTGGCGTCGTCCGCCCCCAGCGCGGTACGGGTGACCCTCGCCAGCGAACTGCCCCGCTACGCGTGGCTGACCGCCCCGGACTGAACGACCTGCGGCACCGGCGCGGACGCCACCGGCGCCGGTCCGGCGGGTTCCGCCCCGACGCCACGCCTGCCGACGAGCAGGATCCGGTCGATGCTCGCGGCGAGCACGCACGTCACCGTGACCATGCCGGCGGCCTCGTTGAGGGCGCTCAGCGGCAGGGACAAGGGCGTCCACCGGCTGGCAAGGTCCTGCGGTCCGATGATCAGGCGCTCGAGCTCCCACGCGACGTTGCCGACGGCGAGGGCGGCGGTGAACAGCAGGCAGAAGAACAGCGTCGGGACGAACCCCACGCGACTCATGATCCGTACGCCGTTGACCAGCGCGCCGAACCGGTTGCGCAGGTCCGCGTAGATGCCGGTGCCCAGCCAACGCATCGGGCCGGGCAGCTCGCCCAGCCACACCGGCGGCGGCTTGTCCTCGTCGACCTCCAGCGACAGCTGGATCTCGCGGCGGTACACGACAGCGCCGAGCAGCAGCAGGCTCAGGGGCGCCACCAGCACGACGTCCGCCCTGCCGAGCTGCTCGCCCACCCACGTCACGAGACCGCCGGCCGGCCCGGACGCGCCTGCCAACCGTTCCCAGCCCGCCTCCAGCCAGGCGAACATCTGCCGCTCGCGCAACCACTCGTTCTCCGGGCTGACATAGCGTGCGAGCTGACTCATCCAGAGCAGTTCCACATAGCCCATCACCAGGCCGAAGAGGACCCAGCTGCGCAGCCGGTCCCACCGGGGCAGGCCCCACCGGAGGAACACCACGATGAGGATGGCCACCACGATCGCCAGCCGCGTGGTGAACGGAAACCTGTCGCTCATGTCCCACGCGTCGGGCGGAGCCGAACTCTTGAGCACCTCGTCCTCGAAGAGGGCGTAGGAGTAGGCGCTGCCGTCGTCGCGGAGCATGCCCAGGCTGGCGTAGATCGCCAGAAAGGGCACCAGCAGGGCGGCCAGGTGGCGCACGAGGTCGCCGGCGCTGCCCCGGCCACCGTCGCGCAGGCGCGGCAGCGACGGGCGCACCAGCAGCAGCATGACCGCGAGGCTGGTCATGGTGGCGAGCGGCGCCAGGAAGAAGACGAGCAACCCCGCCGTACCGCTGGTGCGGCTCACGACGACGGCGAGGCGGATGAGCCACGCGGAGGCCGCGGCGCCAGCGAGGTAGACGGCGATCAGTGCCGGCCAGTGCCGCCACCACAGCCGCGCCGCGCCGCCGATCACGGCTATTCCGTCCACAAACGACATACCGACGCCGCTGCGCCCACGGCGCCGCCCGACGTACCCGGCCGTCTCCCCCGCCTCCGGCATCACCGGCCACACCTTAGTGCAGCGCACCGCGCCGGAACGCGAGGCTCACCCCGTCCCGCTACCGGCACCGTCGGGAGGTGGGTGGTTTCTCATCCTGCGCGACGCCGCCGCGTTCGCCGCGCTGGCCGACCGCGTCGACCGCGACCGGCTCGCCGCGTCCCGGGTGTTCGTGGAGAGCAACGACAACATCGTGTTCCTGGAACTGACGAGGGCGTGAGGACCTCGACCTGACCCGACGGGAGGCCACCCGGCGTGGGCGGCCTCCCGGTGGCGTCTGTCAGGCCTCGCCGTTGGCCTTGCGCACCTGCGACGGGATGGTGAACAGGTCGATGAGCAGACCGATGCCCAGCCAGCCGAGGGTGAAGATGTACGTGACGGCACGGATCGTGTTACCCAGGTAGAACTGGTGCACGCCAATGACGCCGAGGAAGAACCACAGGGCGTACGCGACGCCGACCGACTTGGTCTTGACGGGTGCCGAGGTGATGGTCTCAGCCATGGCTGATTACTCCCCTATAAGTGGTGATCAATACTGCGAATCCGCACGGTACGCAGGTGTGACCGGGAGCACATCGGCCGATCGGACACGTCGCGGCGATGGAGCGGGCCAGGATCCGTTCGCGCGCGTACGGCGCGCCGCGGGCCGCCCGCGGGCACGCGACGCCGTAGGGTCGGGCGCATGGTGCGGCGGGTGTGGGGCATCGCACGGTCACTGGTCATGTACCGCGGCATCCCTGGCCGCCACCGGCGGCTGCGCCGCTTCTACGCCCAGTTCCTCGGCCCCGGCGACGTGGGCTTCGACATCGGCGCCCACGTGGGCAGCCGGGTACGCGTCTGGCGGTCGCTGGGCGCCCGCGTGATCGCGGTCGAACCGCAGCCCGACTGCCTGCGCGTCCTGCGGCTCCTGCACGGCCGCGACGACGGCGTGCGGATCCTTCCCGTGGCCGTGGGCAGGGAGCCCGGGCGGGCGCGGCTCGCGCTCTCGTCCGCCACGCCGACGGTCTCGTCGCTGTCACCGGAGTGGATCGGCACGGTCACCACGGAGCGGAGCTTCGCCCGCGTGCGCTGGGACAGCTCCGTGGAGGTCGGGGTCGTCACCCTGGACGACCTCATCGCGGCCCACGGCGAGCCGGCCTTCTGCAAGATCGACGTGGAGGGGTTCGAAGTCGACGTCCTCCGTGGCCTGACCCGCCCGCTCAGGGCGCTGTCCTTCGAGTACCTGCCGCCCGCCCACGACGCGGCCCTCGCCGCGCTCGGGCTCGTGGACAGCCTCGGCGACTACGCGTACAACTACTCCCCCGTCGAGACGATGAGGCTGGCCAGCGACACCTGGCTCGACGCCGACGCCCTTTCCCGCCTGCTGGCCGAGCGCTTCCGCCCCCTGGGCCGCTCGGGCGACGTCTACGCCCGCCTGCGGCGCTGACCGGCGTCGGTCATGACCCACCGAACGCCGCCAGGAAGCGGTCGCGGACCGTGTCCATGCGCCATACCGGGGCCGACGGCCCCGGCCGCAGGCCGTCCGTCCAGTTCCAGCCGGTGATCCGGTCGAGCACCGCCGGGTCGCGGGCCACGATCGTGATCGGGGCCTCGCGGGGCGCGCCGTCGCCGGCCACGACCGGCGCCGGCTGGTGGTCGCCGAGAAAGACCATGACGAGGTTCTCGCCGCTGTACCGCGCCGCGTAGTCGGTCAGGGAATGCACGGAGTACGCGATGGAGCGCGCGTAGTCGGCTCGCACCCGCCCGGTGTCGCGGCTGAGCACGGACTCGGGGATGTCGCGCGACCCGGACACGGACGCGTACGCCGCGCCGTCGCCCAGTGTGGACCAGTCCAGCATGGGCGGCACGGGCGACCACGGGGCGTGGCTGGAGATCAGGTCCAGTTCGGCCATGACGGGCGGCCGGCCGATCGCGACCCGTTCGGCGCGGTGGAACGCCGACAGCGTGAACTGGTCCGGAACCGAGTCGAAGGTGAACCTGGGCCCCTCATAGCCCAGGTCGCCGGCGTTGTAGACCCGGTCGAAGCCGTAGAATCCGGCCTCCGGCCAGTCCCCGTGGTTGGCGGGCGCGACCGCCACCGTGCGCCACCCGGCGCGGCGGAACGCGCCCGACAGGGTCAGCCGGTCAGTCCGCACCAGGTCCGTGTACCGGCGCTGGCTGTCGACCCACAGGCCGGACTGCAGCGTCGCGTGGGCCAGCCAGCTCGCGCCCCCGGCGGTGGGCGAGCCGACGTACGCGCTGCGCGCGACCAGCCCGGCCGCCCGTAGCCGCGCCGCGCCCGCGTCCAGGGCCGCCGTGACCACCGGGTCGTCGAGCGCCACCCGCCCGTAGCTCTCCACGAACGCCAGCACCACGTCCTTGCCCCGCAGCGCGGTGAGCAGATCGGATCCGGCCGCGTACCGGTAGGCGTCCACCCGGGACTGCGCGGCGAACGCGTCCCGGTCGGCCAGCCCCGCCCGTACCCGTCCGGCCTGGTTGCTGACCACTCCGGCCGCCTCGGTCGCCGCGACCGGCAGGTCCGGGCCCACCCGCGCGTCCACGACAGCCGCCGCGACCCACACCACCCCCAGGACCGCGACCGTACGCGCGAGGCGCGCCCGGTGCGCCGAGCCGACGCGGGCCAGGCGCGCCGCGGCCCAGGCGAGCCCGACCGGCACGGCCGCGGCGAGCGCGACGGCGACGATCGCGGCGGCCACGGCGCCCGGCCGACCCACCGACCGGGCGACGAACTCCACGGCCGGGCCCAGGAAGTACCAGTCGGCGAGCGGATCGAACGGCCGGTCGAACGCGACGAGGAACCCGGTGTCCAGGCACCGCACGACGACGAGCAGGCCGAGCAGCGCGCCCGCGACGGTCGCGGACGCCCGCGTGGCACGCGGCGGGATGATCAGCAGGACGGCGGCGGCGAGCAGCCCTTCGACCGGCACGCGCGCCAGCGCGAGCGGCGACAGGTCGCGCAGGTCGTCGGGTGCCACGAGGGCGACCAGAACGAGCAGCCCCGCCGCCACGGTGGCGGCCCTGCGGGCGACCCGCCGGCCCGAGCGGCCCGGCGCACCCGGCGGCTCCGCGCCCCGCCCGGCGGACCCGCCGCGCGCGGTCGGCGCGGCAGCCGGGACCGGTTCGGCGGGCGCGGTCGGCAGAGCTTCGGACATGTCAGCGGGTCGCCGGGAGGTGCAGGGTGTGCGCGAAGCGCCGCACCTTCGCGGCCAGGTACGGGCCGTTGGCCGGCGACAGGTGCACCCCGGTCGGCACGCTCTCGGTGACCGTCACGCCGAGCCGCAGCAGCTGTTGGGCCTTGTCGGGATTGTTGGTCAGCAGCGCCACGCGGTCGACGCCCAGCGCCCGCAGCATCTGCGCCGCGACCGTGTAGTCGCGCTCGTCCTCCCGGTGCCCGAGCGCCACGTTGGCCTCGTAGGTGTCCAGGCCCGTGTCCTGCAGCGCGTACGCGTCGAGCTTGGCGTACAGGCCGATGCCCCGGCCCTCCTGGCGCAGGTACAGGACGAAGCCGCCCACGGCGGTGATCCGTTCGACGGCCTCGCGCAGCTGGGGGCCGCAGTCGCAGCGCTGACTGCCGAACGCGTCGCCGGTCAGGCACTCGCTGTGGGGGCGCACGAGCGGGGCCGCGCCGCCGCCGGCCGCCCGGGCGAGCGCGCCGACCCAGTCGCCGAGGCCGAGCGCCACGTGCTCCCCGGTGTCGGCCAGGCCGGCGAAGGAGAACACGTCGGCCACGGCCACGTGGCCGTCGGGCAGGCGCAGCGGCATCCGGACCCGGGTACGCACGGTGGCCTCGTCCATGGGGCTCCTCTCCTCAGTCCTCGCCGAAGCGCGCGGACAGTGCGTACCGCAGCAGCACCACGTCGCCGATCTGGCGCACGTCGGCCAGCCGGGCGCGGCGCCCCGCGTGCCAGGGGAAGGCGCCGTCGTCGACGAACCGGCGGGCCCGCGAGTCCCCCACGAAGAACGGCGCCACGACCAGGTGCAGCTCGTCGGCCAGACCCTCGAGCAGGAACTGGGTGTGCACCGTCCCGCCGCCCTCGACCATGAGCCGGCAGACGCCGCGCCTGTGGAGGTCCTCGACCATCCGGCGCAGGTCGACGGGCTCGCCGCCGTCCACGATGGTCGCCACAAGGCCGAGCCGCTCGCGCGCCAACGCCACCGCGCCGCTCGCGCAGTACACGATCTTCTCGGCCTCGCCGGTGGCGAAGAAGCTCGCGCACGGGTCCAGTTGCGCGCCGCCGGTCACGGTGACCTTGACGGGCGAGGGTGGCAGGCCCCGCTGCGCGCGGGCGCGCCGGCGGGCCGGCGACCGCACGAGCAGGCGCGGGTTGTCCTTGCGGACGGTACGGGCACCGACGAGGATCGCGTCGCACCCGGCGCGTTCGCCGTCGACGCGGTCGAAGTCGGCGTCGTTGGACAGCAGCAGCCGTTCGTCGCTCGCGTCGTCGAGGTACCCGTCGAGGGACATGCCGCAGCTGAGCAGCACGTACGGCCGTTCACCCACGCGTGCCTCCCCACCTGGCCGACCAGGCCACCAGCACGACGGCCCCGGGCAGGCACGCCACCAACGCCAGTACCCCGTAGGTGACCGCGACAGCCACGCCCTGCGCGGCCGTGAGCCCGGCCGCGCCGAACGCCCACGCGGCCACGCCCTCGCGCGGGCCCCATCCGGCGAGGTTGAGCGGCAGCGCCATGGCGAGCAACGCGAGCAGGGTCAGCGGGATCAGCCGGGTCAGCGGCGCGGTCGCGCCGACGGCCCGCGCCGCGACCAGGAACGTCGCCAGGTGCCCGAGCAGCACGACGACGGTCGCGGCCGTCACGCCGGCCCAGGCCCGCCGGTCGAGCCTCGATGAACCCGTACGCCGGCGCGTCACCAGGAACGTGACGAGCCCGACCGCCGCGACGGCGAGCACGACGGCCGGCATGTACGGCCGCAACGGCGACGGGAACGCGCACAGCACGACGACGGCGACGCCCAGGTGGACCGGCTGGGCGGCCAGGCGTTCGATGATCACGGCCCGTACGCCGAGGCGGACGTCGCCGATCTCGCGGCCGTGACGCACCGCCCGGTGCACGTCGCCGATCACCCCGCCGGGCAGGGTCGCGTTGAGGAACTGCGACCGGTAGTAGGCGGCGACGGCCCCGCCGAGCGGCAACGTCACGCCGAGGCTGGCCGCGATGGCCCGCCACCGCCAGGCGCAGCAGAGCGTCGTGAGGGCCCCGATGCCGAGCGCGGCGGCGAGCGCCGGCCCGTCGACGGCGCGGGTGGCGGCCACGAACGGGCCGGCGCCGAGCCGCCACACCACCACGGCGAGGATCGCCGCGCCGGCGGCGGCGCGTACCCCCGCCCACCCGCGCCGCGCGGGCCGGTCGGTCATCGGCCCGCGCCCGCGGTCGAGGGCAGTCCGGTCAGCGCGCGCGAGAGGACCCTCGCGGCCTCGGCCCAGCCGGTCTGTGCCGCTCGACGCGCACGGGCCGACTCGCGCAGCCCGCCCCGCAGCACCGGATCGGTGAGCCACCGCCGCAGCGCCCCGGCCAGGGCGTCCGGGTCGTCGGGGGGCACGAGCAGCCCGGGCGCGCGGCCCGGCACCCCGCCCAGCGCCTCGGGCACCCCGCCCACGTCGCTGGCCAGGACGGGAATGCCGCGCGCGAGCGCCTCGGCGACCACCATCCCGTACGTCTCGCCGCGCGAGGGCAGCACGAGCAGGTCGGCCGCCGCGTACCGCGCGGCGAGCGCGGGTCCGGTGGCCGGACCGGCGAAGGTCAACCGTTCGGCGATCCCGTTCACCCAGGCCTCGCCCCGGACGCGGGCCGCGAAGTCCGGGTCCCGGTGGGTCGCCCCGACGCACACGCACCGCCAGGCCAGCCCGCCCAGCCGGGCGAGCGCGGCCACGAGCACGTCGTGGCCCTTGTGCGGGGCGACCACGGCCACACACAGCAGGTTGGCGCCGGACGGGGACCCGGTGGCCACGGGCGCGGGGTCCACGCCCGGCGGTACGACGTGGATCCGGTCGCGCGGCAGGGCATAGTCGGCGACGAGCCGCGCCCGGCTCCACCCGCTCGTCGTCACCACGGCGTCTACCGTGGACAGCGCCGTACGCTCGGCGGCCCGCAGGTCGTCGGCGTCCGCGCCGAACAGCATGTGGACCAGGGCGACGAGTCGCAGGCGCCCGGCGTGCGCGGCGAGTTGAGCCGGCGCGGCCGAGGCGACGATCCCGTCGATCAGCGCGAGCGAGCCGGCCGGCAGCCCCGCGAGCACGTCCGCGAGGCCGGCCCGCGCCGCGTCGTCGGAGCGCGGCCACCCGCCCGCCACCCGGTGCTCGCGCACCGACCAGCCCTGCTCGGCGAGCGCGACCGCGACCCGCCGGTCGTAGACGCTGCCGCCGGTCGGGGCCGCCGGGTCGGCGACGGACCCCGGCACGACCAGGTGCAGGTTCATAGCGGCCGCTCGTAGCTGGCCCAGGCGATGTGCGACTCGTGCAGGGTGACGCTGATGCCGGCCAGCCCGCGCGCGCCCTCCCCGAGCGCCCCGGCGCGCACCCGCTCGGCGAGCCGGTCGGCGATCACCTTGGCCAGCGCCTCCGTGGTCGTGTTGATGCCGGCCAGGTCCGGGTCCTCGTCGAGGTTGCGCAGGTTGAACGCGCTCACCACGAGGCTCAGCTCCTCGGCGGCGCGGGCGATGTCGACGACGATGTTGTCCTCGTCCAGTTCCCGCCGGCGGAACGTGGCGTCGACGATGAATGTCGCGCCGTGCAGCCGCTGTGCCGGGCCGAAGACCTCGCCCCGGAAGCTGTGGGCGACCATCATGTGGTCGCGGACCGTCACGCTGAACATCGCGCTCACTCTCCGCCGTAGGTGATGACGTGGCACAGGTCGTCGAGCGTGCCGTCCGCGAGGCCGGCCAGCACGTCGGGCAGTCGCGCCAGCGGTGACTGCCCCGTGAGCAGCGCGTCAAACGCCGGATCGCGCAACAGGCGCAGGGCGAGGGCGAGCCGGTCGCCGAAGGTACGGTCGCGCCGCGCTGGCGAGACCGTGCCGACCTGGCTCGCCCGGATGCCCAGCCGCCGGGAGTGAAAGGCCGCGCCGAGCGGCACCGTCACGGCGCGGTCGCCGTACCAGCTCAGTTCCGTGACCGTGCCCTCGGCGCGCAGCAGGTCCAGCGACAGGGCGAGCCCCGCGGCGCTCGCGCTCGCGTGGAACACCAGGTCCCGCTCGCGGGCGGCCCGCTCGGGCGCGGCGAACACGGCGCCCACCGCGGCCGCCACGGCCGCCCGGGCCGGGTTGAGGTCGACCAGTTCGACCGACACGCCGGGCACGCGGGCGGCGAGCGCGGCGACGCAGCAACCCACCATGCCGGCGCCGACGACCGTGACCCGGTCGCCGAGCAGCGGTGGGCTGTCCCACAGGGCGTTCACGGCCGTCTCGACCGTGCCGGCGAGCACCGCGCGCCGCGCCGGCACGCCGTCGGGCACGACCGTCACCGCGCTCGCCGGCACGACGTAGGCACTCTGATGGGGATAGAGGCAGAACACGGTGCGTCCGAGCAGCGCGGCTGGCCCTCGCTCGACGACGCCGACGCTAAGGTAGCCGTATTTCACCGGGCCCGGGAAGTCGCCCTCCTGGTGCGGCGCGCGCATCGCCGTGTGCTGGCTCGCGGGCACCTCACCGCGGAAGACCAGCGTCTCGGTGCCCCGGCTCACCCCGGAGTACATGGCGCGCACGAGCACGTCGTCCGGGCCCGGCTCGGGCAGGGTCGCCGGCCGCAACTCGCCGGCGCCGGGCGAACGGAGCCAGAAGGCCGCTACGGTCACGTGTCCCCCCTTTCCGGCGCCACACAACGGTGCCATTCGAGTTAACGGAGGCGCGGTGCGCGCGGTTCGACGAGGACCGATGGTAGGCCTATTGGCGCAGGTGGCGGTGCTCGCCGCGCTGGCGGCGACCGTCGGCTTGGGCGGCGCGGGGTGGGCCGTGGGGCTCGCCTGCGGCCTCATCATGCGCGCCGCGCTCACGCGCGGCCTCACCACCACGGGGGTACGCGCGCTCGGCCCGGCCGACGCGGTGACGGTGACCCGCGCGACCCTGGCCGGCGGCGTGGCGGCCCTGGTCGCGGACGCGTACGTGCGCCCCGTGCCGCTGGCCACCCTCGTCGGGATCACCGTCGTGGCACTCGTGCTGGACGCGGTCGACGGGCAGGTGGCCCGGCGCTCGGGCACCGCCTCCGAGCTGGGCGCCCGCTTCGACATGGAGGTCGACGCGTTCCTCATCCTCGTGCTGAGCGTGCTCGTCGCCCGGTCGGCCGGCTGGTGGGTGCTCGCCCTGGGCGCGATGCGGTACGCCTACGTGGCGGCGGGGTGGGCGCTGCCGTGGCTACGGCTGCGGCTGCCCGTGCGGTACTGGCGAAAGGTCGTCGCCGCGACGGTCGGGATCGTGCTGGTCACCGCCGCGGCCCTCCCCGGACCGGTGACCACGGCGGCGCTGGTGGTGGCGCTCGCGCTGCTCGTCGAGTCGTTCGGCCGCGACGTGATCTGGCAGTGGCAGCACCGCAGGACCGTGCTGCGCGCCGACCGCGCCACGCCGTGACACCGACGGGCCGGGCGGTACGGCCCTGGCCGGAGGTTATGGATTCTTCGGCCGACATAGCGGCCCGTTTAATCCATAACCTCCGGCGGTCATGTCGTCGCGTTCATCGGGGCGCCGTGCCGTAAGCGGGTGGTCAGGAGGGCGGTCAGGCGGGGTACGTCGTCCGCCTGGCCCGTGGCGAAGACGAACCGGTCCGGTCGCAGCAGGGCCACCTCGGCCTTGTCGCGCGCGTACCACGCCGCGAGTCCGCCCTCGATGTCACCGACGTCCGCCGCGCCGAGCAGGGTCGTGCCGGCCGGGCGCACCCGCAGGAACGTGACCGGCAGCCCTTGCCAGCGCGGATCGGCGGCCAGCTGCGGATCGACGCCAGGCCCGATCACCGCGAAGCCCGCACCCAGCACGTCGTCGAGCGGGCGCGGCGACGGCGATCCGGCCGCGAGCACCAGGGGCTGCGGGAACATGCGACCCTCGACGCCGCGCCGGCGCCCGCTGGCCATCAGCCCGGCATCGTGGGCGGGCAGCGGCTTGAACTCGAAGTGCCGCAGGAACCGCCGCACCCGCGGCACGGTCTGGATCGCGCGCAGCGCCGTATCCCGCGCCCACGCGCCGGCGCGGCTGCGCGCCAGGAAGACCTTGCCCAGCCGCACGGACGTGCGGGCCATCGCCGCCGCGTGCGGGCGGCGCTCCTGCTCGTACGTGTCGAGAAGGTCCTCGTCCGCGGCCCGCGACAGCACGAGCGCGAGCTTCCACGCCAGGTTCGCCGCGTCGCGCAGGCCGCTGCACAGGCCCTGCCCCATGAACGGCGGCATCTGGTGTGCCGCGTCGCCGAGCAGGAACACCCGCCCGACCCGCCACCGGTCGGCGATGAGGTTGTGGAACCCGTAGACGACCGCCCGGCTCACGGCGAACCGTTCCGGGTCGACGTACGGTTCGACGAGCGCGGCGATCGTGGCGGGTCGCTCCATCTGGTGGGCGAGCTCGCCCGGCATGAGCATGAACTCCATGCGGTAGCTGCCGTGGGTGCCCGGCGAGACGAACGCGGGCCGCCGCCAGTCGCAGACGAACCGGGTGCGGTCGACCCGGACGCCGTTGGCCGGGATGTCGCCGGACACGGCCAGCCACGGCTCCTCGTAGCTGGACCCGATCAGGTTGATGCCGGCGAACGTGCGCACGGTGCTGCGCGCCCCGTCGCAGCCCAGCACGTACCGGGCCCGCACGGTCTGCGTGGTCCCGTCCGTGCCGCGCACGGTCAGCATGACCGCGTCCGGCCCGGGCGCCATCGCCACCACGTCGGCGCCCAGTCGCAGCGTGACATGGTCGAAGCGGTCCAGTCCGGCCCGCAGGGTGTGCTCCAGGCGCGGCTGGTCGAAGAAGTACAGCGGCCTGTACCCGAGCCCGAAGTCCACCTCGGACAGCGCCAGCTCGGCGAACAGTTCGCCCTTGGCGTTGACGTACTCGGCGACCGGCGACGGGTACATGTCGGCCATGAGTTGCCCGGCCAGTCCGGCCTGCTGGTAGATCCGCAGCGCCTCGTCGTCGGCGGAGAACGCGCGCGGCTGCCCGTGCGGCTCGACGCTGCGCTCCAGTACGAGCGTGCTCACGCCGTGGACGCCGAGCAGGTTGGCGGTCAGCGCGCCGACCGGTCCGCAGCCGACCACCACCACATCGACTTCGGTGTGCATGGGTGACTCCTTCATGGCGTTACCGGCCGGCGGCGATCGCCGGCCCGCCACCATGACACCGGGGCGGCGTCGAGTCCGTGTGGAGTCGCGCCTCCACACGGATTCCACGGTGCTATCCGGACAGGCGCGCGACGAACAGGCGGGCGTCCTGCTCGGCGGCGAGCCGGGCCGCCTCCCGCAGGTCGGCGGGCGTGCCGCGCAGGCGCAGCAGCTCGGCGACGAACACCCGCTCCCCCGTCTCGTCGGCGATGGCGAGCGCCTCGTCGACCAGGCGCGCGGCGCCCCCGGCGTCGCCGGCCGACAGGTGTGCCGTGGCCATGCCGGACAGGGTGATGGTGCGGGTGGCACGCAGGCCCGGCCGGTAGATCGCCTCGTAGCCCTCGCGCAGCGCGTCGAGCCGCGACGGGTCGCCGGCCTGGACGGCGGCCCACTCGAGGAGGTAGCCGCCGGTGGCCACGCAGTGCGGCAGCCGGTGTTCGCGGCCCAGGTCGCGGCACCGGCGCGCGGCCACGCTCGTGGCCGGCGCGTCGAGTTCCTGCATGCCCAGCCACGCGGCGAAGAGCTGCGCGTTGGCCCGCGCGTACGGGTCGTCGAGGCGCTCGGCCAGCGCCACGGCCGCCGCGATGTCGTCGCGCGCCGCGGCCCGCTGCCCGCGCAGCGACCGCACCAACGCGCGGAAGTGGTACGCCGCGAGCGCCGGCAGGCCGAGGGCCTGGGGTGCGACGGCGTTGAGCCGGTCCACGGCCAGGCTGAGGTGCTCCTCGGCAGCGGCGAGCCGGCCGGTGAAGAACGCGGCCACGCCCAGCTCGTACTGCCCGGCGGCCCAGGTGATGTCGTCGGGCGGGCCGGGGGCGTCGGCGATGCGGCCGGCGAGGTCGGCGCAGATGTCGAACTCGCCCCGGTTGGCGGCCAGTTCCGCCAGCGCCCATAGCGCCGGCCGGGTGTCGGTCTCCGGGCCGACGAACGCGAGCAGTTCCCGGGCCCGCGCGCACGCCGCGCCCACCGCCCCGCTGCCGATGCCGACCGTGCTCTGCAGCAGCGCGGCCCGGCGCAGTTGCACGGTCAGTTCCGCGCCGGCCCGGGCGGGTGAGGTCGCCAGCTGGGCGGCGGCCCGGTCGAGGTGGGCGGAGGCGTCCTCGTAGGCCAGGCGTCGGATCGCCTCGTCAGCCGCGCGCAGCGACCAGGTCACGTGGTCGTCGCCGTGCCCCAGGCCGACCGCCAGCCCGTAGTGGCGCGCGATCTCCGCCACCGCGAAGGTGCCCAGCCGCTCGTACGCCCCGGCCAGGCGGGCGTGCAGGGCCGCGCGCCGGGGTGCCGCGAGGTCCGCGTACGCCACTTCGGCGAACAGCGGATGCCGGAACCCGACCAGCCCCGGCCCGACGGACCCGGCCAGCTGCGCGACGGGCCCGTCGCTGAGCAGCGCGACCAGCCGCTCTGTGGGGATGTCGAGGACGGTCGCGACGGTGTGCAGGTCCAGTTCGTGGCCGGCGACGCTGAGCAGTTCCAGGCAGTCGCGGGCGGCCGGCGCGAGCGCCGCGAGCCGGGCCCGTACGGCGTCGATGACCGTGGGTGGCAGGTCCCCGGCGTCCGGATCGTGGCGCAGCAGCTCGGTGAGGAAGAACGGATTGCCATGGGTACGCGTGTGCAGCTCCGCGACGTAGGCGTCGGCCGGGTTGGCGCCCCGTTCGCGGCGCACGAGCCGGCGCACCGCGTCGGGCCGCAGCCCGCGCAGGCGCACCCGGGTGGCGTGCGCGGCCCGGTCCAGGTCGCCCATCGCGGCGACCAGGTCGGGCAGGTGGTCGTAGGGCCGGGTGGTCACCACGACCAGTGCCCGGGTGGCGGCGAGCGTGGTGGCGAGGAAACGCAGCAGCAGCAGGGAGTCCGGGTCGGCGGCGTGCAGGTCGTCGAGCACGATGAGCAGGCCGCGCTCGCGGGTGGCGGCCGCGATGAGGTCGGCGACCGCTTCGTAGAGCCGGAACCGCGCGGCGGGGTCCCACTCCGCGTGGCCCGGCTCGACCGCCGCGCCGGAGACGGCCGCAAGCGCCGGGTCGGCCGCCGCGCCGTCCGGGCCGGCCACGGTGATCAAACCTCGTACCACGCGGGACCAGACCCAGAACGGCGGCGCCTGGCCCACCTCGGGGCAACGTCCCCACACCACCGGGATGCCGCGGGCCGTGGCGCGCTGCTCGACGGCGCGCACCAGGCTGGTCTTGCCGATGCCCGGCTCGCCGGAGACGACCGCGATCCGGCCCCGCCCGGCCGTGGCCAGCTCGAGCTGGTCGTTGAGCTGGTTGACCTCGTCACCGCGGCCGATCAGGTCGTCGTCGGGCTCGTCGGGCAGCGCCACGGCCGGCCCGGCGGCGGTGGTCCGGGTGAGGATCTGACGGTGCAGCTCGCGCAGCGGCTCGCCGGGGTCCAGGCCGTACTCGTGGGCGAGGACCCGGCGGCCCTCCTCGTAGGTCTCCAACGCCTCCGGCTGGCGGCCGTCCCGGTAGAGGGCGAGCATGAGCTGCGCGCGGGCCGCCTCGCGGGTGGGGTGCTCGGCCACGAACCGGCGCAGTGTGGCCAGGACACTGGCGTGCCGGCCGCCGGCGACCGCGGCCGCGAAGCGTCCCTCCTCAGCGGCCAGGCGCAGCTCGGTCAGCCGCGCCACCTCCGGTTTCACGGCGGTCAGGTCGGCCGCGCCGGCCAGCGCGCGACCGCGCCACAGCGCCAGCGCCTCGGCGAAGCCGCGTTCGGCGGTCTCGGTGTCGCCCGCGTCGAGCGCTGCCCGCGCCGCGTCCACCGACATGGTGAACCGGGTGGCGTCGATCGTGGCGGGTGCGACACGCAGCTCGTACCCGCCGGGTCGGCCGGGCAGGACCTTGCTCGGCAGCCGGGCCGGGCGGCCGGGCTCCAACGCCCGGCGCAGCCCCGCCACGTACGTGCGCAGGGTGGTCTCGGCGCTTGCCGGCGGCCGGCCGTCCCACAGGGCGTCGACCAGCCAGCCGGTGGTGAGCAGACGGTTGGGACGCACGAGGAGCAGCACGAGCAGCGCCTGCTGCTTGGGGCCACCGACGTCGACGGGGTGCCCGTCCCGCACCACGAGCAGCGGGCCCAGCACCCCAAACTCCATGGCGACCAGTATGAACGAGTGGATCATCGCATCGGATTGGGCTGGATTGCCCGGCCGGTGGGGCATCACGCGCCGCGCGTCGATGTGTACGGTGTGGCGATGTTCGACCTCCTCGACCGGATTCTCGCGGTGCAGCCCGCGCCGCCGATGAGCACCGTGATCGCCACCGCCGTCATCGCGTTCGTGCTCGTCGCGTGGCGCCGGTCGTGGCGGTGGGTGCGCAACGCCATCACGATCGCCCACGAGGGCGGGCACGCCCTGGTCGCCGTGTTGTGCGGCCGGCGCCTGGAGGGCATCCGCCTGCACTCGGACACGTCCGGGCTGACCTTCACGCGCGGGCGCGACCGGGGACCCGGCATGGTGCTCAGCCTCGCCGCCGGTTACACGGCGCCGTCGCTGCTGGGCGCCGGCGGGGCCGCGCTGCTCGCGACGGGACGGCTCACGCTGCTGCTCTGGCTCGGCATCCTGTTGGCCGTGCTCATGCTCGTGATGATCCGCAATGTCTACGGGGTGCTGTCCGTCCTCGTCACGGGCGGCATCCTGTTCGCCGTGTCCTGGTACGCCGACGCGACGTGGCAGGCGGCCTTCGCGTACACCGGGGTGTGGTTCCTGGTTTTCGGCGGGGTCCGGCCGGTCTTCGAGGTGCAGTCGCAGCGGCGCCGCGGCCGCGCGCACTGGTCGGACCCCGATCAGCTCGCGCGGCTGACGCCGCTGTCGGGCGGGGTGTGGGTGACCATCTTCCTCCTCGTCGGGCTGGGCGCGATCGCCTTGACCGCCCTGCTTTTCGGCCTCATCGCCGCCACCCGCGACTCGTCTTTGTTCACCTGAGCCTGCCGCTACCCCGAACGCAGCGTCCGGCGGACGACACCGACGACGTCCTCGACGCCCACATAGCCGTACTGACGGGAGTCGCCGCTGGCGTCCGCGTTGTCCCCGAGCAGCACCAGACAGCCCGGGGGCACGACCGGCCCGGAGCCCTCGACCGCGAATGGCACCGGATCGCCCGCGACAGCGGCCACCCGCTTGATGACCCGCCGGGCGAGCATCGCCTCCTCGGGCGTGGCGCCATCCGGGACCGGTCGCAGCCGCGCGGGCAGGTCCACGACGACGACCTGCCCGGCGACGAGCCCGGCGCCGCCGCGCCGGCGCACCAGGACCCGCTCTCCATGCTGGTACGAGGGGGCCATGCTGGGCCCTTGCACCGACACCACCAGATGGCTGGCGCGCAGCCACACCAGTGCCGCGATCAGGATCAGGATCAGGCCGAGCCCTACCGCCAACCAGATCACGGTGATGTTGTACCGGCGTAGCCGCGCGCCTGCAACCCGAACAGCCGCGCGTAGATCCCGTTCGCCGCGATCAGGGACTCGTGGTCGCCCCGCTCGGCGATCACCCCGTCCGCGAGCACCACGATCTCGTCCGCGTCGCGCACGGTGTTGAGCCGGTGGGAGATGAGCAGGCTGGTGCGGCCGGCCCGGTGTGCCCGGAGCCTGGCGTGGATCTCGGCTTCGGCCTCGGCGTCCAGGCCGGAACTCGGCTCGTCGAGGATCAGCAGGTCGGGATCGTCACGCAGCATGGCCCGGGCCAGCGCCAGCCGCTGTCCCTGCCCGCCGGAGAGCAGCATGCCGATGTCAGGGTCCTCGGTGTCGATGCCGGGCAGAAACATCCGGGTCAGCATGGTGTCGTAGCCCTTCGGCAGTGCCACCAGCGCGTCGTGCACGCCCGCCCGCCGCGCGGCGGTCTCGATCGCGTCCCTGTCGCGCAGCCTCGCCAGGTTGCCCACGCCGATGTTCTCGGCGGCGGACAGCTCGTACTCGATGTAGTCCTGGAACACGGCGCCGACGCGCTCGCGCAGCTCCACCGGGTCCGTGTCGCGCAGATCCACACCGTTCCAGCGGACCTCTCCCCGGGTCGGGTCGTAGAGCCGGCACAGCAGCTTCACCACCGTGCTCTTGCCGGCGCCGTTCAGGCCGACCAGCGCGACCGCGCGACCGGCGGAAATGGTGAGGTTCAGCCCGCGTAGGACCCACGGCCCGTCCGGCCCGTAGCGGAACCAGACATCGCGGAACTCGATGCTGTCGGCGAGCGCCGGGACCCGCGCCGGAGCCGGCGGCACGGGCAGATCGGGCTCCACAGTGGTCACCGCGTGATAGTGGTCGAGCACCAGCAGGGCGTGGTAGGCGGCCGCGAGGTGGCCGACGCTGCCCGACAGCGCGCCCTGGACACCGGCGACCGCCGCCACGAACACGGTGACCTCGCCCACGGAGATCTGGCCGGACCGGGCGGCCAGCACCGCCCAGATCAGGCCGCCGCCCGCCACGACCGCCCCGAGCACGCTGAGTACGGCCTGCACGCGCAGGTTCCTGCGGTCCAGCGTGCGGTTCTCGGCGTTGGCCGCCCGCAGTTCGGTCAGCATCCGGTCCCGGAAGAAGGCGCCGAGTCCGAACAGGCGGATCTCCTTCGCCTCCCGGGGCGAGGTGAGCAGGTTGGCGTAGAAGTACTGCCGGCGCCCCGCGTGCCCGATCCGCCACATCGCGGCGGCCCGCAGCCGGCTCAGCACGATCTCCATGCGCAGTGCCGGAATCGCGGCGACCACGACCGCGACCACCAGCCAATGGTTGATCACCAGAAGTGCGGTGACGAAGCCAGCCGTGGTCAGTCCGCTTCGGGCCACGCCGATCGCGTTGTTCACGAGGTCGCTCGGCCCGGCGCTGCCTCCCTGCTGTGCCAGGCGGAGCCGGTCGTGGAAGCGCGGGTCCTCGACTCCGGACAGCCCGCGCATCCGCTCGTTGACCGCCAGGAACAGCCGGTCCAGGGCGATCACCTGTACGCGCCGGGCGAACTCGGCCTCCAGGTACTGGGACAGACGAGGCAGCAGGACGGTCGCGATGCCGACCACCGCCGTGGTCACCGAGAGCGCGACCAACGGCGCGACCGGGGTGTCACCGATGACGGCGTCGAGCACCAGTCCGGTGAACCACGCGGTCAGCACCGGCGCCGACCCGGCGGCGATCGCCAGCAGGACCAGGCCGCCCAGGTGCGTGGGGGCCGCTCGGAACCCGAGGCCCAACGCGGTGCGCAGGTGCCCCCACGCCACCCGGAAGCCGAGCCGGTCGCCCGTGGCGTCTCGCATCACACGGCGGCCGGCACGGGCGGGATCGCCTGGGAAGGCCAGTTCGCGACGACCACCCCGTCCCGGTCCAACCGGGCGGCCGCCGGGTAACCGGCGATGCGGAACCGGGTCGCCAGCGGCCCCTTGTCGCCCTCGACGACCACGGTCGCGACGTCACGGAGTCGCTCGACGAGGTCAGCCGCCCCGTCCGGGGTCTCCGCCACCACGACCGCGAGCGCCTGACCCCGGCCGCCGGGCAGCTCAGCGGCGGCCACGCGGAACCGGGGAATCCACTCCTCACAGGCCGAACACGTCGGGGAGAAGAACGCCACCAGGCCACCCTTGGCGAGGTTGGCCTCGGTGACCGGCTGTCCGTCCACCGTGGTCGCGGTGAAGGGGTGCGGGCGGGTACCGACGGCGATCATGGGGTCGCGCTCACCCCCGGCGGCGAGGTCGGTTATCTGGCTGGCGTGATCTCGCAGCCGCCGGACAACTCCCAGGGTCAGGATCAGATTCAGGGCGGTCAGAGCGATGCACAGGACGACGACTGCAACCAACATGGCGTCTCTCTCCTCAGGTTCTTCCGTCGTGGGAGTCCGTTACGGGAGTGCGATGGCTGACGGGAGCGGACAGCGGCCGGTCGCCGCCACCCGACTCATCCGGGTGGCGGCGACCGGCCGGCGCTACGAACTCGTCATAGCCGGTGCCGGGGGAATCTCAGTAGTGCCAGTCGGAGCAGATGATGATCGCCGCGCTCTGGGCGCAGTAGCAGTCCTTGTGCTTGTACTGCACGTCGGATCCGCCCTGGACGGTGTAGTAGCACGGGCCGGTGTACGGGTACGAACCACACGGGCAGCTGGCCGCGGCGGTCGACTTGGGCACGAACCAGCTGAGCATGCGCTCGCCGAGCTCCTCGAGCTTCTTCATCAGTTCGGGTTCCCCTTCCCCATTGGTCGCTGGTCCACACGTGACAGTGCACGCCAAAGGGGGATCCGCTCCCCCGTAGAGCGACATCCGTCGAAGTTACGTCTTGTCACGCGGCGTGTACAGATCGGTGAAGTCACCAATCTTCTCCACAGCCGCCCAAGAAAGCCCTTTCCCTCTGGTGCAGCCCGTCGCCCAAAAAACTTGGTTCGGCAGTTTCGATTCCCAACAGCTGGCCCTGCGCCCGGCGCGCCGCAACCGGACCATGGTCAACGCCCGCGATGTAACCATCCGCGTAACCCGGGATGAACTCGCGTCGCGTACCTGCTGCTCAGGCCGGCTGGACTCGATCAGGTTCCCGAACATGGCCAACCTCACGATGCCTGGTTATCGATCTATGGACATGCCTAGCGTGGATGCGTCCAGGGAGACGGGGACCCGGGCAGAACGACACTTCTATAGCTAGGCCCACGCGTGCCCCGGCTCCTGCTCGATCGCAGAAGGGAAGGGCATTGCGCCAAGGAATTCCGAGCTCACTGCGTTCCATCGCCGGACGCGTCACCGTAGCGGCCGCCCTGGCCGCCTCCGTGTCGCTCATCTCGCTCGCCGCGCCCGCGACGGCCTCGCCGGCGGCGGCGCCGGAGGCCACCGCCGCACCGCGCCCGGACGCACCCGCGAGCAACCGTCAGGTGCCCGGCCGGGTGCACAAGGTCGAGGGCAAGGCGCGCACGGGTGCGACCAGGCCGGGATCGGCCAGGAAGAGCAGCACCAGCGAGTACCCGCTGCCCATGCCGAGCTGGTCCAACGACATGCACCGCAACTTCGGGGTGGCGTTCACGGGGACGAACACGGGCGTCGTCGCCACCCACAGCGTCAACATCGACGGCGACCCGCACCCGGACGACTTCGTCTACGCGCCGACCACCTACCCGGGCAGCGGCTCCTGCATCGAGATGGTCACCGTGTACCGGTCCGGCCTGTTCATCTCGCCGTTCGACTGGTGCGGCGGCGGCTGGCAGACCGGCACGGAGGTGACCCCGAGCTTCCAAACGAACTACATCCGCAGCTCC
This sequence comes from Luedemannella helvata, assembly GCF_039528415.1. Lineage (NCBI taxonomy): Bacteria > Bacillati > Actinomycetota > Actinomycetes > Micromonosporales > Micromonosporaceae > Luedemannella > Luedemannella helvata. The sequence goes on from NZ_BAAALS010000002.1 coordinate 38,691, forward strand.
GCGTACTCGGTCAAGATCGAGAAGACGAACGCGACCACGAACCAGTGGACCGCGTACCTGTACAACTACACCACCTCGGCGTGGGACACCTTCTACGTCAGCTCGGGCACCAACACGAGCGCCGAGGGCTGGGACATCTTCGAGGTGTACACGTGGTGGGACCCCGCGACCACGGAGGGCTACTACTGCGACAACACCGACGGGTACGAGTTCACCGCCAGCGACATCGACCTCAAGGTGGGCGGGGTGTGGGTCGACGCCAGCTCGAGCAACACCGACCAGAACCTGTTCAGCTGGGGCACCGACGGCGCCACCTACGGCTGTCCTGACCTTCAGTTCCAATGGAACAGCGCGGCCTCCTACACGGTGACCAACCCGGTCACGGCGCCGGCGACGTGTACGGTCGACTACGTCCCCAGCAGCTGGGGCAACGGGTTCACCGCGAACCTCTCGCTCACCAACTCGGTCGCCCTGAGCGGGTGGAGCCTCGCGTTCACCTTCGCGGGCAACCAGGCGATCACCAACGCCTGGAACGCCAACTACCAGCAGACCGGGCAGAACGTGACGCTGACCAACCAGACACACAACGGCACGGTCGCGGCCAACACGCCGGTCCAGTTCGGCTTCCAGGGCACGTACTCGGGCACGAACACCGACCCGACCACGGCCACCCTCACCAGCGGCGGATCGCAGTACACCTGCTCCGTCGTCTGACGATCGACGCCGGGCGCGGCGCTCACGTGAGCGCCGCGCCCGGCCGCGGTCACAGCGCGGACTCGCCGCCGGGGTACACGAACGAGGAACGCGGGGTGTAGAAGCCCCAGGTGACCTGCAGCGGGTCGGCCGGACGCAGCGCGTACACGGAATGGTTCGGGTCGAGGAACTCCAGCGAGACGACCTCGAAGTCGTCCACGGGCTCGGCGATGAACGGGTAGTTGCCGGCCACGAACGACCCGTCGACCTGCGTGACGTACCGCAGCTGGCCGCGGCTCGTCGTGGAGCTCTTCGGGCCGACCCGGGCCGTCGTGCGGATCACCGGCACGCCGTCGGACTCGGTCGTCGCGACCAGCGTCCGGCCGCGGACCTCGATGGTGGTCGAGCCGGGCGTGGCCGGCACGCCCCGCTCGCTGGCGTAGGCGCGCACGACCGGACTCGAGTTGAAGTAGTGGGTCCACCAGCGGGCCGGCGTCACCCCGTCCGGGGCGAAGAAATCAAGATCAGGACCGATGTACGTCAGGGAGTACGCCCCGAAGCCCGACGTCTGCTCGGGCTGATCCACGACGTACTGGTTCATGAAGATCTGCCGGTTCTCGATCGGCGCGAGCCCGTCCGGGATCAGCTTCGCGACCGCCTCCGGATCGGCGGGAACCCAACCGAAGTAGATCATCCTGCTGTTCACGACGAGTTGCGGGGCGACCAGGTCCGTCATGCAGGCCCTCCATCATGCGAGCGGTGAGTGAGACGGACCCTACGAAACGTGATGTTGCGGAGGCAATAACGGAACGTCGACACGTGAATGAATCAGCGACCCCCTTGCACCGGGCCGCTAGATCAGCTCATCGGCGAGCAGGTCCATGAGGAGCCCGTCGCGCCACACGCCGGCCGGGTCGCGCCAGTACTGCCGCATCACGCCGACGCCACGGAACCCCACCTTCTCGTAGCAGCGGATCGCCGCCGCGTTGGCCGCGGCCGGGTCGATCACGAGGCGGTGGAACGACTTGGTGGTCACCAGGTGCCGGGCCATTGTCCGGACCGCGTCGGCGCCCAGGCCCTGCCCGTGCACGGCCGGATCGAGGTAGATGTCGATGCCCGCGTGCCGGTACTCGGGGTCCGACTCCTCGTACCACTGGATCGCGCCGACGATCCGCCCGTCGAGCAGGACGGCGAAGACCTCCTTGCCGGGGTCCTGGAGTTCCTCGGCAGTGGGGCTGTCGTCGCCCCACTGCGCCGCCACCTGCGGCGTGGCGCGGATGCGGACCAGCTCCGGCAGGTCCGCCGCCCCGGCCGGCCGCAACGTCACCCGCTGCCCGAACAACATGCCAACGATCGTATGCGCCGCTGTCCCCCAAGCGCTGGCTTGACTACGCGACCATCCACCGAACGAACGGCGACGGTGACTACTCAGGCCCACGCCGAATGATGATCGTCGCCGACCGGCGACCGAGGTGACTCGGTGCGGCCGGAAGGACGGATGCCCGGCGCGGCGACGCACCGTAGCGTTTCGTCGACGAATAGCGACGACGTGTGCGGAGGTACGGCCAGGTGGCGGACGGGGCTAACGAGCGCATCAACGGACAGGCGTGGACCATCAGGCAGGTGTTCAGCGGCCGCCGGTACGGGCTGGACAACTACCAGCGGGAGTTCGCGTGGGAGTCCAGCCACCTCAAGGAACTGCTGACCGACCTGTCCGAACGGTTCCTCGACCGCTGGCAGCCCGATCACGACCCATCCGAGGTACCTCACTACCAGCCGTACTTCCTGGGGCCGATCGTCACGCACGTACGCCAGACGAACTCGCTCATCGTCGACGGACAGCAACGGCTCACCGTTCTCATGCTGCTACTGATCTGGCTCGAGCGGACGCAGGCCGACCGGGATGACGCCGTGTCGGGTCTCGGTCCGCTCATCGTCTTCGACCTGTTTGGTCACCGACGCTTCGCCGTCGAACCGGAGCACGACTACGACGAGCGTCGCCGGTGCCTGACGGCGCTCATGGCCGGCGAGGAGGTCGACCCCAGCCAGCTGACCTCTCGGTCGAACCGCACGCTGGTCAGGCGCTACAACGATTTCGAGGACCTCTTCCCGGAGGCCCTGCGCGGCGACGCGCTGCCCGCGTTCATCTACTGGCTGCTCGACCGCGTCTACCTCGTCGAGATCTCCACCGGCAGCGGGTCGTTGGCGCTGGAAACCTTCGAGACGATGAACGACCGGGGGCTGCGGCTCAATTCTCTCGACCTGCTCAAAAGCTTCGTCCTCAGCAAGATCGGGGTAGCCGACCAGCCGGGTGCCAACCGGACCTGGCGGGCCCGCATCGCGGCCCTGACCGACGCGGACAGCAACGCGCACGTCGGCTTCATGCGCAACTGGATGCGCGCCAAGTATTCGCGCGGCCCCATCGACGACGCCGGCATCAGCAGGTCGTTCGACAAGTGGGTGCGGCGCGAGCACGACAACCTCGGCCTGCGCTACCCCGGCGACTTCCTGACGTTCGTCAACGAGATGGACGGGCTGTCGCGCCGGTACGTCGAGCTGATCGCCGCCACGAAGGAGCCGTGCCCGGGCCTGGACGTGCTCTACGCCAACGGCCGCAACACTGTCACGCTGCAACTGCCGCTGATCCTGGCGGCGCTCTCCCTCGACGACGACCGCGCCATGTTCGAACGCAAGGCGCGCATGATCGGCGGCTACCTCGACATCGTCGTCGCCCGGCGCATGGTCAACTGGCGCGATTACGGCTACGACGCCCTGTCGAACGGGGTCTTCTCGCTGGCCCGGGAGATCCGCGGGCTGGACGTCGACACGCTCGCCAAGCGGCTGGGCGAGGAGATCGCCACCCTGCCGGAGACCTTCGACGCCGTCGGCACCTACGGGCTGCGGGCCCGCAACCGTACCCGGGTGCGCTACCTGCTCGCGCGCCTGACGGCCTGGCTGGAACTGCAGCACGAGGAGCTGACCACCACCCCGGCGTACGGGCCGCTGCTGAGGAAGCTGATGTCCTACGACATCGAGCACATCTGGGCCGACAAGCCCGAACTCCAGCCGGAGGTGCAGGCGCGCCGGTTCAACCACGTCCGCAACAGCTTCGGCGGGCTCCTGCTGCTCCCGAAGTCCTTCAACCGCGCCTACGGCGCAAAGCCGTACGCGGTGAAGGTCAAGCAGTACTGGGGCCAGGGCACCCTGCTCGCCAAGTCGCTGCATCCCGACTGCTACACCATGAACCCTGGCTTTGACCGGGTGAGGCAACGCTACGCGCTGCCCTTCACGCCCTACCCGTCGGCCTTCGATGAGCGCGCGATCATGCAGCGGCAGGCGCTGTACCAACGACTGTGCGAACTCGTCTGGGACCCGGCGCAGTACGGCCTGGCGGTTCCGGCCACGTCCGGGCGCCGGCAGGCGGACCGCAGGCGCGCGCACTTCGGCGTCACGGTCATGAATCTGGTGGAGGGCGGCTTCATGCCGCCGCAGGCGGCCCTGGTCGGCACGTTCCAGGAGCTTGACTACCACGCCCGGGTGACGGCGGATGGTCAGCTGCGCCTGGACTCCGGGGAGGTGTTCGACTCGCCGTCGTCGGCCGCCGGGGCCGCGCTCAACCGCAGCTCGTGGAACGGCTGGACGTTCTGGCGGGTGGTCCTGCCGGACGGGTCCACGCCCGAGCTCAACGCGATCCGGGCGACGGCGCTGAAGGCCGGCTTTACCGCCAGTTAGGTAGCCCGCGCGGCTTGGCGGCCCGCCCCGACCGGACGGGCCGCCAGTCGGATCACATGGCGCGGATGGCGGCGCCGCTCAGGCGCGCCCCGACGGTGAAGTCCACCAGCTGGCGCGCCAGGGCGGCCTTCGCCGTCTTGGCGACGCCGCCGATCCCCAGGGCGCCAGCGATCACGCGGAGCTCCGCCACCCCGAACGGCGCCAGGATCACGGCCGCTTCCTCCCGCGAGGCCGCCACCGCCAGCGCGTCGCGTACGGACTCCACATCGACGCTCGGGGCGGCCTTGGCGGCCCGCGCCGGCTTGCGCGCCGCCGGCACGGCCGGCTCGTTGGCGCCCCAGGGGATCAGCGCCAGCCGGGCCCGGCCCTCGGCCAGGTCGTCGACCTGCTCCTGCGGTAGGTAGTCCAGAAACTCGGTGATCCGCCGCAGGACCCCGAGAGTCTGCTTGGCCACGTCACTCATATTGCGCCCCTCCCATGCCGATGCTGTTAAGAAATTCCGTCGCCAGACTCATGAGCTCGACGTAGATCTGCTCGGTCACCTTGACCCGGAGAATGACCGGGACACCGTCGGGGTTCTGCGCCCCGAACACGTTGCGGTCCCGGATGCTCGATGTGAAGATCGGAATTCCCGGGCTTCGCGTGCGCGTCGTCTCGATGTAGTACCGGTGCGCGCTGATGGGCTCGTGCGACCGGTATTGCACCATCGTGAAGACAACGCCGAGCGGCTGCGGTGCGACGATCACCTCAGGGCGGTCGGGCTCATATTCCTGCGCCTGCTCGTTGTACTTCTCCGTCAGCCTGCGCACGTTCTGGAACAGAGCCTCGATGCCGAGCGTGGACAGATAGTCGGGCCGGGACGGCACAAGAATGCCGTCGCTGGCCACGATCGCGCTCTGCGTCACGATGTTGAAATTGGGCGGGCAGTCGATGAGCACAAGGTCGTAGCACGCGGCGAAATGCGGGTCTCGCAGCGCCTCGCTCAGCGCCCGGCGCAACCGGAACATCTCCAGGTCAGCGTTGCCGCCGCCGAGCCCGACGTTCGTCAGCATCGACAACTCGTGGCTGATCAGATGCAACGTGGACGGGACGAGGTGAACGTACCCGTCCGGCGACGGCAACGCGGCGTTCACGGCCTTCGGTTCGACGACGCACTCCGCCAGCGGTCGGTGCGGTACACCCCGGATAAAGCTGTCGTACCACGACTTGACGGTCTGATCCGGCGGGAGTCGGCCGGCGGCAAGATCCGGCGAAAAGAAGCTGAACGTGAGGCTGCTCTGCGGATCAAGGTCGACCAGCAGCACCCGCTTGCCGCGCCGTGCCAACTCGGTGCCGAGGTTCGAGGTGAGCGTCGTCTTGCCGACCCCACCTTTGAAATTGATCACCGAAACAATGCGCATGTCCCTCCCCCGCCGAGTCGCCGCGAAACCGTTGCAGAATAGGGCGGCCGCGCTGCGCACCGCAGTCGTCACAAGGGCTGACGCAGTTGCCGAATGGGTGGCGGCGAGGGGTTTATCGGCCGGCGATCCGGCCGAATCTTTGGCCGGTCCCGCCGGTCGCCCAGCCCTCGATGGCGGGTCGGCCCACGTGTTGCCGAGCGCTCACGGTGGCGCGCTGCGCGTCATGCCGCCCGATCGCGGGCACGGTGGATGATGGCGGGATGCTGTCGTTGATCTCAGGGCTGGGCGATCGCGCCGACACGGTGACGGTGGCCGGTCGGACGCTGTCCGGCGAGGCGCTGCTCGGCGCGGCCGCCGCCGTGGCGGACGCGGTGGCGGGGGCGCCTGCCGTCGCCGTCCATGCCACGCCGAGCGTGGAGACCGTCGTCGGGATCGTGGGCGCGATGACGGCCGGCGTCCCCGTCGTGCCGGTGCCGCCCGACGCGGGGGTCGACGAGCGCGCACACATCCTGCGCGACTCGGGCGCCGCGCTGCTCCTGTACGGCGACGAGGCTCCCGGCGATACGACAATCCCGACTTTCCAGGTTGATGTCACCCGACGTTCCGGCGCCGATTATCGGGACCCGATATCGGATGGCGCCGCCCTGATCATGTACACGAGCGGGACGACCGGCGCCCCCAAGGGCGTCGTGCTCTCCCACGCCGCGCTGGCCGCCGGCATCGACGCGCTCGCCGACGCGTGGGCGTGGACGCCCGACGACCTGCTCGTGCACGGGCTGCCGCTGTTCCACGTGCACGGCCTGGTCCTGGGCGTGCTCGGTCCGTTGCGCGTCGGCGGCCGGCTGCGGCACACCGGCCGGCCGCGTCCGGAGGCGTACGCGGCCGCGGGCGGGACGCTCTACTTCGGGGTACCCACGGTGTGGTCCCGGATAGCCGCGGCGCCGGCCGCCGCGCGGGCCCTGAGCCGCGCGCGGCTACTGGTCTCCGGCAGCGCCGCCCTGCCCGTGCCCGTGTTCGACCGGTTACGCGCGCTGACCGGGCACCAGCCCGTCGAGCGGTACGGCATGACGGAAACGCTGATCACCGTGAGCAGCCGGGCGGACGGCGAACGCCGCCCGGGGCACGTGGGGCTGCCCGTGGCGGGCGTCAGCACCCGGCTCGTCGGGGACGACGGCGCGCCCGTGCCGCACGACGGCGAGACGGTCGGCGAGCTGCACGTGCGCGGCCCGATGCTGGCCAGCGGCTACTGGGGCGGCTCGCGTCCGTTGACCGTGGACGGTTGGTTCGCCACCGGCGACGTGGCGACCATCGGCCCGGACGGGTGGCACCGCATCGTGGGCCGGGCGTCCACGGACCTCATCAAGAGCGGCGGGTACCGGATCGGCGCGGGCGAGGTCGAGGATGCCCTCCTGGCGCATCCCGCCGTGGCGGAGGCCGCCGTGATCGGCGTACCGGACGCCGACCTCGGCGAGCGGGTCACCGCGTTCGTCGTGGCAGACACCGTCGGCGAGCGGGAACTGATCGACTTCGTGGCCGGGCGCCTGTCGGTCCACAAGCGTCCCCGCCGCATCCACTTCGTCACGTCCCTGCCCCGCAACGCCATGGGCAAGATCCGCAAGAGGGCTCTGCTCGACGGCCAGTAGCCGGCCGAGACACCGGCAGTAGATCTTGGGCGCAACCCGCCGCATGGGAGCGTTTCGCACCAAGATCGCCGGGCCCACCCGCGCCGCGCGGGCCGGGAGGCGTCAGCAGTCGGCGGACGTTTCGCAGTGCGCGGGCCGGTGCGACTGCGCGTCGTCGGCCTTCTTGGCGACGATGAACGCCGCCAGCGCGATCACGACAAGCAAAGCGATGAAAAAGTCCTTCATAGCCGCCCCCGGGCTGACACGTGACAACTGTCCGCTTCCGACCGTATGCCGCTGGCGGTCGGCCCGGGAGGCGTTCACACGGACGTGGGCGCGGATCCTTCCTCGATCGCGACGGGCACCCGCAGCAGGGTGAACCGCAGCACCACGATCAGGTTGAGGAACCCGACCAGCCACAACGCCGACAGCACCCAGCTGATCGGCAGGTCCGCCGCGTCGGGCGCGGACGCGAGGCCGCGCACGATCTGGTCGACCGGGAACGACAGGATCAGGCACAACACCAGGGCGCCGGCGGCCGCCGCCGCGGCGGAGCGCACCCACGCCTCGGCCGCCCGGGCCGGGGTTGGCGGCCGGTACAGCACCGCGAAGATGACGGCGAGCGCGATGCCCATGACCGACTCGAACGGCTCGTACGGCCCCTCGGCCGCGGCGATCGCGATGACGCCGCCCACCGCGACCGCGGCGAGGGCCACCTCGTCTGCTCGCGCACTCACCGCGCCAGCGTATCGATGCCCGCCGACGCGGTCCTCAGCCGTTCAGGCGCTTCGGGCGATAAATGGCGCGCCAGCGCGCAACCGGGCGGCTAGGCTGCCCGGCATGGTGGCACCCACGCGACGACGACGAACCGGCACCCCCGTGTCCGTGTCGTCCGTCGCGTGCGAAGGCCTGCCTCATGCCCGATCTCGAAAGCTCCGTCGCTGACCTGTTCGCCCCCGCCTTCGCGGCGGTCGCCGGTGGCCCGGTCGACCCCGTGGTCCGGCGCTCCCAGCACGCCGATTTCCAGGTCGATGGCGCGCTCCCCCTGGCCCGGACGCTGAGCCGCCCGCCCCGCGACATCGCCAGAGACGTCATCGCCCGGCTGGGCCCGTCCGAGCTGATCGCCTCGGCGACCGTGAGCGGGCCGGGTTTCATCAACGTCACGATCGCCGACGCGGCCCTGGGCCGGCTGCTCGCCGCGGCGCGCTCCGACGAGCGGCTCGGCGTCGCGCCGGCCGGCAACCCCGAGACCGTGATCGTCGACTACTCCGGGCCCAACGTGGCCAAGGAGCTGCACGTCGGACACCTGCGCTCCACCGTGATCGGCGACGCGTGCGCGCGGCTGTTGAGCTGGTTGGGCCACGACGTGATCCGGGCCAACCACATCGGCGACTGGGGCACCCCGTTCGGGATGCTCATCGAGCACCTGCTCGACCTCGGCGAGGACGCGGCGGCACACGAGCTGTCCGTAGGCGACCTCGACAGCTTCTACCAGGGCGCCAGGGCGAAGTTCGACGCCGACCCGGCGTTCGCCGAGCGCGCCCGGCAGCGGGTCGTGGCGCTGCAGTCCGGCGACGCGACCACGCTGCGGCTGTGGCGGCTGCTGGTGGCCGAGAGCGAGGCACACTTCCGGGCCGTCTACGACACGCTCGGCACCCAGCTCGCCGACGCCGACTTCGTCGGCGAGAGCTTCTACGACCCCCTGCTCGGGCCCCTGGTGTCCGAACTGGACGAGGCCGGCCTGCTCCGCGACAGCGACGGTGCCAAGGTCGTCTTCCCGGCCGGCATCCTGGGCCGCGACGGCGAGCCGCTGCCGATCATCATCCGCAAACGCGACGGCGGCTTCGGCTACGGCGCCACGGACCTCGCCGCGATCCGGCACCGGACCCAGGAACTCAAGGCCACCCGGCTGCTCTACGTCGTCGGCTCCCCGCAACAGCGGCACTTCGAGCTGGTCTTCCAGGCCGCGCGGGAGGCCGGCTGGCTCACGGCGCCGGCCCGGGCGCAGCACATCGGCTTCGGCCAGGTGCTCGGCGCGGACGGGCGCAAGCTCGCCTCCCGCGCCGGGGGCGCGGTCAAGCTCGCGGAGCTGCTGTCCGAGGCCGTCGACCGGGCCGCGACCATCGTCGCCGAGAAGAACCCCTCACTGGGTACGGCGCAGCGCGCGGCGATCGCGCACGCGGTGGGCATCGGGGCGATCAAGTACGCCGACCTGTCCAGCGACCGGGGCAGGGACTACCTGTTCGCCTGGGACCGGATGCTCGCCACCACGGGCGACACGGCCGCGTACCTGCAGTACACGTACGCCCGGATCCGGTCGATCTTCCGCAGGGGCGGTGCGGCACCGTCCGCCGACGCGGCCATCACCGTGGTCGACCCCGCCGAACACGCCCTCGCGCTGGAGCTGCTGGCGTTCCCGGCGGTCATCGACGAGGTCGCCGAGACGCTGCGGTTCCACACGCTGACCGGCTACCTGCAAGGGCTCGCGGGCGCGTTCACCGCGTTCTACGACCGGTGCCCGGTGCTGCGCGCGGACGGCGGGACGCGGGCCAGCCGGCTCGCGCTGTGCGACCTGACCGCCCGGGTCCTCGCCCAGGGTCTTGACCTGCTGGGCATCTCGACCCCCGAACGGATGTGAGCGGCGGCCCCCGAGGCGCGTCGGGGGCCGCCGCCCGGCCTACTCGGCGCGCAGGGCCGTGGCTACCCGGGTGCGGGCCGCCCAGCCGGCGGGCAGCAGCGCCCCGACCACCGCGAGCGCGATCCCGGCGCAGCCCAGGAGCACCAGCTGCGGCAGGCCGTACACGTCGACGACGGAGGCGGGCAGCGGCGTGCCCGCACCCTCCCCCATGAGCGGCACGATCCAGTGGTGCAGCCGCACCCCGAGGGGTACGGCCACCACGCCGGCGACCAGCCCCAGGCCGACCATCGAGGTGATCACCATGGTCCGGGTCTGGCGTGGCGTCATGCCCAGCGCCTTGAGCACGCCGATCTCCTGGGTGCGCTCGCGGGTGGTGAGCACGACCGTGTTGAGCACGCCCAGCGCCGCCACCGCGCACAGCAACAGGGTCAGCGTGGCGATCAGCGTCTCCAGGATGATGAACGCCTCCGCGTCGTAGTCGCTGCTGCGATCCTCGACATGGACCCCGGACTCCTCGCCGAACTGCTTACCCAGCGCGGCCGCGTACCCGGCCGCGTCCGTGCCGGGCGCCAGCCCGATCTCGATGACGACGTGCAGCGGTTCCTTGAGCAGCGTGGCGTCACCGATGACGATGAGGTTGCCGGTGCCCGCGAGTACCTCGCCGACGATCGTGACCACCTGACCGCTGTCGAACGTCAGCCGGTCGCCGACCTGACGGCCCGTGTGGTTCAGGAAGTACGACGAGACGACGACCTCACCGGGGTTGGCGTACCAGCGCCCGGAGACGATGGGGTACCCGACCCAGCCGGCGTCCCCGACGTACCCGGACACGTCCAGCTCCTGCGCGATGCCGGCGGCGCGCGCCCGGCCCTCGTGGAGGATCACCGCGTGGGCGGTACCGGAGGCCGCCCGCACCGCGCCCAGCACGACGGCCGGGTCGACCGTCGCGGTCCGCGGCCCTGCGGCCGGCGCTGAGATGGCCGGCGCTTCGGCGGCGGGGGCCCCGGGCGGTGCGCCGGGAGGCGGCGGTTCGGGCGCCGTGTGCCCGGGCGGGGCTTCCATGAACAGGCCGGCGGTGACCTGGACGGCGTCGCGGCGGCTGAACGCGGCGTCCACCCGCAGGACGGAGGCGGCCAGGCCGACCGCGAAGACCAGCGTCACTGCGCCCAGCAGGATCGCGACCACCGTGCCGGCCGCCCGCGACGGGCGCGCCAACGGCAGGCCGAGGCCGAGCGCGACCGGGCGCGGCAACGCGCTCGCCGTGAGCGCGCGCCTGGCCCGGAAGCCGCGGCCGACGCGCGGCGCGCGGCCCACACTGATCGCCTGGTTGGCGGCCAGCCGGCCCGCCCGCAGCGCGGGTGGGATGGCCGACGCCGCGACCAGCAGCGGCGCGGCGACCAGCACGGTGACGACGACCCACCCGGGTACGCCCGCCCCGCTGACCGGCAGGTCGTACACGCGCTCGGTCTGTCCCAGCAGCGGAATCGCCACGGCCATGCCGAGCGGCACGCCGATCAGGCAGCCGACCACCGCGGGCCCGACGACCTGGGCCACATAGACGGCCACCACCTGCGCGGGCGTGAACCCGAGCGTCTTGAGTACGCCGATGTTCCGGTAGCCGGCCACGACCGCGCCCGACACCACGTTGGCCGTGATGAGGACCGACAACACGATGCCGAGCACGGCGAACGCGACCACGAACGGCACGAACGCCGCGATCGACCGGTTCACCGACGTGCGGACCGTGAGGTAGCTGGTGCTCGACTCCACCGCGTCGGCCGGCAGGCCGGCGGTCGCCGCCGCGAGGGAGGCGCGCACCCGTTCCTCGGTGTCGTGGCCGGCGAAGCGGTAGAGCATCTGCCAGCCCGCCCCCTCGGCCGACAGGACGTCGGTCTGGGTGGGCCAGACCCAGCCGTCGGCGGTGCCGGTCACCGACGCGGCCACCCCGACCACCCGCAGCGACCCGCCCCCGATCGTCACCGTGTCGCCGACGGAGATGAGTGGGCCGGCGTAGCGGCGCGACAGCACGATCTGGCCCACGCCGGTCAGCCACTCGCCCTCGTCCAGGATCAGCTTGTCGACCGACCCGCCGGCCTGCTCGCGGCCCACGATGAGGCCGTCGGGGAGGCGCAGGCCGCGCGGGCCCTCGACGGCACCGCGCACCGCGGCGAACGGGCCGGCCGCCGCCGTCACGCCGGCCGCGCTGGCGGTCGCGGTGAGCTGCGCGGCCGCCACGCCGCCACGCACGTTGGCGTTCACGTGCGCGCCGTCGGCGGCGTCGAAGGCGTCGTCGAACGGGCCGTGCGACGCGGCCGCCAGGGCGATGGCGAGTACGGCGGTCGCCGAGGTGAGCAGCACGACCAGGCCGACGACGAGCGTCTGCACCCGCCGCCTGGCGACGGCGGCCCGCGTCGCCGCGAGGACCGCGCTCATGCGGGGATACTTTCGAGGGCACGCCCGTCGCGCATGGTGATCAGGCGGCGGCCGGACGCGGCCGCCAGCGCCGGGTCGTGGGTGACCAGCAGCAGGGTGAGGCCGTCCGCGCTGAGCTCGCTGAGCAGTTGGCGCACGCCCTCGGCCGCCGCCTGGTCGACCGCGCCCGTGGGCTCGTCGGCGAGGAGCAGCTCCGGCTCATTGATCAACGCACGGGCGATGGCGACGCGCTGGCGCTGCCCGCCGGACAGGCGGGCCGGGTACGCGTCGGCCTTGTCCGCGATGCCGAGCCGGTCGAGCAGTTCGTCCGCGCGCCGGCGCGCGGTGCCCGGCCGGGCCCCCGCGAGCCGGCCGGGCAGCACCACGTTGTCGCGGACGGTCATCTCGTCCAGCAGGTGGAAGAACTGGAAGATGATGCCGATGTGGGCACGGCGGAACCTGGCCAGGGCCGTCTCGGACAGCTGGTCGACGCGCACGCCGGCCACCTCGACAGTGCCGCCGGTGGGCCGGTCCAGCCCCGCGATCACGTTGAGCAGGGTCGACTTGCCGCTGCCGGACGGGCCCATGACGGCGACCGCCTCGCCCCTGTGCACGGACAGGTCGACCCCGGCCAACGCGGGCGGCCCGGCCGCCTCGTACGCCTTCTCCACTCCGGACAGTCTGATCAACTCGGTCATGTGTGGTTTCCTCCCGGTCGTAGGGTCGGCACCGACCGTAGGAGCGCGCCGACCTCGGGCGCGTCCGGCGCGGGGCTGAACCGTCACGGCGGCGCCCGCCGTAGGGATGACGAAAGTCCACAACGCGGCGGACGCCCGCCGACGCTGACCTGGGCACAATGGACTCGTGCCCGTACGCCTGCGCCGCCTGGTCGATCGGGTCGGCCTGTCGTGGACCGATGTACTGCTCGCCGCGGTGTTCGTGGCGGCCGCGGTCATCGCGGCGGCGGTGGCAGACCCCGCCGACGCGCAGGGCCCCCTGCGGATGCGGGTCGAGGGCGAGGTGCCCGACGCCGCGGCCGTCCCGGTCGCGCCCCCGGCGCCCGATACCTTCGGCGGCGCCGACGGGCCCGCGGCGCCGGATGTCCCGGAGATGCCGGAAAAGGTCAACCCGCTCGCCGGCGTGATCGCCGGCGCTGCCCTGGCGGTACGCCGCCGGTTGCCGTACACGGCCTTCCTCGTGGCCGTCGGGGGCATCATCGTGATCCGCCAGGGACTGCTGTGGCCAGGATTCGTGGCCATCATCATCTGCGCGTACTCCGTGGTGACCTACGGCCGGTCCGTCGCGGTGGGGCTGGGCCTGCTGGCCGTCACCGCGGGCGGCGCCGCCGCCAGGTTCGACGAGTCGATCCCGTCCCTGCCCGGTTGGTTGGGGCCGTTCGTGGTGCTTCTGCTGACCGGGCTCGCCGCCGCCGCGCTGCGCAACGCGCGCGCCCGCGCGGACGCCGCCGCCCGACGGGCCGACGCGCTGGAGAAGGAACAGGCCGCCGCCGCCCGGGCCGCCATCGCCGAGGAACGCGCGCGCATCGCCCGCGAACTGCACGACGTCGTCAGCCACCACGTCAGCGTCATGGTGGTCCAGGCCGGCGCGGCCGGAAAGGTGATCGGGACACGACCGGACCTGGCCCGGGGCGCGCTCGGCGCGATCGAGTCGAGCGGCCGCGAGGCCATGGCCGAGCTGCGGCAACTGCTCGGCCTCATGGCGCCCGCCGACGACCAGTTGCGCCCGCAGCCCGGCCTCGCCGACCTCGACACGCTCGTCGACGCCGTGCGCGCCGCCGGGCAGCCCGTCACGCTGCGGCGCGACGACGTCGAGGTGCCCCCGACGGTCGATCTCACGGCGTACCGCGTGGTGCAGGAAGGCCTGACCAACGCGTTGCGTTACGCGCCCGGGGCGGCGACCGACGTGGACATCCGCCTCGACGACGAGGTTCTCGTCGTCGAGGTCCGCAACACGGCGGCCGCGCCGGCCGATCCGGCCGTCCCGGGGGCCGGCCGGGGACTGCTCGGTCTCGGCGAGCGCATCCGCCTGCACGACGGCACCCTGGAGACCCACCGCACGCTCAGCGGCGGCTTCCACCTCACGGCGAGGATCCCCACGTGACAGACACCCTGCGCGTCGTCGTGGCCGACGATCAGGCGCTGGTCCGCAGCGGCTTCGCGATGATCCTCGGCGCCGCCGGCATCGAGGTCGTCGGCGAGGCGCCTGACGGGGAGACCGCGCTGGCCACGGCGCGGCGGCTGCGCCCCGACGTGGTGCTCATGGACATCCGGATGCCCGTCATGGACGGCCTCGAGGCGACCCGCCGCCTGCTCGCCTCCGGCCTGACCACCACCGCCGGCGAGGCGACCCGGGTCATCATCCTCACCACGTTCGACCTGGACGAGTACGTCTACGCGGCGCTGCGCGCCGGGGCGAGCGGCTTCCTACTCAAGGACGTCACACCCGACCACCTCGTGCACGCGGTGCGCCTGGCCCGCGACGGGGACGCGCTGCTGGCGCCCACGATCACCCGCCGCCTCATCGACCGTTTCGCCACCCCCACGCGGGTACGCGAGGACTTCGGCGGCCTGTCCGCCCTGACCGCGCGCGAGCGCGAGGTCCTCGTGCTGCTGGCGCGCGGCCTGTCCAACGCGGAACTGGCCGCCGAGCTGCACCTCGGGGAGGCGACCGTGAAGACGCATGTGGCGCGCATCCTGGCGAAGCTGGAGCTGCGCGACCGCGTGCAGGCGGTCATCTTCGCGTACGAGAGCGGGCTGGTGACCCCGGCGGCGTGACGCCGCGCGGGTCAGCCCGGCTTGCGCGCGACGCCCGCCCAGTAGTACGCCGCGTACTCGTCGTCCGGCCGATCCTCGGGACGCCACGCGAGCACGGGCACGACGCCGGGCTCGACGAACTCCCAGCCCGCGAAGTACTCCTCGACCTGCTCGCGCGAGCGCGCCACGAACGTCATGCCGCCGTGCGTGGCGGTCTCGACGACCGTCTTCATCGCGGGCGGATCGAAGTCGCCGGTCGGATGGGTGATCACCACGTAGCTGCCCGGGGCCAGCTTGTCCAGGAAGGACCGCACGGCCGCCAGCGGGTTGTCCTCCTCGCGCACGAGCATGAGCACCGCGACGAGCAGCAAAGCGACCGGCTCGTCGAGGTTCACCGTGGTGCGCAGCTGCGGCGTGTCGAGGATGCTCGCCGGATCGCGCAGGTCGCCGTCGATGTACGCGGTGGAGCCCAGGGAGTTGCTCACCAGCAGGGCCCGGGCGTGAGCGAGCACGATCGGGTCGTTGTCGACGTAGACGACCCGCGATCCCGGCGCGATGGCCTGCGCGGTCTCGTGCACGTTGGGGCTCGCGGGAATGCCCGTGCCGATGTCGATGAACTGGCGGATGCCCGCCTCGCGGGACAGGTACTCGACCGCGCGGAGCACGAAGTCCCGGTTGGCCATGGCCATGGCGCGGATGCTCGGGATGGCGCCCTCGATGGCCTGCGCCATCGCCCGGTCGGCGGCGAAGTTGTCCTTGCCGCCGGTCCAGAAGTTGTAGATGCGCGCCGAATGCGGCACGGACACGTCGATGCCGACGGGTGCCCTCTCCTCGACCCCGGCCACGCGACTCTCCCTGAGTTCTCGATCAGTCCGACGATTGTCGCGCCAGTGTAGGCAGCCCACTGTTACGTACCGATACCGCGGCATGCGCACCCACCGGTACGCGTCGCTTACGCTGCGGGCGAAACCCTGGCCATGTGGGTACGGCCGGCGGCGCGCGTGTCGGTATGGTGGCGGCATGTCGGAAGTGGCAGACCGTGACCGGCGGCCCCGACCGCTGCTGCGCACCGTGCTCGGCGCCGTGCTGCGCCGGCACCGCCTCGCGCAGGGTCGCACGCTGGCGGACGTCGCGAGCGACGCCCGCGTGTCCATGCCCTACCTGTCCGAACTGGAGCGTGGCCGCAAG
Organism: Luedemannella helvata; assembly: GCF_039528415.1. Lineage (NCBI taxonomy): Bacteria > Bacillati > Actinomycetota > Actinomycetes > Micromonosporales > Micromonosporaceae > Luedemannella > Luedemannella helvata. The sequence continues at coordinate 55,150 of NZ_BAAALS010000002.1, forward strand.
GAGGCCAGCTCCGAGGTCCTCGGCGCGGTGTGCGACGCCCTCGGCGTGGAGCTGGCGGACCTGCTCGCCGAGGTGGGGCGCGACCTGGTCCGCGACCGCGCCCCGGTCCTCCGGCTGGCGTCCACCACCCCGCAGCACCGCATCTCCGCGCCGGTCACCGGGCGGCTGCCCGGGCCGGGCGGCGCCCTCCTGCTCGCGGCCTGATCAGGTTCGGCGGACCGGTCAGGCGGCTCGCGCCAGCGCGAACGCGGCCGACCGCCGCGTGATCACGTGGTCGGCCAGGCCGTAGTCGACGGCCTCCGCGGCCGTGAACGTCCGGCTGCGGTCGATGTCCTCCTTGATCTTCGCAGCGGGGTGGCCGGTGTGCTCGGCCAGGATCTCCTCCATCTCGGCGCGCACCTTCGCCACCTCCTTGGCCTGCACGGCCAGGTCGGGCAGGGTGCCGCGCGCCTGGCTGGACGGCTGGTGCAGGGTCACCCGCGCGTGACGCAGCACCGCCCGCTTGCCCGGCGTACCGGCCGCGAGCAGCACGGCCGCCGCCGTGGCCGCCTGGCCCAGGCAGATCGTGGCCACGTCGCAGCGGATGAAGCGCATCGTGTCGTAGATGGCGGTCAGCGCGCTGAAGGAACCGCCCGGCGAGTTGATGTAGAGGCCGATCTCCTGCTCACTCGCGGACTCCAGGTAGAGCAGCTGGGCCATGACCACGTTCGCCACGCCGTCGTCGATCTCCGTACCGAGGAACACGATCCGCTCGGACAGCAGGCGGGAATACACGTCGTAGGCGCGCTCCCCATTCGGCGTCCGCTCGACCACGGTCGGAATCAGGTACTGGCTCATGCCGCGATCCCCATCTGCCGGACGATGTTCGGGCGCACGTCCGTGACGCTGTCGAGAACGTGGTCGATCAGCCCGTACTCGAGGGCCTCCGTGGCGCTGAACCACCGGTCACGGCGACTGTCGCGCTCCACCGTCTGCACCGACTGGCCGGTCTGCTCGGCGGTGAGCCGCAGCAGCAGGTCGCCCACCCGTTCCAGCTGCTGGGCGTAGATCTCCACGTCGGCGGCCGTGCCGCCGAAGCCGGCCGAGCCCTGATGCATGAGGATCTGCGCGTTCGGCAGGCTGAACCGCTTGCCGGGAGTGCCGGCGCTGAGCAGGAACTGGCCCATGCTCGCGGCGAAGCCCATGGCGAGGGTGCTCACGTCGTTGGGGATGAGCCGCATGGTGTCGTAGATGGCCAGCCCGGCGCTGACCGAGCCGCCGGGCGAGTTGATGTAGAGGCTGATGTCGCTGCGCGGGTCCTCCGCGGACAGCAACAGCAGCTGCGCGCAGAGCCGGTTGGCGACCGGGTCGTCGACCTCCGCGCCGAGGACGATGATGCGCTCGTGCAGCAGCCGGGCGGCCAGCTGGTCGTCCAGCGTGCCGATGGGTGACGTGTTCATGGGTCCCACCATCGGCCCCGTACGAGCGACGCGACAGGGTGTTCTGCCCTCGGCAAAGGGAATCTGCCCTGAGCAGACGCCAGCTCGCGCGGCTACGACTCCGCCACGTCGATGCGCCGGCTGGGTGCCAGGCGCCGGGTACGGTCGTCCGCGTCCTCGGCCGAGGCCGGCCAGCCGATGCGCAGCGCCAGGTACGGGTGCCCCGGCCCGGGCAGCACGTCGCGTAGCGCGGAGCGCAGGGCGGCGACCTCGACCACGTTGCTGATCGGCGACGTGGCCAGGCCCAGGACGGTGGCCTCCAGCAGCGCGGCCGACAGCGCCTCGCCGGCGCGCAGCCACGACGTCGGCTCGTCGTCCTCGCCCCACAAGAGCGCGTAGGAGGCGCAGCGGTCCAGGATCACGTGGCCCGCCCCGGGCTCCGGGTCGGCGTCCGGGACGAACTCGCGCACCGGGACCACCCGGTCGGCCGCGGCGGGCGCGTTCTGCGCGGGCAGGCCGTCGTGGGAGTGGCGCGGCCGGTGCGTCCAGCCCTCCAGCTCGGCCACGTAACGGTGGTCGCCGGCCTCCACCAGGGCCGCGCCCTCGGTCAGCCGGGCCAGCAGCTCGACGCCCGCGGCGTCGAGGTAGGTCAGCTGGGTGCCCTCGGCGGTCACGGCGGAGCGCAGCCGGTCCAGCATGACGGAGTCCACCGGCACCTCGGCGAAGGGCCGCCGGTCGGTGCGGCGGCGCGCGATGGCGGCGAACCGGGCGTACTCCGCGTCGTCCTCCGCGGGCACGCTCGGCCAGCGCAGCCGCACCCGGGCGAGCAGGTCGGGTTCCGCCGGGTCGGGCAACCGCTCCACGGTCACCTCGTCGCCGCTGGCGGCCAGCGCGGTGCGCAGGTGGTGCAGCGCCGCGCCGCAGCTCACGGTGAGCAGCAACCCGTCGCGGTCGATCGAGACAACCTGGCGCTCCCGGTCGGCCCACAGCTCGACCGCGTCGTCCAGGACCCGCCACCGCCAGGGCTGGGTGTTCCAGACCGACGGGGCTCGCAGCGCCATGTGCGCCGCCCATTGCAGGTGACTCGCGCGGCTCAACAGGTCTCGGCTCATGTTCGAAGGGTGGCTCGCGCCGGCCGGACCGGCCAGGGTCGTTGGCCCCACGAGCGCGAGGCGGACGGCCCTACGGGCGTGCCGGGCCGGGACGTACCACAGGTACAAGGGCGCGACCGCGCCCACTGTACGGGAGGTCGACGATGACCAAACGCGTCTACGACTTTGCCGAAGGCAACCGGAACCTGGCCGACCTGCTGGGCGGCAAGGGCGCCAATCTAGCCGAAATGACCCGGCTGGGGCTACCGGTTCCCCCCGGTTTCACCATCACCACCGAGGCGTGCCGGGAGTACCTGGCCAACCCGAGGCTGTCCGCGCCACTCGTCGCGGAGATCACCGGGCATCTGCGGCGCATGGAGGCCGCGATGGGGCGCCGCCTTGGCGACCCGGACGACCCGCTGCTGCTGTCCGTACGCTCGGGCGCCCGGTTCTCCATGCCCGGCATGATGGAGACGGTGCTGGACCTCGGCCTCACCGACGTCACCGTGGCGGGGCTGGCGCGACACACCGGCGATGAGCGGTTCGCCTGGGACTCCTACCGCCGCCTCATCCAGATGTTCGGTCGCACGGTGTGCGGCATGCCCGCCAGCGCGTTCGACGAGGCGCTCGACGCCGAACTCCACCTCGCCGGGGTGGCGAGCGAGACCCAGCTGTCCCCGGCCGAGCTGCGCACGCTCGTCGAGGCGTACAAGAAGATCTTTTCTGAGTACACCGGGGAGGAGTTCCCGCAGGACCCCATGGCGCAGCTGCTGCGGGCCATCCAGGCGGTCTTCAGCTCGTGGAACACGGAGCGGGCCGTCATCTACCGCCGCCAGGAGCGCATCCCGGCCGACCTCGGCACGGCCGTCAACGTGCAGGCCATGGTGTTCGGCAACCTCGGCCCCGACTCGGGCACCGGGGTGGCGTTCACCCGCGACCCGGCGACCGGCGCGCGGGGCGTCTACGGCGACTACCTGGCCAACGCCCAGGGCGAGGACGTCGTCGCGGGTGTGCGCAACACGGTCCCGTTGCAGCGGCTCGCCGAGCTGCAGCCGGACTGCTTCGCGCAGCTGACCGACATCATGTCGCGGCTGGAGCACCACTACCGCGACCTGTGCGACATCGAGTTCACCATCGAACGCGGCACGCTGTGGATGCTGCAGACGCGGGTGGGCAAGCGCACCGCCGAGGCGGCCTTCGTCATCGCGACGCAACTGGTCGACGAGTGGACCATCGACCTGGACGAGGCCCTGCGCCGGGTCAGCGGGGCGCAGCTCGACCAGCTGATGTTTCCGCGGTTCGACGTCTCAGGGGCCCCGGCTCCGCTCGCCGTCGGGGTCGCGGCCTCGCCCGGCGCGGCCACCGGCAAGGTGGTCTTCACGGCCGAGGCCGCGGCCGCCGCGACCGAACCGGTGATCCTGGTGCGGCGCGAAACCAATCCGGACGACCTGCCCGGCATGATCGCCGCGGCCGGCATCCTGACCAGCCGGGGCGGCAAGACGTCGCATGCGGCGGTCGTGGCGCGCGGCATGGGCAAGACGTGCGTGTGCGGGGTCGAGGCCATCGACGTCGACCCGGCGGGTGGCCGGTTCACCGTGGGCGGGAGGGTGGTCCGCCAGGGCGACACGATCTCCATCGACGGTACGACCGGTCGGGTGTACTCCGGCGCGCTGCCCGTCCTCGCCTCGCCGGTGGTGCGCTACTTCGAGGGCGAACTCGCCCCGGACGCCGAGCCGCTGGTCGCGGCCGTGCATCGGATCATGGCGCACGCGGACGCGGTGCGCCGGCTCGGCGTGCACGCCAACGCCGACGCGCCGGCCGACGCGGCGCGGGCCCGCCGGTTCGGCGCGGGCGGCATCGGCCTGTGCCGCACCGAGCACATGTTCCTCGGCGAGCGCCGGGCCCTCGTGGAGCGGCTGATCCTGGCCGGGGACGACGACGCCCGTACGGCGGCGCTGGCGGAGCTGCTGCCGTTGCAGCGGCAGGACTTCCTCGAGATCCTGACCGCGATGGACGGGCTGCCGGTGACGGTGCGCCTGCTCGACCCGCCGCTGCACGAGTTCCTGCCGGCGCTGGACGAGGTCGCCGCGCGGGTGGCCCGGGCCCGGGCGCTCGGCGAGGACCCCGGCCACGACGCGGTGCTGCTCGCGGCCGTGCGCCGCATGCACGAGCAGAACCCGATGCTGGGCCTGCGCGGGGTGCGCCTCGGCCTGGTCGTGCCCGGCCTGTACGCGATGCAGGTGCGGGCGTTGGCCGAGGCCGCGGCCGAGCGGGTGCACGCGGGCGGCCACCCGCGTCCCGAGATCATGGTGCCGCTCGTCGACACGGTGCAGGAACTGGAGATCGCCCGCCAGGAGATCGCCGACGTGCTGGCGACGGTGGCGGACGTGCCCGACATCCCGATCGGCACGATGATCGAGACCCCGCGCGCGGCGGTGACGGCCGGCGAGATCGCCGGCGCCGCGCGGTTCTTCTCGTTCGGCACGAACGACCTGACGCAGATGACGTGGGGGTTCTCCCGCGACGACGTGGAGGGCTCGTTCTTCCCGCGCTACCTGGACCTGGGGGTCTTCGAGGTGTCGCCGTTCGAGTCGCTGGACGCCTCCGGGGTCGGTCGGCTCGTGCGGATCGCGACGGCGGAGGGCCGGGCGGCCCGACCCGACCTCACGGTGGGCGTCTGCGGGGAGCACGGTGGCGACCCCCGCTCGGTCGGCTTCTTCCACGAGGCCGGGCTGGACTACGTGTCCTGCTCGCCGTACCGGCTGCCGGTCGCGCGGCTGGAGGCCGGTCGCGCGGCCGTGCTGACGACCGGAGGTGGGAGCGACACCCGGTGAGGCACGCGCGCCGGTGGCCGAGGGCCGTCGGCCACCGGCGCGTGATTACGTCCGAACGACCGTGCCGGGCGGTCGCGGTGCGATAGCGTCAGGGCGGCGATATGCCGGATTTCGGCCGCTGCGATCCAGTGTGGTGAGGCGTTGGTGGGTACCGTCCGTCCCTTCCTCGACGGCCCGGCGCGCGGGCGCCGCTGGCTGGCCGGCACGGCGCTGCTCCTGGCGACGGCGGCGGTGATCACGGCCTCCTCCCCCGGACCACCCCGGCCCGGACCCCGGCCACCGTTGTCGGCCGCGGTCCCGGCGGCGCCGGGCGTCGTCGTCCCGCCCGCACGACCCGCGCCGAGGAACCTGCCGGTCATCAGCTACGAACCGGCGCCGCGCGGCTTCCCGCCCGATCCCGCACCGCTGTCCACGCGACCGCTCACAGAGGGCCTGCACCCGTTGCGGCGGATCGCCGTGTACGACGCCCCGGGCGGGCGACCCCGGGCCTTCCTCAAGCCGGACATCCTCGGGGTGCCGCTCACCGTTCCCGTCGTCGAACGGCGCGCCGGCTGGACCGCCGTACTCCTGCCCTCGGTGAACCGGCGGATCGGCTGGCTGCCACCGCGCCACGCGGCCTGGGCCACCGTGGCCCTGCGCGACCAGATCATCATCGTCCGGCGCGGGCACCGCATGACGTGGCTGCGCGACGGCGTACCCGTGCACACCTGGCGGGTGACGCTCGGCATGGACCACACGCCCACGCCGCTGGGCCGCACGTTCATCCTGGGCCGGTCCCGGCTGCCCGGCATGGTCTACGGCGACACGGACGTGTTCGCCCTCGGCGCCGTGCCGGACAAGCCGCACCTGGTGCCGGCGGGGCTGCGCGGCGCGCACATCGGCATCCACACCTGGTTCCACGACGGGGAGCTGGGCCGCAACACCACCGACGGCTGCATCCGGCTGACCCGCTGGGGCCAGCGGAAGATGCTGGCGACCGTGCCACCGGGCACGCCGGTCGTGGTCCTCGACCACGCACCGGCCGGCCCGCCCCGCCGGGACGCGCGCGCGCAGGAGCGACCGGGTACGCCTGGTCAAGGACGCCTGACACCGTCCCGCTCGCCCTCGACGGCGTCCGCCGGCAACGCCGGACCGGACGCCGTCGGGGCGGGCGCTAACTGATCGGCACGGCCTGCCGGGCCGGTGGGGGCGGCGCGGGCGCGGGGCGGGCCAGGCGGCCCGGCCACCAGATCCGCCGGCCGATGTGCAGCGCCAGGGCCGGGACCAGCAAGGTCCGCACCAGGAAGGTGTCGAGCAGGACCCCGACGACGACGATGACGGCGGTCTGCACCGACGGCACCAGCGGCAGGACGGTCAGCGCCGCGAACGTCGCGGCCAGGACCACACCGGCGCTCGTGATGACCCCGCCGGTGACCGTGAGGGCGGCCAGGATGCCCGTGCGGTGGTCCGTGCGGGCGACCTCCTCCCGGGCGCGGGTCATCAGGAAGATCGTGTAGTCCACCCCGAGCGCGACGAGGAACAGGAACGTCTGCAGCGGGATGGCCTCCCACAGGTCCGGGTAGCCCATCGCGGACAGGATCAGCCCGGCCGCGCCCAGCGCCGCGAAGTACGACAGGACCACACTGGCCAGCAGCACCAGCGGGGCGACGAGCGCGCGCAGCAGCAGGACGAGCACGACGAACACCACCGTCAGGATCAGCGGCATGATCAGTCGGTCGTCGCGGGCGGCCGTGTCGCGGGTGTCCACGGCGTAGGCGGTCGGGCCGCCGACGAGCGCCCCGGTCGGGTGGACCGCGTCGCGCAGCCGGCGCACCGACGCCACGGCCGCGTCGGACTCGGGCGGGTCGGTGAGCACCGCCCGTAGCCGCGTCCACTGCCCGTCCGAGGACGTCTCGGCGGGCAGCACCTCGGCGACCCCGGCCGTGCGCCGCGCGGCGTCGCCGGCCGCGCCCGCCGACCCGGTCGGGACGATGATGAGCGCGGGCGAGACCGTACCGGCGGGGTAATGCGCCTCGATCAGGTGCTGGCCGGTGACCGAACCGACCTCCTCGGTGAACGACTTGTCACCCGGCAGGCCCAGCCCCAGGTTGGCGATGCCGGCCGTGAGCGCCACCAGGACGGCGGCCGTGACCAACCAGGTCGCGCGCGGCGCCGCGCCGACCCGGCCCGCCACCCGACGCCAGACCCGGTGCTCGGCGCCCGGCGCGCCCAGGCGCGGCACGAACGGCCAGAACACCCAGCGGCCGAACAGCACCACGAACGCCGGCAGCAGCGTCGTCATGACCAGGAAGGCGGCCGCGACGCCGATCGCGCAGACCGGCCCCAACCCGCGGGTGGCCGGCAGGTCGGCGGCGACCAGGCACAGCAGGCCGAGGCTCACCGTGGCCGCGGACGCGGCGATGGCCGGCAACGACCGGCGCACCGCCCGGGCCATCGCCTCATGCCGGTCGGCGTGCTCGCGCAACTCCTCGCGGTAGCGGGCGAGCAGCAACAGGGCGTAGTCCACGCCGACGCCGAACACCAGGATCGTCAGGATGCTCTGGCTCTGCAGGTCCACGGTCAGGCCCGCGTGCCTGGCCAGCAGGTACACCACGGCGCTGGCCACCTGGCTCGCGACGCCCACCGCGATCAGCGGCAGCAGCCACAGCACCGGACTGCGGTAGCTGAGGATGAGGATCAGCGCCACGGCGATCGCCGTGGTGAGCAGCAGCGCGGCGTCCATGCCGGCGAACGCGTCGAAGAGGTCGTCCTCCGCGCCGGCCGAGCCGGTCAGCGCCACCCGCAGCCCGTCGGGCGGGCCGTTCGTCAGCTGGTGCTTGATGGGTTCGACGGCCGCGGCCTGCGTGTCGTCGTCGCCGGCCAACGTGAACGCCACCAGCAGCGCCCTGCCGTCCGCGCTCGGCTCGGCGGCCGCGACCTGACCGCCCTGGGCGTACGGGGCGAAGGCCGCCCGGTCGGCCTCGACCTTGGCCCGGTCGGCGGCCGTCAGCCCGGCGTCGCGCGCGTACACGGCGACGGCGACGAGCGCGGACGGTTCGGGAAACGCCCGGGCGAGCCGGTCGGCGGCCCGCGCCGCCTCGGCGCTGGCCGGCAGCGCCCCGAGCTGTTCGTTGTCCTGCACCTCGGACAGCTTGATCGCGATCGGCCCCGCGACGGACGCGATGATCAACCAGGCGGCGAGGACGGCCAGCTTGCTCCGCCTGCCGCTGAGCAGTCTTGCCCACACGAGCGTGGTCCCTTCCCTGGACGAAACCTGACCCCTCCATCCCAGGTCCCGGGCCGCCGAAAGACAGGAGTGGCAACGCCCCACCCCGGTGGTGCCAACACCACCCTTCGCGTACGGGTGCCAGCACCCCTGACCTGTGTCGCGGCGACGGGCCAGAATGCTCGGATGAACCGTGCGCTCCCCGACCGGCTGCGCCAGCGCCTCGACGCGTTGGCGCCCCTGTGGCGTGACGGGCTGCCCGCGATGGCGCGCGGCCTGGCGGTCGGGCTGCTCGCGGTCACCCTCAATCCGGTCCTGTTCGCGCTGTCGGTCGTGTCGCTGGCCCTCATCCCCGCGGCCGGCCTGGGCTTCGCCGCGTTCCCGATCGTGACGAGCGTGGTGCGGTGGCGGGCCAACCTCAGCCGCCGGCTCGCGGCCCGCTCGGGCGTACCCATCCCGGTGCCGTACCGGCCGGTGCCGGCCCGCGCCGTCTACGGCACGTGGGAACGGTTCCGGCAGGTCGTGAGCGACCCGGCGACCTGGCTCGACTTCGCGTGGTTGGTCCCCGGCGCCATCGCGGGCACGGTGTGCGGACTGCTCGCCGCATGCCTGCCGCTCTACGGCGTCGAGGGCATGCTGGGCATCGCGATCCTGCTCTCCGCGTCCATCGACTGGTACGGGTACGGAATCTTCTGGCCCATCGACAACCCGGTCGAGGCGCTGCTCACCATCCCGATGGGCGTGCTGTTCCTCGTGGTCGGGCTGGCCGGCGCCCGGTGGCTCACCTGGATCGAGGCCACCTTCACCAGTTACTTCCTGCGTCCGACCCCGTCGTCCGTCCTCGCCCAGCAGGTGCGCCACCTCACCGTCACCCGGGCCGACGCGGTCGACACGCAGGCCGCCGAGCTGCGCCGCATCGAGCGCGACCTGCACGACGGCGCGCAGGCCCGGCTCGTGTCGCTCAGCATGAACATCGGCATGGCCGAGGAGCTGCTGCGCCGCGACCCCGAGGCGGCCGCCGCGCTGCTCGCCGAGGCCCGCCAGTCGAGCGGGCTGGCGCTGGCCGACCTGCGCGGCCTGGTCCGCGGCATCCATCCGCCGGTGCTCGCCGAGCGGGGCCTCGACGGCGCGGTACGGGCGCTCGCGCTGACCGTGCCGCTGCACATCGCGGTCGACGTGGATTTGCCTGCCCGCCCGCCGGCACCGATCGAGTCGGCGGCGTACTTCGCGGTGGCCGAGGCGCTGACGAACGTGGCCAAGCACAGCGGGGCGAGCACCGCCTGGGTACGCCTGACGCACCACGACGGCCGCCTGGCCATCCAGATCGGCGACAACGGCCGGGGCGGCGCGAACGCCGAGGCCGGCGGCGGCCTGCGGGGCATCGAGCGACGGCTCGCGGCGTTCGATGGAATCATGTCGGTGTCCAGCCCGCCGGGCGGGCCCACCGTCGTGACCATGGAGCTGCCGTGCGCGTTGTCATCGCCGAGGACCTCGCCCTCCTCCGGGACGGCCTGACGCGGCTGCTCACGGCGTTCGACTGCGAGGTCGTCGCGACGGTGGACAACGGTCCGGCACTACTGCCCGCCCTGCTGTCGCACCGGCCGGACGTGGCCGTCGTGGACGTGCGGCTGCCGCCGACGTTCACCGACGAGGGCCTGCAGGCCGCGATCGCCGCCCGTACGCGCGTGCCCGGCCTGCCCGTACTCGTGTTGTCCCAACATGTCGAGCAGCTGTACGCGCGTGAACTGCTGGCCGACCGCGCGGGCGGCGTCGGGTACCTGCTCAAGGACCGCGTCTCCGACGTACGCCAGTTCGTCGACGCCGTCCGGCAGGTGGCCGCCGGCGGCATGGTCATGGACCCGGAGGTCGTGTCCCAACTGCTCGCCCGCCGCACGCCCGCCGACCCGCTCGCGGCGCTGACGGCGCGCGAACGGGAGGTGTTGGGCCTCATGGCCGAGGGGCGCTCGAACGCGGCGATCGCCGCGCGCCTGTTCATCACGGACAAGGCGGTCAGCAAGCACATCAACAGCATCCTCAGCAAGCTCGGCATGCCCCCGTCCGACGACGACAACCGCCGCGTCATGGCGGTGCTGACCTATCTCAACGCGTAGACCGGCGGCGGCCCGCACCAGACCCGGCTTCCACCGCATTCCCCCGACGGTGCCCGAATTGAGATAAATTGTCGCCATGGCTGATGCAGACGGCATGGGACCGATCGACTTCCTGGTGATCGAGTTCCCCGGCAGCCGGATGACCGGCGAGGGACTCCCCCTGCTCGTCGACCTGGTCGACCGGGGCATCATCCGCGTGCTGGACCTGCTGTTCGTGAAGAAGAACCTCGACGGCTCCGTCGAGGGCGCACAGATCGCCGACTTCGACGGGGACGGCACACTGGACCTCGCCGTTTTCGAAGGCGCCTCCTCCGGCCTGCTCCAGCAGGACGACATCGACGAGGCCGGCACCGCGCTCGAGGCCGGCAGCTCCGCCGCGATCCTCGTCTACGAGAACACGTGGGCGGCGCCGCTGGCCTCCGCCCTGCGCCGCGGCGGCGCGCAGCTCGTCGCCGGCGGCCGGATCCCGGTGCAGGCGGTCCTCGCGGCGCTCGAAGCCACTGAGGTCTGATCAGGGAGGTTCGCCATGCCAGGACTCATCCGAGGGGTCGCGCGCACAGCGGTCGTCGCCGGCACCGCCACGGCCGTGTCCAACCGGGTCTCGCGCCGCCAGGCCGGCCGGTGGGCCCAACAGGAACAGTCCGCACCGGACCCGTCCGCGTACCAGCAGCAGGCCACGTACCAGTCGCAGGCGGCGGCGCCCGACATGGACGCCACGATCGCCCAGCTGCGGCAGTTGGCCGACCTCAAGGCGCAGGGCGTCCTCAGCGAGGCCGAGTTCGAGGCCCAGAAGGCGCGCATCCTCGGCGCATAGGCGGTAATGACGAAACCGGCAGACAATGTCCCGTTTAGGGCTAGATTGAAGGCACACTACCGCGCGGCGAGGAGGCCATCGTGGACTGGGACTTCGGCGACGTACTGCTGACGATGCTCGCCTTCTTCTTCTGGTTCCTCTTCATCTGGATGTTCATCGCGGCGTTCGCCGACATCTTCCGCCGCGAGGACCTTTCCGGCTGGGCCAAGGCGGGCTGGATCGTCCTCCTCGTGGTTCTGCCGCTCCTCGGCATCCTGATCTACATGATCGTCCGGCCGAAGATGACCGAGCAGGACAAGCGCATGCTGACGGAGTTGCAGGAACAGCAGCGGCGCGCGGCTGGCTACTCAGCCGCCGACGAGATCGACAAACTGGCCCGGCTGCACGCCGAGGGCAAGCTCACGGCCGAGGAGTTCGCGCAGCTCAAGCAGCGCGCGATGGCGTAGGCCGAGGGGCCGCCCGCGCCGGGGTTCCGGCGGGAACTCCAGGACGAGGGCGGCCACCGCACCGGCCGGCTACGTCGCCACGAGCTGCGGCGCGACCGGCGCTCGCTCGGCGCGCGCCTTGATGCCCAGCAGCATCTTGCGCTCCATCACCAGGCTGCCCGGTTCCATCACCCACCGCCAGGCCAGCCGGCCGGCGCGGCCCATCGGCGGCAGCGTGATGACGTTGCGGCTCACCAGCCGCGTCCCGGCCCCCACGGGGTACAGGGCGAACAGCCACAGCCAGTTGCCGTCGGTCGACCGCAGGCCCAGCACCTCGTTGGGCCGCAGGACGGCCACGCGCATCGCCGGCGCCCGCTCCCCCAGCGGCAGCTCGTCGCCCAGCGACAGCTGCTGGAACCGCGGCAGGATCTCGTCGGCGCTGTGCATGTCCAGGCCGAACAGGTTCTCGATCCAGTCGTAGCTGTACGCGCCGCCGCGCCCGCTACCCATCTGCACCAGCCACGGCCAGATGCGCTCCGGCGCCGCGTTGATGGTGATCGCGCGCGTGGACACCAGATCGGCGCCGTCCATCATCTCCTCGCCGGGAATCGCGCGGGCGACCTCCTCGGCCGAGGCGCCCCAGTGCAGGCACCTGCGACGCAAGCCGCGCGGGCAGGTCGCGGCGGCGAGCGCGCCGGCCGCGACCGCCGCGCCAGCGACGCCCAGCATGCCCAGGGTCCTTCGCTTCATCGGGACCTCCTTGTCCTTTCCCTCAGCATGCGCCGCCCAGGGGCGGCGAGGGCTCAGCCGTCGCCGCGCGCGATGAGCACCGGGGCGTCCGCGTGGTGCAGCAGGCTCAGCCCGACCGACCCGAGCAGCAGGCCGGTCACCCCGCCGTGACCACGCGTGCCGACCACCACGAGCTGCGCCGTGCGGGCCGCGTCGGTGAGCACCTGTGCCGGGTGCCCCGCAACCGCCATGATCTCGGCCGCGACATCCGGGTACTTCTCGCGCCACGGATCCACCTGCTCGGCCGCCGCCCGGTACTCGTCGTCGTGGCGGTAGTCGTACGTGGCGATGACCGGCCCGGCACCCGGACCGCCCGGCGTGTACGCGCGCACCGCGACCAGTGGCACGCCGCGGGCGGCGGCCACGTCGAACGCGACACCGAGCGCGGACTCCGACCCGGGCGAGTTGTCGACCCCGACCACGACCGGACCGCCCGCGATGTCGGTACGGCCGCGCACGACGACGACGTGCCCGGACGCGTGCGTGGCGACCTGCTGACTCACCGAGCCGAGCAGCAGGCTGGCGAAGCCGCCGCGGCCCCGGTTGCCCAGTACCGTCAGCGTGTCAGGCAGGGCGGTGGCCGACAGGATCGACGCGGCCGAGCCCAGTACGGCCGAGCCGCGCACCCGGACCCCGGGCGCCGCCGCGCTCGCCTCCGCCACCGCCACGTGGGTCAGGTCCTCGGCGGCCTTCCGCAGCGCGTCGGCGAAGGAGCCGCCGACCTGCGTCAGCCCACCCGGCACCCGCCAGTCGTACGTGTGCACCACATGCAGTTCGATGCCGCGCAGGGCGGCCTCCCTGGCCGCCCACCGCAACGCGGCGCGACCGTGCTCGGAACCGTCGACGCCGACCACGACGTTGGCGTAGCTCATGGCGTACCTCCTCGTTCCTCTCGTCGGTTCCAGGGTGCGCCGCGCGACGGTGGCTGATCAGGGTCAAGCCGACGGTCCATGCGGGACATTCGGCCCGCTTGTCAGCGGCCTTCGGCCCGGGCACGTGGCTCCCGCGCGGCGCGGCGTTGGGGTGAGCGCCTGACGACGGACCGGTCGCTGTAGCGCCGTTGGACGGGGCGGTCACGGCCGGCCAATTGACGGCTTCGTCGCGGTCGGGGCGGTTGCGTCACGGCAGCGGCATGGACATTCTGTGGAACCGCTGTGGAACGAATGATGCAACACGGCCCCCCGGCGACCAGGTGCCTCGGCGTGCGCTCGTTGACAATGGCTGACGGCGGACCGCACCGCTCACCGGAGCAGCACCTCGGCCAGCGGGCGGCGGGGCGACGGTGCGCACGGCGGGCCGTACCCGATCCGGATGATGGCCTGCGGGTGGCGGGTTGTGCCCGGCCCGCAGACCAGCGCGCGCAGCGCCGGGATCTCCAGCGGCTGCGTGAGCGGCGTGGTCGCCAACCCGCGCACGGTGGCCGTCAGGAGCACCCGCTCCAGGGCCTGACCGCCGCGCAACCACGCCTCCGGACCATCCGTGCGGGTGCTGAGGACCGCGATCGTGGACGTGTCCTCGAACCGTTCCACCGCACGTTTGCGCAGGGGGTGCACCAGGCCGAAGTCGCGCAGCGGCATGCGTTCCGCCGCACTCCACGGCCCGTACGCCTCCGGCGGCACACCGTCCAACCGGCCGATGTCGCAGCGGGTCCACCACTCCAGCGCCGCGAGGTAGTTCGGCTGGGCCCGCCACCGCCGCTCCGCGAACCGGACGACCTCGAGCACGGCGCCCCGGGCGTCGAGGTCGGCCACGGTCAGCTCGGCGCCCTCGGCCTCGGCCGCCCGCACCAGCTCGTCGATCATCCAGCGTTCCACCGGCACGTCGGCGAAGGGCCGCCGGTTGGTGCGCCGGCGCGGGATGGCGCGGGCGAGAGCCGCCACGGTGTCCGACCCGGCGACCCGGGCGCCCGCGCGTACGCACGCGACACGCTCCGCGTGGGGGCCGTCCGGCAACAGGCTCAGTACGGCCTGGCGACCGCGCGCGAGCATGGCCACGCGCAGGTTGAACACCGCCGCGCCCACGCTGATGAGCAGCTCCCGCCCGTACTCGTCGATGACGCCGACGCGGCGGCCGCGGTCGGCGAGCACATCGACCCCCGCGGACGTCGGCCGGAAGCGCCAGGGCTGGGTGTTGAAAATGGACGGCGCCAGGACCGCGGCCTCCAGGCACTCCCGCAGTAGCGGGCCCGGCTCGCCGTCGTGCGCGACGGCCCAGCCGTGCACCGGCTGCCGCGTTCCTGTGGTCATGACTCGACCTTGCCGCACCGGCCGGGTGCCGGACAGGGTCGATGCGACCGGACGGGCCGGGCCGTTGGACCCGCGGTCTTTCCCACTGTCGGGGCGCGGCGGTAGCGTCCCAGGGGAACGGAACGGGGAGGCGGCATGGCAGGCACCACAACGGGAACCGGCGCCCTGTTGCGCTTCATGCTCCGCCGCGAGCGGCGCGGCCTGCCCTGGTGGCTGGCCGGTATCGCGTTCCTCGTGGGCTACCAGTCGGTGGGCAGCCAGAGCCTCTACGACACCCCGGAGAAGCTCGCCCGGCTGCGCCAGACCCTGGGCGCGAACCCTGCGATGCTCGCGATGAGCGGCCCCGAGGAGCTGCTCGCGACCATCGGCGGCGAGGTGGTCTTCGAGATCTTCTCGTACGCGGCCGTGGTCGTCGCCCTGATGAGCATGTTCATGATCGGCCGCCACACCCGTACCGATGAGGAGACCGGCCGTGCCGAGCTGATCCGCTCCTCGTGCGTGGGCCGGCACGCGACACTGGTCGCCGCGCTGACCCTCGCCGGGCTGGCCAACGCGGCCGTGGCCGTGGTGGTCTTCGCCGCCACGTCGCTGACCGGCCTGCCGGTCGCCGGCAGCGCGCTGCTCGCGCTGGCCCTGGCCGGGGTGGGCGTCACGTTCGCCGGGCTCGCCGCCGTCGCCGCCCAGATCTTCGAGAATCCCCGCGCGGTGTACGCGGCCGTCGGCGGCGCCCTCGGCCTGGCCTACCTGCTGCGGGCGGCCGGCGACGCGGGCACGGAGGCGCTGTCGTGGCTGTCGCCGATCGGCTGGGGTCAGCAGACCCTGCCGTACGTCGAGAACCGGTGGTGGCCGCTGCTGCTGCCGGCGCTCGCGACGGCCGGGCTCGTGACGCTCGCGATGACGCTCATGGAACGGCGCGACTTCGGCGCCGGGTTCATCCGCACCCGGCCGGGGCCGGCGGCCGCGGCGAGGTCGCTGGGTTCGCCGCTCGGCCTGGCCTGGCGGCTGCAGCGGGGCTCGCTGATCGGCTGGACGATCGGCCTGTTCGTGCTCGGCGCCGCGTACGGCACGTTCGCCAACTCGATCGAGCAGTTCATCGTCGACAACCCGGAGGTCGGCGACTTCTTCCCCGGCGGTGTGGAGACGATCGTCGACTCGTACCTGGCGTTCAGCGTCCTGTTCGCCGCCCTGCTCGCCACCGCGTACGGCGTGACCAGCACCCTGCGGGCGCGCGGCGAGGAGACGGCCGGCCGCGCCGAACCCCTCCTCGCCACCCCCACGAGCCGCTGGTCGTGGCTGGCCAGCCACGTCGGCATCGCCATGGTGGGCACCGTGGTCAGCCTCGCCGCCGCGGGCCTGGGCGAGGGCCTCACGTACGCGGCGAGCATCGACGACCCCGGCCAGATCCCGCGCGTCATGGGCATCGCGCTGATCTACGTGCCCGCCGTGTGGGCGACCGTCGCCGTGGCGGTCGCCGGGTTCGGCTGGCTGCCCCGGGCGGCGGCCGCCGTGGCCTGGGTCGTGGTCGGCTTCTGCGCCTTCGTCATGATCTTCGGCGACGTCGTGGACCTGCCCGGGTGGCTCACGAACGCGTCCCCGTTCACCCACACCCCGCAGTACCCCCGGGAGGCCTTCGCGGCCCCGCCCCTGCTCGCGCTGATCGGCGCGGCGGTCGTCATCGGCGCGGCCGGCTTCTACGGCTTCCGCCGCCGCGACATCGGCTGACCGACCCTCCCCACCACCACCGACGGCCAGGAGTGCCGGTCGCGGCGACCGTAGGGCGGAGCGCGGCTGGCGCGCGCGGGTTCACTCCGCGAGGGGTAGGCGGGCGAGTCGGCGACGGGCGTCGTCGCCCGCCGGGTCGCCCAGGTCGTCGAAGATCTCCGCCGCCTGCCGCCAGGCGCGCGCCGCGGCCGGCAGGTCGGCCAGCGCCTCGCGTGCCTCGCCGAGCCGCACGAGGGTTTCCGCCTCGTGGTAGCGGTCGGCGGACTCGCGGAACATGCGGACGGCCTCCTCGAAGCACGAGGCCGCCCGGCCGTGCTCACCCAGCTTGTCGTACGCGTACCCGAGGCTGTCCAGCGTCGCTGCCTGGCCGTTTCTGTCGCCGAGCTCCCGTTGGCGGGCGAGCGCGTCCGTGCAGCTCTCGATGGCCTGCCGGTAGTCGCCGGTCGCCGCGCACAGCCAGCCGACCGCGTTGAGCGTGCGCGCCTCGCCCGCCCGGTTGCCGGCGAGCCGGTACAGGTCCAGGGCGGCGCGGCCGTGTTCGAGGCCCTCCTCGGGGCGGCCGAGGATGTAGCACAGCTCGGCGTAGTTGTGCAGCGTCTGGGCCTGGCCGGTGTGGTCGCCGAGCCGTTCGTGCAGCTCCAGGGCGCGGCGCAGCCGCTGTTCGGCGAGGCTGTGCTGCCCGAGCCGGGTGGCGGCGCGACTGAGCAGCCGGTTCGCGATGGCCTGGCCGATCACGGAGCCCGCGCGCTCGGCCGCCGCGAGGGCGACCTCCTGGGCGGCGAGCTGGGCCTGCCACAGCCCGCGGGGCGCGTAGAAGGTGGTCAGGGTCCAGGCCAGTTGCCACGCGTACGCGTCGAAGCCCGTGTCGGCAGCCAGCCGTACCACGCGCAGCAGCATCGCGTGCTCGGCCGCGAAGAACGCCAGGGCCGCGTCGTGGCCGGTAGCCGGCCGGCTGGCGTTGCCCTGCAAAGGCGCGACCGGGTCGAACGCGGTCCACTGTGGCTGGAGGGTCACGGCCGCCGGGAACGCGGTGTGCAGGTAGTGGTCGAACAGCCGGTGCCGGGCCGCCCGCCGGTCGGCGGCGCTCTCCACGGAGTCGGCCAGCTCCGTGGCGTACGTGCGCAGCAGGTCGTGGCAGTCGTAGCGGCCGGGTGCCTGCTGGGCCAGCAGGTGCAGCCGGGTGAGTTCCCGCAGCAGCGGAGCGACCTCGGTCACGGACACCCCGGCCAGCGCGGCGGCGGCGTCCGCCGTGACGTCCGGGCCCGGGTGCAGCCCCAGCAGCCGGAACAGCCGCGCGGCGGCCGGGCTCGACGCCAGGTACGACCAGGAGAAGGCCCGCCGCACGTTGCCGTCGGCGAGCGCGTCGAGGCGCGCCTGCGCGGAGCCCAGCTCGGCGGCCACGGCGTCGAGCGCGAAGCCGGGGTGCACGGCCACCCGGGCCGCGACGATCGACAGCGCGAGCGGCAGCTGGCCGGTGGCGGCCACGATGGCGCCGACCGCGTCGGGTTCGGCGGCCAGCCGCTGCGCGCCCAACCGGGCCGCGAGCAGGCTCCGCGACTCCGCCACGGTGAGCACGTCGAGGGTCAGCGGCCGGGCGCACTCGACGGCGACGAGGTCGCTCAGCTTGTCGCGGCTGGTGACCACGACCACGCACGCTCCCGTGCCGGGCATGAGGGGGCGCACGTGCTCGGAGTCGCGCGCGTTGTCCAGCACGACGAGCATCCGCCGCGGCGCCAACAGGCTGCGGTAGAGCCCGACCCGGGCCTGCGCGCTGACCGGGATCCGCGCGGGCGGCACGCCGAGCGCCTCAAGAAAGCCACGCAGGACGTCCGCCGGCTCCAGGATCGCGGCCGCCTCGTCGAAGCCGCGCAGGTTCACGTAGAGGTGGCCGTCGGGGAACCGGCCGGCCACCCGGTGCGCCCAGTGCAGCGCCAGGGCGGTCTTGCCCACGCCGGCCATCCCGGACACGGCGACGACGGCCACGCCGGCCGGGTCGTCGAGGGCCGCGTCGAGCGCGGCGAGCTGGTCGTCGCGGCCCACGAACCGCGGTACGCCGAGCGGCAGCTGGCGCGGCTGGGCGCCGGGCGGCGGGCCGGGCTGGGCGGCCCGGACGAAGGCGGCCCGCTCGGCGTCGGCCAGCCCGTACGCGTCGGCGAGCAGCCGTACGGTGGACGGGCGGGGCTGCACGACCCGGCCGGCCTCCAGGTCGCGGATGCTGCGCACGCTCAGCCCGGTCGCGGCGGCCAGGTCCTCCTGGGTGAGGCCGAGCCGGCGCCGGTGCGCCGCCGCCATCTCGCCGAACACCGCGCACCCCTCGCCACGTCGTACCCGCAAAACGCACTTACGAGTACCACAGTGTGTCGAGGATCAGGCGGCTTCGCTCAGTGTGTGGAAGTCGTGGATGTACTCGCCGAACTCGGCGCGGTAACGCTCCTGCGTGCGCAGCCACGCGTCGGCGAGGTTCTGCCGGTCGGCCGCGCCGCCCGTACCGACGTACGGGAAGTGGTGCAGGTAGTAGCCGAAGATCCGGTCGCAGTGCTCGAAGTACGCGTACGTGTCGAGGATGTGGCCATGCCAGAAGTCGTCGATGTCCGCGTGCGGCGGCAACAGTTCGCCCTCGTAACGGCGCCGCAGGTACAACCAGTTTTTGTACAGTCGCTCGCAGTAGTCGGCACGGGCGCGGCTCCACCCGTCCGTCCCGGTGAGGCGCTCCTTGAGCGGGCCGAAGTTGATCGCGCCGATGTAGCGGCGGACCTCGGCGAGGTCGGCGATCCGGATCGGAGAGATCCGCTCGTGGTCGTCGCCGCGCAGCTCGCTCATGGTGACGATCCTGGGGCCTGGCGCGGGCGGCGGCCAGGCAGTTGACCGGCAGTTCACCGGCAGGATCACCGCCGTGGTATCAACGACCACGATGAACCGCTACGTGCTCTTCCCCGGCCGCCACCACCTGCTCACCCGGTTCCAGGCCGAGTACCTCGGCGGCCTCGCGGCCGGCGGCACGGTCGTGTGGGCGGTCACCTCCGCCAACCACGAGAACACCCGGCGCAACCCCGTCCCGTACCACCGGCGCGAGGCGGCCATCGAGCGGTTCAGCCTCCTGGCGGGCCTGCGCTCGGTCGTCGTACCGATCTTCGACACCGCGCCGACCGACCGGTTCGCCGAGGTCACGCTGAAGAGCATCGCCGTGGCCACCGGGCTCGACCTGACGCCGGACGACACCGTCGTGGCGTGCTCGACGCCCGAGGTGGCGGCCCTGTACGAGAAGCTGGGCTTCCGGATCGCCGAGGTGGAGGCCGATCCGGCCAACGATAGTGAGCCGCAGCGCCCGTGGGACGTGCTGCTGCGGCTGGCGGCCGGTGACGGGACGTGGCGGGAGCTGGCGCACCCGGCCACGGTCGACGTCTTCGAGCGGTACCAGCTGGTCGACGCCGTGCGTACGGTCGTGAACGACCCCGTGGTGGGCGACGAGGGCGGGCTGACCGCGACGCGCGACTACCGCACGTACATGGAGGCGTTCGCCGCCGGGGCGGCGCGCAAGTGGGACCTGGTGCGGCCGTACGTGCGGCCGGGCCGCATCGTCGACATCGGCTGCGGCGCCGGCGCCGTGCTGGAGTTGGCCGACCGCGACCCCGGACTGCGCGAGAGCGACCTGATCGGTGTCGAGATCGCCCGCCACCTGTACGAGGAGTGCGTGCACAAGAAGGCCCAGGGCGCGTTCGGCAACCCCAACGTGTACTTCTACCGGCGCAACGTGCTCGGCGGTGCCGTGTTCGAACCCCGGTCGGTCGACACCACCCTGACGTTCGCGCTGACGCATGAGATCTGGTCCTACGGCGGCCAGCTGGACTCGCTGCGCCGCTTCGTCCAGGCCATCTACGACCACACCGTCCCCGGCGGGGTGTGGATCAACAGCGACGTCTGCGGCCCGGACGGGCGCGACGGCGCCGTACGCCTGACGTTGACGAACGCGGACGGCGACAATCCGGCGGCGCCGCGCCGCGACCTGGCCCAACTGTCCCCGGCCGAGGCGGCGGCCCACGCGGCCGGCCTGTCCACCCGCGCCCGGCTCGACCAGTTCGCCGTGGACTTCGCCTTCCCACTCACCTACGAGCCGGCCGACGACGCCGTCGAGATCAGCCTCGGCGACGCCATGGAGTTCCTGACCCACAAGGACTACACGGACAACTGGCTCTCGGAACGGCAGGAACAGTTCTGCGGCCTGGAGTTCGCCGACTGGAAGGCGCTGCTCACCGACGTCGGGTTCGACATCGACCCCGCCTCGCACGCGTGGCGCAACGACTGGATCATCGACAACCGCGTCGCGCCGGTCGCCTCGATCACACGGCTGGACGGCAGCCGGATCGACTGGCCGGCCACCCACGTCCTGACGGTCGCCCGCCGCCCGCTCAACACCTGATCGACCCCGTACGATGGCCCAACCGGCCACGAAGGGGAAGCGCGTGACGAATGGGCACGGGTCCAGCCGCCGCGACGCGCGGGTACGGGCGGCCAGGGCGGTCGCGGTGGGGCTGGCGCTGCTGCTGCCGGCGGTCGCCGGGGTGGCGTTCCTCGTCCTCAAAGGACCGCCGTCGAAGCAGGCCCTGCTGGAGGAGGCGGGCCTGACCGGCAAGCGCGAACTCGTCGTCGGGGTCAAGGACGACGCACCCGGCGTGAGCCTGCGCGACCCGGTCACGGGCGAGTTCTCCGGCTTCGACATCGACATCGCCCGGATGATCGCGGCCGATCTGGGTTTCCAGCGCGACCAGGTGCGGTTCCTGCCGATCGAGACCGAGGACCGGCCGAAGATGCAGGCCCGCGACGGCGACACGTTCGTCGACGTCGACCTCGTGGTGGCCAGCTACAGCATCACCGAGGAGCGGGAGAAGCTGCCGTCAGTGAGCTTCTCCGCGCCGTACCTGCGCACCGAGCAGTCGGTCGTGACCCGGGCCGGCCATCCCACGGTCACCTCCCTGGACGACCTGCGCGGCAGGTCCGTCTGCACGCTGGCCACGTCGACCTCCGAGACGGCGGCGTCGCGGGCCGGGGCGGTCGTCACCGGACGCAACCGCATCAGCGAGTGCGTCGATGCCCTGCGCAAGGGCACGTTCGACGCGGTCACGACCGATGCCGCCATCCTCGCCGGGTTCGTGGCCGCCGAGCCGAAGAAGCTCACGGCCCACGACATCGGCCTCGACGCCGAGGAGCGGTGGGGCGTGAACACGGGCGGCAACGAGGCGCTGCGGACGCTGGTGAACCTGTCGCTTTACGACTCCCTGCACAACCCGCGAGACCAGCGCTGGGAGGAGGCGTTCGACCGGTACCTGCGCCCCGAGCAGGCCGCCAACCTGCCGCAGCAGGTCGCTATCGACCACCAGCCCGAGGACGTGCCGCAGGTGCGCATCCGGCGGTGGCCGTGGGAGCGCACGGGCGCGCGATGACGGTGGAGACGCCGGCCCCACCGGCCCGCGACCGGCAGTGGCTGTTCACGTTCGTGCCCGCGTTCCCGCTGCTGCTGCTCGTCCTGCGGCTGTGGTACCTGAGCCGGCAGGACACGACGACGATGCTGCTGCTCGTGCAGTACGTCAACCCGTTGGGGCTGGTCAGCGCGCTGCTCATCACGCTGGTGTGGATGCTGCCGGTGGTGGTGCTCGTGGTGCGGGCGCTCGGCCTGCTCCTGCGCGCCAGCGACGGGCGGGCCGACGCCGCCCGTTCGTGGCTGTGGCGGGTGAGCCGGCGCATGCCCGACTGGGTCGTGCTCGTCGTGGCGGGGCTGGCGGCGCTCACCTGGCAGATGCGCTTCCTGCCCGTACTGCTGATGTTGGCCGTGTCGATCCTGGCGCTGACCATGCGGCTGCGCCACGGCGACCGGCCGCGCACGGTGCGCGCGTACGGCGTGGTGCTGCCCGTCGTCGTGGCCGTGGTGGCCTACGCGTGGCTGGCCGGGGCGATCGGGGAGTCGGTGCGGGCCGGCGAATGGGCCACGGCGTTCCTGCTCGTCGCCCCGCCCGCGTTGACCCCGCTGCTGACCGGGCCGGTGCCGCAGCGGCTCGCCCGCCTGGTCACCCACTGGCCGGCCACGGTCGCCGCGCTGGTGTCGCCGTTCCTCATCGGCGCGATCTTCCTGCGCGCCCCGGTCCTGCCGACGGTCGCGCTGGAGCAGACGGACTCCCCCGTCGTGCTGCTGGGCGCCATCGTCACGGTCGACGACCAGATGACCACCCTGCTGGAGGCCGGCGGGTCGGTGCGGTTCGTGCCCAACGCCGAGGTCCGCTCGCGCACGCTGTGCCCGGATCCCGAACTGGCCCCGGCCAGCGTGGTCACCGTGCACGGCTGGCCGGTCGAGCAGACCGCGCTGGAGTGGATCGCGCCGTCGCGCCCGCCGACCACGCCCGACCCCCGCTGCCTCGGCCGGCCCGCCGAACCCGGTCCGACCGGCTAGCGGCGCCGTCGCACCCCGACCGCCGCCGGGGCGCTGACCTGCTCGATCACGGACGCGTACGCGGCCGCCATGCGGGTGTGGCTGAACCGGGGCCGCGCGCGCAGCAGCGTGGGCGTCCACTGGGGTCGGCGGGCTATCGCCTCGTCCCACGCCGCGCTGACCGCCGCCGGGGTCGGCTCGACGACGAGGCCGTGACCGGCCACGATGGACGCCGAGTCGCCCACGTCCGTGGTGACCGGAACGGCCCCGCACATCATGCCCTCGATGAGGCACAGGGGCGCGGCCTCGCCGGTCGACGAGGTGAGCGCGACGACGTCGGCGGCCGCGTACACGGCTGGCATGTCCTCGCGTACGCCGAGCGTGTGCAGCCGGCGCAGCAGGTCCGGGCGGTCCTCGAAGGCGATCTCCAGGTCGACGCACAGCGCGGTGTTGGCCAGGCTCATGCCCGCCCCGCACATGAGCACGTGCGCGCCGTCGTTGCGGCCCAGGAAGTCGCGCGCCGCCGCCAGGAACAGCGGCACGTTCTTCATGCCGTCGTAGCGGGCCGCGAAGACCACGAGCGGGGCGGCGGCCGGCAGGCCCAGGGCGCCGCGCAGGCGGCGTCGCTGGCGGGCCGGCACCGGCCGGTACCGCGCGAGGTCCACCCCGTTGGGAATCACGGTCAGCAGCCGGCCGGGGATGCCGGCGGCCTGGTAGGCGGCCCGGGTCGACTCGGCGCAGCAGACCACGGCGGCGACGCGCCCCGCGTCGACGGCCGACCGCAGGTCGGCCAATGCCCCGCCCTGATGCTCGGGATCGGACCGGTGCAGGCACACCACGAGCGGCCGGTCCGGGAACCCGAACTGGTTGACCAGGCGCAGCGGCTGCTCCTTGAGGGACAGGACCACATCGGCCCGCGCCGCGTGCCGTGCCGCCACCGCCATCTCCGCCTCCGTGAACGGGCTGGCGTCCACGGCGGAGCGGCGCAGCGCGCCCACCCGGACGCCCGCCTCCCGCAGCGCCTGGTACCGCGAATCCGCGCTCATCCGCTGGCGCATGCTCTCCCGGTGCACCTCGCGGTAGAGCCCCAGCACGGAATGGCGGTGCGAACCGCTGGTGTGCAGTTCGCGGATGACGGAGGTGTGCAACGCCCGGGCGCCGCCGGCGAAAAAGGCCTCGTACAAAGAAAGAACCCGTGCGCGCGGCGCAGCGGGAGCGATGGATCGGACCAGGTCGGCGTTCACAGGCGCCCCCGCATCAGTCGTCGCGAACCACTCCTGTACCCGGGACGGCGTCCCGTTCAAACTCGCTCGATTGTGCTGGCATTGACCGACAGCACCGAAGATCCTCCGTTAAATGCTGCTTTCAGCATATGTACGTTCTGTAAACAACGGAACCCGCGTTGGTTTCGTCAGTACGCGCTGATAATGTCTCGCGCGCGGTGGGGTCGTAGCGCAGAGGTCGTCGCGCCCGTACCCAAGCTGGAGGACGTCGGTTCGAATCCGACCGGCCCCACCGCGTTGCAACGGAAGGATGTGCGTGGAGCCGCTGTCGGCACTCGACATCGCGGCCTGCCTGAAGGTGTTGGCGAGGGTCGCGCAGGAACCGGCCGACCCCGCACTCGCCGAGGTCCGTCGGGCGGTCGAGCACGCGCACCGGGCGGGCAAAAAGCAGGCCAAGGCCAGCCGCCGCGACGAGCGGCGCGAGCACGACCGCGCGGTCGTCGCGACCGCCCGCCGCTTCACCGACGAGATCCCCGACCCGGACGACGCCGACGCCGACCGGTCCAGCAGCGAGCTGCGCGGGGCGCGGCGCTGCTATGTGTGCAAGGCCAGCTACCGGCAGCTCGACTCGGAGTACCACATGCTGTGCCCGCCGTGCGCGGCGGAGAACGCGCGGCGCCGCCACGCCCGCTGTGACCTGACCGGCCGGCGCGCGGTCGTCACCGGCGGGCGCATCAAGATCGGCTTTCACACGGCTCTGAAGCTGCTCCGCGACGGCGCGGACGTGCTGGTCACCACCCGCTTCCCGCACGACGCGGCGCGGCGCTTCGCCGCCGTGTCGGACGCGCCGCAGTGGCTGGACCGGCTGTGGATCCACGGGGTCGACTTCCTCGACCTGCCCGGCGTGCTCGGCCTGGTCGACACGGTACGCGACCGGTGGGGGCAGCTGGACATCCTGGTCAACAACGCGGCCCAGACGATCGCGCGGCCGGCGGAATACCACCGGGAGGTCCGGGCGGCCGAACGCGCGCCGCGCCTGGGGCTGCCCGCGACCGTGACGGTCACCGGCGACGGTCCGCCCGCAACCGGGCACGCCGTGGCGACCCGGGCGGCGCTCGACCTGTTCCCGGCGACGCTGCGCGACGAGACCGGCCAGCCGCTCGACCTGCGCGACGTCAACAGCTGGACCCTGCGCGTCGGCGACGTGTCACCGCGCGAGTGGCTCGAGGTGCACGTCATCAACGCGTTCGTGCCGTTCCTGCTCACCGGTCAGCTGCGGCCGCTGCTGGCGGCGGCCGGGCACCCGGACCGGTACGTGGTGCAGGTGTCGGCCATGGAGGGCAGCTTCAGCCGCCCGTCCAAGACGGACCGCCACCCGCACACGAACATGGCGAAGGCCGGTCTCAACATGCTGACCCGCACGGTCGCCGCCGAGTACGCGGCCGAGGGCATCCACATGTGCAGCGTGGACACCGGCTGGGTCACCGACGAGCGGCCCCACCCGAGCAAGCAGGCGCAACGGGCGGCCGGCTTCCGGCCGCCGCTGGACGTCATCGACGGCGCGGCGCGGGTGTACGACCCGATCGTGCGTGGCGTGCACGGCGACCCGGTGCACGGCGTGTTCCTCAAGGACTATCGGCAGGTGCCCTGGTGAGCGACCCCCAGCCCGTCCCCGTGCGGTGCCCCGCCCCGCAGACCCACACCGGCCCGGATCACGATCGCGAACTGGACCCGCTCGTGGCGCGGCTGGCCGACCCGGCGCCCGTACCCGGCGCGCTCACGTTCCCGCGCGGCACGCTGCAGCCCGACGGCCGCCTCGACCTGTGCAAGCAGGCGCTGAGCCCGCTCGACGCGCGCCGGATCATCCCCGTCGCGGCACGCTCGCCGCACACCGCGCACCTGCTGCTGGGCACCAACAGCCTGGGCGGTGCGGGCGTCGCCGCGCTCGCTGACGCCTTGGGCGACGACCATGGGGTACGCACGCTGTACCTGGGGTGCAACCACATCGACGCGCCCGGCCTCGCGCCGCTGCTGGACCGGCTCGCCACGGACCGGACGGTGCGGGCGCTGTGGCTCAAGCGCAACCCGATCGGTGACGCGGGCGTGGTCGCCGTCGCGGAGGCGCTCGCGACCAACACGACCGTGCGGACGCTCGACCTGACCAACACCGGCCTGACGGTCGCGGGCCTGCGGGCGCTCGCGGACGCGCTGCGCGGCCGCGCGACGCCCGTGCAGCGGCTCTACCTGGGCGGCAACGGCCTCGGCCCGGACGCCGGCGACCTGCTCACCGCCCTGCTACGCGACGCGGGGGTCACCGAGTTGTACCTCAACGCGGGCCGGCTCGGCGATGCCGGCGCCGCCTCGATCGCCGACGCGCTGGCCGACGTTGACGACCGCCGGGTGACCCTCGGCCTGGGTGGCAACGGCCTGACCCCGGTCGGCGTGCGCCACCTGGCCGCCCGACTTCCCCACTTGTCCACACTGGACCTGGCCCGGCCGCCGTCGGCGCTGGCGCTGGCCGCCGAGCCGAACGTGGTCGGCGACGACGGCGCGGCTGCCCTCGCCACGGCCCTGCCGGGCAGCGGCCTGCGCCGGCTGGACCTGCGCCACACCGGCGTTACCGGGCGCGGCGCCCGGCTGCTGATCGACGCCCTCGACGCCGGCACCGACCTGGAGCTGCTCGGTCTCGGCAGCGGCGTGCCGCGCCGGCTCAAGCGCACCGCCGCCGCCGTGCTGCGCCCCGTCACCCCCGCCCCGGAGGACATCATGGCCATCGCGAGCGTGTACCGATGAGCGAGCGCCGCAGCGAACCGGAGGTGACGGCATGAGCGACGCCCGCCGCGTCTTCGTCGACCTCAATGTCGCCGGCTGGTTGGCCGCCCGCCGGAATGCCGTGCCGGCGCGCATGGTCACCGAGGCCGCCGCGCGCCGGGCCGTGGGCGACTGGCGGGGCGCCCTGGCCGCCGCCCGCTTCACCACGCGGGTCGACCTCGCCGAGGTACGCGACCGGTACGGCGCCGAGATGGCCGCCCAGGTCGAGGACGACCTGTGCCATCTGGCGCCCGACCTGGTGCGTTGGCACCTGTCGCGCGCCGACCGCGACGGTCTCGGCCTGCTGACCCCCGCCCAGCGTGTCCCTCTCGCCTTCTATGCCGACGGCGTCGCGCTGCATGTCGTCACGCCCCCGCACGCGGAGCGACCGCAGCGGCTGGAACTGCACGTCGGGCCGCTGCACGCCGGGCCCTTGCCCCCGATGGTCGGCCACCGGGACGACTGGTCGCGGGCCCGGTACCTGTGGGACGCCCGGGTGACCGCCGAGCTGCTGCGCCGGGTCGGCGGCGACCGCGCCGCGTTCTTCCACCGCGACGGGCGGGCCCGCACGGCAGCCGAGCTGGCCGCCCCGGCAGCGGCCGACGACCTGGCCGCGCTGATCGAGCGGGTGACGACCCTGCAGGACTCGGGCGAGGTCGAAAAGGCGTGGACGGCGGCCGGCGTGCGCGCGGACTTCCCGCCCGCCACCGCCCGTTGGGGCCGGCCCCGGATGGACCACGCGTTCCCGGAGCCGTTCGGCGCCATGGTCCCGATCCTCGTCCCGGCCGCGCGCCACATGCTGGCGCGCACCGGCGCCCCGGCGATCGCGCTGCGCCCGTCGTTCGGCTGGGCCTCCCGCGTGGTGCTGCGCGACCAGGACGGGCAGCTCACCGCCGAACGTGCCTCCACCTACACCGACGGACTACCCAACCTGCCGTACGCCCACTGGCGGCGCCTGCCGGACCTCGAACTGCTGCGTACGGGTCACATCGGTACGCACGAGGTGCATCCGTTGGTGCGGGCAGCCCTCTTTCCCGAGGAGTCCGACCCGGACTACCGCCCGCGCACACCGGACGTGCCGGCGTCGGTGCCGGTGCGCTGCCGCGGGCAGTGGCACCGGGTCGGCTGGCGCGACGGGCGCGTGCACGCCCACGACCACACCGACGACGAGGCGCAACGGGAGCGCGTCATGCGGGCGCTCGGCGGCGAGGTGCCGGGCTGCTTCACGGTGGCCGAGACGTGGCAGGGTTCGGCGACCGGCCGCCTGCCCCGGCAGTTGCGGGACCTGCGCGCCCACGCCCTGGCCGCGCTCGCGCACGGCGATGTCGACGAGTTCGCCCGGCTGCTCGACCTGGGTGTCGATCCCGCCGGCGTCCGCGACCGGTGGCAGCGCGGGCCGCTGCACCACCTGGGCAGGATCGACGACGAGAGCCTGCTGGTCCGGCTGCTCGCCGCCGGCATGGACATCAACGTCCGCGACAACAAGGGCCGCACCCCGCTCCTGGCCGCCCTCTTCGACGGCGCCCCGGCCACTCTCGTACGCGCCATGCTCGACGCCGGCGCCGACCCGACCGTGACCGACGACATGGGCGACAGCACGCTGCATTTGCTGCGCTCCCCCGACGCCGCCGTGATCGTGCCGTGGCTCGTCGCCGCGGGCGTGGCGTTGGACGCCATCGACGAGTACGGCCGCCCGCCGTTGCTGGCGCAGGTACTGACCATGGCCCCGCTCGCCGTCATCCGGGCGACCCTCGATGCCGGCGCGGACCCGGCCCAACCCGACGAGTACACCGAAATGAGCGTCCTCGACGTGATCGTCCAGGCCCGTCGCGACGACCTCGCCTTCCTGGTGGCCGCCGCGAAGGCGGCCGGCGTCGAGGAGGAATGACGACCCCGTGACCCACGAAGACCAGTTGGCGCTGGCCGACGTGCTCGTGCGGCGCACCCGCGAGGCGCGCAGCGAGCCGGCCACGAGCAGCCAGGCCGACGCGCTCGCACTCGCCGTCGCGGCCAACCTGCCCGTCCTGCTCTGGGGCGAGCCCGGCATCGGCAAGTCGGCCACCCTCGAACAACTCGCCGCCGCGCTCACGCTGCCGCTCGAGACCGTGATCGCGAGCATCCACGAGCCGAGCGACTTCTCCGGCCTGCCGATCGTCAGCGAGGACCCGGCCAACCAGGGTGTGCCCATGGCGCCTCCCGACTGGGCGGTGCGGGTCGCCCGTACCGGAAAAGGGTTGTTGTTCTTTGACGAGCTGTCCTCGGCGCCGCCCGCGGTGCAGGCCGCGTTGCTGCGGGTCGTGCTGGAGCGGCGCGTCGGCAGCCTGCGCCTGCCCGACCAGGTGCGGATCGTGGCGGCCGCGAATCCGCCGGCCAGCGCCGCCGACGGGTGGCACCTCAGCCCGCCGCTGGCCAACCGGTTCGTGCATCTGCACTGGACGCACGACCCGCGGGTCGTGGCGCGCGGCCTGGCCGGCACGTGGCCGGCCGTGACCGTACCCGCGATCCGGCCCGAACGGATGGACGCCGCACTGGCCCGCGCGCGCGGGATCGTCGCCGGGTTCCTCACCGCCCGGCCCGGCCTGGCTCACCACATGCCGGCCGACGCGCAGGCCCGCGGCCGCTCGTGGCCGTCGCCGCGCACCTGGGAGATGGCCCTGCGGCTGCTCACGTTCGCCGACGCGTGCGCCGCCGACCGGGAGGCGCTCGGCGCGGCCCTGGTCGGCGCGATCGGCGACGGGCCCGGCCTGGAACTGCTCACCTTCGCCGAGGAGCTCGACCTGCCCGACCCCGACCGGGTGCTGGCCCGCCCGGAGGCGTTCGCGCTGCCCGAGCGCGGCGACCGGCAGTTGGCGTTCCTGACCGCGGTGGTCGCGGCCGTGCAGGCCCGCACGAGCGAGGAACGCTGGAACGCCGGCTGGGTCGTGCTCGCGAAGGCGGTCGACGCGGGGGTGCCCGACGTGGCGGCGCGCGCCGCGATGGATCTCGCCGCCCTGCGCGACCCGCGCTGGCCGGCCCCGCCGCAGCTCGACGCGTTCATCGACATCCTCGCGCTGTCCGGGGCGCTGGCCCGCTGAGCGCGTTGGACCGCACCAAGCTGCTCGCCGCCCGCTACCGCGCGGCCGGCGACCGGCCGTACCTGGCCTCGGCGCTGTACGCGCTGGCGGTCGTGCCGTCGGCGGCCGTACCCACCATGGCCGTGGACCGGCACTGGCGCTGCTACGCCAACGCCGGGTTCGTCGAACGCACCCCGGTCGCCGAACTCGCCGGGGTGTGGCTGCACGAGGTGGCGCACCTGCTGCGCGACCACCACGGCCGCGCCGAGCGGCTGCCCGCGCGGTACCAGGGCGACCACGCCCGGGTGAACCTCGCCCAGGACTGCGAGATCAACGACGACCTGACCGACGACGGGGTGCCGCTGCCGGCCGACCACATCCGGCCGGCGACGTTCGGCCTGCCCAAGGGCCTGCTGTTCGAGCACTACCTGCCGGACATCCCGCCGCAGCCGGCGTGCCCGCGGTGCGGCTCCGGCGCGTACGGCGGCGTCGAGCCGTGGGACCTCCCGCCCGCCGACCGCGCCGCGTCGACGGTCTCCCCGACCGAGGCCGACGCGATCCGGCGGGTCACCGCCGACGCGATCCGCGCACACCAGAAGAGCCGCGGCGACGTGCCGGCGGGCTGGCGGCGGTGGGCCGACGACATCCTGGAGCCGACGGTCGACTGGCGGCAGGTGCTCGCCGGCAGCGTCCGCCAGGCGGTCGCGTGGGCGGGCGGCGCGGTCGACTACACGTACCGGCGGCCGTCGCGGCGCGCGGCCAGCCAGGCCGCCGTGGTGCTGCCCAGCCTGCGCCGGCCCGTGCCGGCCGTGGCGATCGTCGTGGACACCTCCGGCTCCATGTCGGACGACGACCTGGCCGAGGCGATCGCCGAGGTCGCCGGCGTGCTGCGCGGCGTCGGCATCCGCGGCAACCGGGTCACCGTCCTGGCCTGCGACGCGGCCGTGCACACCGCGCAGCGAATCTCCCGGGCCGAGGAGCTGGAGTTCTCCGGCGGCGGCGGTACGGACATGCGCGAAGGCATCGCGGCCGCGCTGGCCCAGCCCCAACGACCCGACGTCGTCGTGGTGCTCACCGACGGTGAGACGCCCTGGCCCAACGAACCCGTCGCGACGAGGGTCATCGCCGGCCTGATCGGCGATGAGCCGCCCCTGCCGCCGGAATGGATCGAGTCGGTGCGCATCGGCGCCTGACTCACCGGTGCCGCGACGAGTTGCCGCTCTTCAGCCGCGAGCGACTCCGCAAAGATCGACATCGTCCACGATCACGCCCCAGCGTCACACGTGGCGGGTCACCGCGATTTGCCCGTCGCATCGGCGAAGATCAGAATGGCTCCGTGAACGAGGCAAAGCTCTACCTGGTGTGCGGACTGCCCGGAGCTGGAAAGACGACCCGCGCGCGGCAGATCGTCGAGGGCGCGAAGGCGGTGCACCTGAGCCCGGATGAATGGATCGTCGGGCTCGGCATCAGCCTCGTGGACTACGAGTTCCGATTCAAGCTCCAAGACTGCATGCTGGAGCACGCGGGCAAGATCCTGCGCTGCGGCGCGAGCACCGTCATCGAGTTCGGCTCCTGGTCCCGCGAAGAACGCGAGAGCATCCGGCAGGTCGCGGTGCGCGAGGGGGCCGTGACGGAGCTCCACTTCCTGGACGCTCCTCTCGACGAGCTCGTGCGGCGAGTGCGAGCGAGGGGTGGCCCGGATGCCGAAGCGCTCGCCTCCGACGTGCTGCTCGGGTCCTCCGACCAGTTCGAACGCCCGACGCGGGAGGAGATCGCGCTGTTCGATCGATACGTCGGGCCCGACGATCATTGGCCGCCGCTCTAGTGGCCCGTCTTTGACGTCCGGTTGGGAAGGCCGCGTCCTCGTGGGCACGTGCATCACACGGCGATGTCTGGCACAGCGCATAAATTTGTTACCATCAATGGACCTACTCGGGGAGGTCAATGTGCTGTTCGGACGTCTGCGTTCCGTCCTACCGATCGTCGCCCTGTCAATGGTCGTGGTGTTCGGCACGGGCACCGCAGCCTCAGCCGGTCCCAGCATCGGTACGTGCCCTTCCGGCTCCCTCTGTCTCTACGAGGGCGCCGGCTTCACCGGCGCGAAGTTCAGTGTCACCTCGCTCAACCCGAACGGAACCTGCGTCAGCCTCGTCTCTCACGGCTGGGGTGACCGCGCGCACTCGGCAATCAACACGCATAACAGCGGCGCCGCCATGTTTATGAACGACAACTGCGTCGGCGGCCCGTACCAGGTTCCTGCCAACTCGAGCCTGTCGAGCTTCGGCGGCTTCACCCCCGAGAGTGTCTGGGTTCCGTACTGGAACTCCTGATCCAACCGGAAGTCTCGTGACGCCCTGGCGGCCCGAACACCGCGGGCGGGCCGCCAGGGCGCCTTTACCAGCGACCAGCCGCCGAATCTGTCCGAACGGCACGCCGTGATCAGCTACCTGGCGACACGGAACCTGAGGATGGTGACGGCGTCCGCCTGCGTGCTGCTGATCGGCTCCAGGTCGATCCTGCCGGGGCGCGGGGGCGAGAACCGGACACCGCTGCCGAGCAAAACCGGAAGCACGTAGACCGAGATCTCGTCGACAAGGCCCCGCTCCAGGCACTGGCCGGCCACGTCCGCGCCGAGGATCTCCAGGTCCTTGCCGCCCGCCGCGTCCAGCGCCGTGGCGACCGCCTCCCCGAGGTCACCGGTGAGGAACGTGACGCCGGGGTCTGGTGGGTCCGGAGGCTCGTGGGTCAGGACGAACACGGGCCCGGAAAAGGGATAGCCCTCCTCCTTCTCCGCGGACCCGGCTTCCTCGCCGGCCCGCATCCTCTTGCCGACCTCGTGGGTGCGCCGCCCGACGAGCATGGCTCCCGTAGCCGCGGCGATCTCCGCGAGCCAGGGCGCGTCCGGAGCGGCGAAGTCGAAGACCCAGTCCATGGTGTCGTCGGGACCGGCGATGAAGCCGTCGAGCGACATGCACCTGTTCACAACCACCTTGCCGGTTCCACCGCTCATGTGGCCCCTTTCAACGTTTCACACCGATGGGCGAGCTTACCGAGTTGCCGGCGCGCCCGAGGCGATCAACCGTGGTGGTACGCGCAGGTACCCGCGGCTCACAGCTCCCGGCGGGCCGCGATGCGCTGACGGGCCGCCTCGTAGAGCACCGCGGTCGCCGCGCTGGCGGCGTTGAGGGAGCTGGCGCTGCCGACCATGGGGATGCGCACCATGCGGTCGGCCAGCTCGCGCCACGCGGAACTCAGTCCCTTGGTCTCGTTGCCCACGAGCAGCAGTGTCGGCACGGTCAGATCGGCGTCGAAGATGTCCACGTCGCCGTGCTCGTCCGTGCCGACCACCTGCACCGGCGTCGCGCCACGCCGGTGTGCGTCGAGCCAGGCCATGACCTCCTGCGCCGTGGGCACCCGGACGGTAGGCAGGGCGAAGAGGGATCCGGTGCTCGCGCGCACGGACTTGCTGTCGTAGATGTCGGCGGCGTGGCCGGTCACGATGACACCGTCGGCGCCGAAAGCGTCCGCGGAGCGGATGATCGTGCCGATGTTGCCCGGGCTCGTCGGACGGTCGAACAGCACGCCGAGGAAGTCACCGCCGACCTTGATGCGGCCGAGGTCGTCGTCGGGAATCCCCATCACCGCGACGACCTCGGGCACCTCCTCGTTCTTCTCGCTCAGCTCGGCGAGCAGCTCCGGGGCCATGCCGACCTGCTCCGCGCGGGTCGTCCGCAGCAGATCCCGCGCCCACGTCGAGAGCGGGCGCCCCATATCGAAGATGAGCGTCCGGATCGGCCAGCCGTGCTCCACTGCCACGTTGATGGGCCGGACCCCCTGCACGAGGAACTCACGGGACCGTTGCCGCTTGTTCCGGTTCGTCAGCAGCGCCTGCCACTGCTGGAACCGCGCATTTCTCGTGGTGATCCGCACGCAACGCACCGTACCCTGACCCGACACCGCCGCGTCACCTTAGGGACTTTCGGCCCTTTTCGCCCGGGACCTCGGCCCCTCGACATGCGCCTGAAGATCAAGATAAGTTGGTCCGTCGTCGCGTCAGGAAGGGACTCAGGGATCGTGCACGTCGACAACCTCTGGCTGCGAAAGCTCGCGGAGGACCCGGGTCACTCACAGTGGTACGTCCAGCGGTTCCGGGACATGGCCGCCCGCGGCGCCGACCTCGCGGGCGAGGCGCGCCTGATCGACGCGATGGTGCCGCGCGGCGCCCGGATCCTCGACGCGGGCTGCGGCACCGGCCGCGTGGGGGGCCACCTGGCCACGGCCGGTCATGACGTCGTCGGCGTCGATCTGGACCCCGAGCTGGTGGCCGCGGCCCGGGAGGATCATCCCGGGTCACGCTGGCTGGTGGGCGACCTCAGCGAGCTGGACCTGCCCCGCCTCGGCATCCCCGCCGGCTTCCACGCGATCGTCTGCGCCGGCAACGTGATGACGTTCGTGGCGCCGGCCACCCGGGTGGAGATCCTGCGCCGCTTCGGGACGCACGTGGGCGCCGACGGCCGCATCGTCGTCGGCTTCGGGGCGGACCGCGGCTACGAGTTCGACGCGTTCCTCGCCGACGCCGCGACCGCAGAGCTGCGCACCGACCTGCTGCTGGGCACCTGGGATCTGCGTCCCTTCACGCCCGCCTCGGACTTCCTGGTCGCGGTGTTCACGGCCGGTCCCGCCGGACGGTAGCCCCGGCGCGGATCGCCCGCGGGATCTCGGCGACCTCGTCGACCCGGTCGAGGAGCCGTGCGAGGTCCTCAGCGGACAGGGGCGAGTCGACCTCGACCTGGTACGTGATGCCGGACGACACCCACGTCTCCATATCGAACCCGCCGCCCGCCGACACCCGTACGCCGTCGATGCGCAGGTCGAGCGCGAGCGCCTCGCGGTAGATGTCGTTGAGCACGCACCCGGCGGCGGACAGGTGCAACAGGTGTGCCCCCGTGAAGGGGGCCTCGACGCTCACCCCGCCGGGCGTCCACCGGTGCGGGAAATGGACGGCACCCGTGGCCGTCGACCGCAGCGTGCCGGCCCCAACGATCACCTCGAACTGCTCCACGCGCCCGCGCCTCACCTTCGTCGATCCGGACCCATATCATCGCCGGATGCCGGGGTCCTTCCGCAAGCCACCGCCGTCGGATACGGACGCCGCCCGGGCGGAACCGCGGCCAGGCGGCCCGGTGGGCGGCGTCGCGATCCGCCTCGCCGTGCCCGGCGACGGGCCGGCCATCGCCGAGGTCCAGCGGGCCACCTGGCTGGCCACGTACCACGAGTGGATCCCGGAGGCGGTCGCCGGCCTCGACCCGGTGCGCACGGCCGGGAACTGGGCGCGGGCCAGTCGTCAGCCCGGCGACCGCGTCGCCCTCGCGCTCGTCGGCGGGACGATCATCGGGTACGCGTGGAGCGGTCCGGCGGACGAGCGCGCCGACGGCGAACTGCTCGCCCTCTACGTGCACCCGGACGCCCAGCGGCAGGGCGCCGGCCGCCTGCTGCTGGCGGACGCGCTCGCGTGGATGTCCGCGACCGGCCGCGTCCGGTGCCTGGTGTGGGCGCTGGAGCGGCACGCCCCGGCGCGCCGCTTCTACGAGCGGGCGGGGTTCGCCCTCGACGAGGGCCACAACCGGTCGTGGCGCGGGCTCACGGAGATCAGGTACTCGCGGGCCGTTCAGGCGTAGATCCGCCGGCCCCGGGCATCCGGGATGCCCGACTTGCGGTAGAAGTACGTGTTGATGTGGTCGCGCCACTCGGTCGCCGAGCGCACCTGTTCGTCGAGCAGCTCGGCGACCCGGGCGTGACGCGCCTGGCCGACGAAGTCCGCGACCTCGGCCCACCGCCGCCGCATCTGCACGACCCGGGCCACCCCGTCGAAGTGGGTGTCGTAGATGTGCTGGATGACCGACAGCCCGGAGCGCAGCACGTGCGTGTACGGCACGTGGTGGAAGAACAGCAGCAGCTCGTCCGGGCAGGAGTCCGGCGACTCGTACACATCGCGCCACGGCGGCGGGAACTGCCCGGTGAAGCCCGTCCCGGACGCGCGGGTACGGTCCACGCCGACCCCGTCGCGGTCGGCGAAGTGGTAGGTGCCCCACCGGCTGTACTCGTACCCGTCGACGCTCGGCCCGTAGTGGCTGCCGGGGTCCACCATGAACCCGACCCCGAGCGGTGCCGTGTACGACTCGTACACCGACCACGACGAGTCCATGATCTCGTGCAGCGCGGCTCGCAGCGGTGACGGGCACGGCGCGAACGTCAGCGAGATCCACTCGTCGAGCACGGCGACCGGGTCGAGGGAGGGGTCCCAGGCCAGCCGCCCGAAGGCGTACAGGTTGGCCTGGGCCAGGGGGTGCCCGGTCCAGAACGGGTCGTCGCCGACGTTCGACACGGCGACCAGCTCGGCGGCCACCTCAGCGACCGTCCGCCGGGAGAACGGGAAACCGAGGACCCAGCTCCACAACGGGCCCAGGTAGCACACGTGGCGTTGCTGGCCCGTGTACTCCTGCGTCACCTGCAACTCGACCGCCACGGCGGTCGACGCCATGGCGCCGATCACCGGGGACACGGCCTCGCGGGCCTGGAAGTCGACCGGCCCGTACTTGACCTGCAGGATCACGTTGTCGGCGAACTGCCCGTCGAGCGGCGCGAAGTGGTCGTGCGCGGCCCGGGCGCGGTCGGTGGACCGGTCGCGCCAGTCCTGGTGGTGGTTGTAGACGAACGCCCGCCAGTGCACGACCCCGCCGAAGGGGGCCAGGGCGGCGGCGAGCGCGTTCGCCCCGTCGGCGTGGGTGCGCCCGTACCCGAACGGCCCCGGCTGTCCCTCGGAATCGGCCTTCACCACGAAGCCGCCGAAGTCCGGGATCGCCGCGTAGACGGCCGACACCGCGTCGGCCCACCACTGGCGCACGGACGCGTCGAGCGGGTCGGCGGTCGGCAGCCCGCCCAGCACCATCGGGGAGGCGAAGCTGACGGACAGGTGCACGCGGATGCCGTACGGGCGCAGGACCGCCGCGATCGCCGCCACCTGGTGCAGCCGGTCGGTCAGCAGCCGGGCCTCGGTCGCGTGGACGTTGACGTTGTTTACCGAGATCGCGTTCACCCCGGCGGCGGCCAGCAACCGGCCGTACTCGCGTACCCGGGCAAGATCGCGCGGCTGGCCGGCGCGCCAGAAGATGGACCCGCCCGCGTAGCCGCGTTCGACCTGGCCCATCACCGGATGCACGTCGACGTTGTCCCAATGGTCGAGCATCCGCCGGGGTTTCGCGGGCCGGCGCGCCTCCAGCGGGTGCCACCCGTCGAACGCCGCCGTGCCCAGCCGGGCGACGTGGAACAGCCCGTAGAGCAACCCCACCGGCCCGTCGGCGAGCACCACGGTCGTCCCTCCGGGCCGGGCCAGGGCGTAGCCCTCCTCGCCCAGCGGCTCGCCGGAGGAGACCTCGGCCGCGACGTCACCCGCCGCCGACGGCAAAGATCCAGATCCGGTGAGTACGAGCATGAGCTGCGCCCCGTCGAACGACGGATCGCGGTGAACCTGCCCGCCGTAGCGCGCGCACGCGCGCGCCACCTCGGCGAGCACGGTGTCGACGACCGGCCCGTCCTCGGCGCACACGAGCACGCGGCGGGCGCCGATCGCCCGGAACGCCTCGGCCGGCAGCCACGCGGGGTCGAGGGTCATCAGCTGCTCGGGGTTGTCGTCGCCCCCGTAACGGATCTTCACGCGGTGTACTCCTGGCGAACCACCTCGAACAGCGGCCGCGCGCCGAGGACGAGCATCGCGACGAACAGCGATCCGAACAGGGCCAGCACCGCCTCCGACGACGCGAACACGACGCCACCGGCCACGATGAGCAGGCAGGCGTTGGACACGGTCACGCCCAGCTTCCGGAACAGGAAGTAGGCGGCCAGCCGCGCCACGTCGCGCCCACGGAACGCGAACAGCGACGTGATGACGAGCGCGTTGACCAGCCATAACGCGGTCGCCGCGCCGGTCAGGGCGACCAGCACCGCCCACCACAGCGGCAGGCCGGTCGCGCGGAAGTTGGCCAGCGTCACCGCCACGATCGTCAACCATGCCAGGCCGGGCACCCACACCTTGAGCGCACCGACCGCGTTGAGCCGGTAGCCGCGCCAGAACGCCGCCGCCGGTTGCAAGTCGGTGATGTCGGCGCTGCGGTGGTGCAGGGCGTAGACCGCCGCCGACAGGGCCGGCCCGACGGGCAGCGCGCAGAGCGCCACCAGCGGCAGGTTGCTGGCGTCGCGGTCGAGGAACAGGAGCACCGCCAGACCCGGTGCCGCCGTGAGCACCAGCAACCCCTCGACGATCACCAGTGTGTAGATCAGCGCGGTCGCCCGCGACAGCGGGCCCTCCCCAAATTGACGCACGCCGGCTAGGTTACTCATCGCCGCGCCCCAGCAGGTGACTGTCGGACCACCACGGCGGCGTCTCGTCCACCACGGCGCTGACCTCGACGAGGGTGACCTCGTGGCGGCCCAGCGCCAGGTCCAGCGTCACCCGGCCGTCGGCCACGGGCAGGCGCTCATAGCGCCGGACCGGTTCCGCCGCCTCCCGCAACACCTCAATCTCACGGGTACGCGGAGACAGCGGGCGACCCATGGCGCACCACACCGCGTAGGCGTTGCCGGCGTCCTCCCCCACGTGGGCACGCGCGACGAACGCGTCCGCCGCGCCCGCCAGCGGGACCGACAGCCGCACCCGGTGCCCGTCGCCCGGCCCGACGGCCGTGCCCTCGACGTCGACCGGGGCCCAGGCCAGCACGGCCAGGCGCCCGTCCGGGTGGCGGGTCACCAGGTGGTCGTCCCCGCGCGCGAGCGCCTCGCCGCCGAGGCGCGCCATGAACGCGTACAGGTGGTAGGTGGGTTTCTTGAGCTGGCGGTGGGTGAGCAGGCCGAAACCGCCGTGGAACAGCGCCGTCGGGATGCCCACCTCCTCGAACATGTCCGAGAACGTCCAGTACGAGAAGGAGTCCACATGGTCGCCGCCGCCCGCGAGGACGGGCGCCAGGTACGCGGCGTGGAACGCGGTGTCGTGGATCGGGTTGTCCGGCCGGTACGAGGAGTTGAACTCCGTGATGTGCACCGGCAGGCCGGCCAGCGCCGTGCCGGCGAGCGTCGCGCGCGGCTCCGCGAACTGGTCGAGCAGCTTGGTCGCGGGGGCGAGCGTCTGGTGCGTGCCGAACGGCACGTGCTGGGCGGGCCCGGAGGAGTAGGCGTGACAGCTGACGAAGTTGATCGGCACCTGCCTATCCTCGACGAAGTCCGCGAACCGCGCCATCCAGTCGCCTGCGCCCGGTGACAGGGCCGGCCCGCCGACCAGCAGCTCGGCGTCGACCTCCTTGACCGCGTGCGCGGTCACCTCGTAGAGGCGGTGGTAGGCGTCGCGGTCGGCGTCCTGCCAGAACGGGGCGAGGTTGGGCTCGTTCCACACCTCGATGGGCCACTGGCGCACCTCGTCGAGCCCGTACCGGTCGACGAGGTGGGCGACCGTGGCCTTCACCAGCTCCGCCCACCCGGTCCACGAGCGGGGCGGGGTGACGTTGCCCTGCCACCAGAACACGGTCTGGTCGCCCGACGCCAGGTCGTAGGGCATGAACCCCAGCTCAACGAACGGCCGGATGCCCAGCCCCAGGTACGCGTCGACGACCTGGTCCACGTAGGTGAAGGCGTAGCGTACCCCGTACTCGTGGGGTCGGTAGACGCCGACGCCGTCGCTGAGCAACCCGTGCCCGCGGATGTAGCGGAACCCGATGTCTTTCTGGACGAGCGCCAGCGAGTCCTGGTAATCGCGGCGCAGCGCCAGCTCGAACCGGCCGGTGCCGACGCAGAACCGCCACGCGTCGGGCAACCGGCCGATCGGATCGTCTGGAACGTTGATCAATTTAACCGTGGTTCTTCTTGTAGCGGTCGTAGGCGCCGTTGACCAGGGCGATGTACTGGTCCATGTTCTTGCCCTTGAGTTCGGCGACGTAGGCGTCCCAGTCCGACAGCGGACGCTGGCCGAGGATGAACTTGAGCGTCTGCTGGTTGACGTGGTCCTTGAGCGCGGCCTCCCAGAGGGTGGCCTGCTCGCGCTCCTCCGCGTTGAGCGGGCGTGGGGGTGCCACGGGCAGCGTCCTGCGGGCCCGCATCACCTTCTGGAACTCCTTCTCCTCGTCGGAGAACTGCGACTCCAGGTGCTGGGTGCTGCCGCCGTAGGCGAACACGCCGTTGAGGAAGCCGTACTCGACCTGCAGGTTCTTGGTACCGGTGGGGTTGATGCCGGCCCAGGTCACGTCGGGGGCGAGCTTGAAGTCGCCGGACGCGTAGCTGCCCGTGTAGGTGGTGCCCTGCACGCCCCACTTGGCGAACATCTGGCCCTCGTCGGAGTAGAACAGCCAGTCGATGAACTGCATCATGGCGACGAAGTTCTTGCTCTCGCGGGCCTTCGAGGAGATCATGACGCCGCCCTCCAGCCGGGTGCCCTCCTTGACCTCGCCCAGCGGGCCGATCGGCTGCGGGATCTTGAGGACCGTCGCGCCCGGGATCTTCTCCAGGTCCTTGCGGAGCTCGTTGACGATCGTCTGCGCGTTGGCGCTGATGACGAACGATTCCTCCTTGGCGAACTTCTGCCGGGCGAGGTCGTCGGTCTGGGTGAAGCTCTCGGGGTCGAGCAGCTTCTCCTTCACCAGCCCGTTGAGGTAGGTCACCAGCTGCTTGTACTGCTCGGTGGCGCCGGTGAAGACGAACTTGCCGGTCGCCGTGTCGAACTGGGCGTTGCGGTAACCCCAGCCGGCGTACGTGCCGTAGTTCTGCGCCATCACGTTGAGCAGGCTGTTCGCGCCGGGCTGCGGCGGGGTGCTCCACCGGTCGGAGAACGGGTAGTGGTTCGGGTGCGCCTCACGCATCTTGCGCAGCACGGTGGTCAGCTCGTCCCACGTCTTCGGCGCGGTGAGCTTGAGGTCGTTCAACACGTCCGTACGCACGGCGAGCGAGTAGTCGATCCAGACGTCCTCGTGCAGGCCGGGCAGCAGGTAGAACTTGCCGTCGTCCTGGCGGATGCCGTCCAGGTCGCCCTTGAGGTTCCACTTGGCGACCTTGTCCTGGAAGTGCGGCATCAGGTCGAGGTAGTCGCTGACCGCCAGGATGGCGCCGCCGGCGATGTACTGCTCCTGGTCCGGGTGGTACGTCTTCGGGATGATGAACGGGGCCTCGCCGCCGCTGATCATCACGCTGCGCTTCTGGTTGTAGTCGGCGCCCGGCACGACGACCGGGTCGATCGTGACGTTGGTCCGCTTTGTCAGCTCGGACCAGAACAGCCACTCCTTCTTGTACGGGTAGTTCGCGTTGCTCAGCAGCATCAGCGAGAAGGTGAGCGGCTCGGTGGCCTTGAACTGGTCGCCGACGCCGTACTTCTCCATGGCCCCGACGCGGTTGCCGGACAGGTCGCCCTTCTCCTGCGACGGCTCGCTGTCGCAGCCGGCGAGCACGCCGCCGGCGACGGTGGCGACGCCTGCCGCGCCTGCGGCGGCGAGGACCTGCCGCCTCGATAGCTTCTGCATGTCCTGCTTCCTTTCGGGGTGGACGGAAGGTGTGGGCTATCCCTTGACGGCGCCGAGCATCACGCCGCGAACGAAGTACCGCTGGATGAAGGGATAGACGAGCATGATGGGCAGGCAGGTGAGCACGATCGTCACCGCCTTGATGTTGGCCGCGACCTGCAGCGAGGTGTCGCTGGACGCGGACTGGTCGGTGCCGCTGGTGGCACCGGCGATGAGGTTGCGCAGGTAGACCGTCACCGGGAACAGCTCGCTGCGGTCCATATAGAGGAACGCCGAGAACCAGGAGTTCCAGTAGGTCACCGCGTAGAACAGGATCATGGTGGCGAGCACGGCCTTGGACAGCGGCAGCACGATCCGGGCCAACGTGCCGTACGTGTTGAGCCCGTCGACG
Organism: Luedemannella helvata; assembly: GCF_039528415.1. Lineage (NCBI taxonomy): Bacteria > Bacillati > Actinomycetota > Actinomycetes > Micromonosporales > Micromonosporaceae > Luedemannella > Luedemannella helvata. Next base: position 97,253 of record NZ_BAAALS010000002.1, read on the forward strand.
GCGGCGGCTTCCTCAAGTTCCTCGGGCAGGCTCTCGAAGAACGCCTTCATCACCAGCAGGTTGAACACGCTGATGGCGTTGGGCAGCACGATGGCCCAGATGGTGTTGCGCAGGCCCAGGCCGCTGACGAGCACGTAGTTGGGGATCAGGCCGCCGTTGAAGAACATCGTGAACACGGCGATCCCGACGAGCAGGCCGCGGCCCTTGATGTGCTTCTTCGACAGCACGTAGGCGTAGCAGGTGGTCAGCACCATCGCGATCGCGGTGGCCACCACCGTGTAGACGACCGTGTTGCGGTAGTTCGTCCAGAACATCGGATCGGACATGACCGTCTCGTACGTGGTCAGGTTGAACCCCTTGGGCAGCAGGTTCACCTCGCCCGAGCGCACGTAGCGCTCGCCGCTGAACGACCGCGCCACGATGTTGACGAACGGGAACAGCGTGACCACGACGACGCCCATGAGGATCACGGCGTTGGCGACCTGGAAGGCCCGGTAGCTCCGGCTGGCCTTGATCTTCACCACAGGCTGGCCCCGACCGTGCGACGCGAGATGGTGTTGGCCATGAGCACCAGGAACAGCCCGATGAGTGCCTCGAACAGGCCGATGGCCGCGGCGTAGCTGAAGCTGCCGGAGACCACGCCGACCCGGTACAGGTAGGTGGAGATGACGTCCGCCGTCGGGTACGTCAGCGGGTTGTACAGCAGCAGGATCTTCTCGAAGCCGACCGCCAGGAACGTGCCGATGTTGAGGATCAGCAGCGTCACCATCGTGGGCCGGATGCCCGGAAGCGTGACGTGCCACGTCTGACGCCACCGATTGGCGCCGTCCATGCGCGCCGCCTCGTACAGGTTGTCGTCGACCGTGGTCAGGGCGGCGAGGTAGAGGATCGTGCCCCAGCCGACGGTCTGCCACATCTCCGACGAGATGTAGATGGTCCGGAACCACTCCGGCTTCTGCAGGAACGAGATCGGATCCTGGCCGATCGCCTTGAGCCCCTGGTTGACCACGCCGTCCATGGACAGCAGCTCGAAGATCAGGCCGGCGACGACCACGATCGACAGGAAGTGCGGCAGGTACGACACCGTCTGCACGAACCGCTTGAAGAACCGGTTGCGTACCTCGTTGAGCAGCAGCGCCAGGATGATCGGCATCGGGAAGATGAACAGCAGCGTGAGCAGTCCGATGACCATCGTGTTGGTGAACACGTGCCAGAACGCCGGGTCGTTGATGAACATCTTCACGTACCGCAGGCCGACCCAGTACTCGCCGAAGATGCTGCCGCCGGGCGAGTACCGCCGGAACGCGATGACGTTGCCGAGCATCGGCGCGTACCGGAAGATCAGGAAGAACAGCAGGGGCAGCACGGCGAGCGAGTAGAGCTGCCAGTCCCGGCGTAGCGCCCGCCGCCACGTCAGCCGCGCCGGCACCGTGGGTACGGGTGGCGGCCCGGGTGGCTGCCCACCGCGTCGGTCGCCAATGTCCCCGGGCCCGTCCAGGACGTCGGCTGGCAACTGCTCGGTCATGCCACCCTCTCTTGGCCAGCACGCAGTAACGGCGAGCCCACAACAGGTGACATCGCCGCCGAAAACTTTCGAAACATTCGGATGCCTGGGCGAAACTTAATGGATCGATAGGAGGTCGTCAATGGCATCTCAATAGTGCCTGGTTCGCCTCGATCACGTAGGGCCCGTCCAGCGTGCTCCACTCGAACCGTTTCGCACTGTGTAACGCGCGCGACCTCCGCAATTGGCGTCGCCATGACCGTCCGTCAGCCCTGCGCGAAACATAAGTATTCGATAGGTCGGAAAGTCTCGGTGCGCCCGGGCGTTTGGGCCATCGGCCCACCGGACGGGACCAATGCCCCTGCACCTCATCCACCGCCCGCAATACCGTGGAAGGGACATCTGAGCCGTCCATCGTGGGGAGACACCATGACCGGACCACGACCGACCGGGCCGATGGGGCATCTGCAGCGGTGGATGTACCGGCGCGGCCGGCCCAACGCCCTCGCCCGCGCGCTCAACCGCGTCTCGGCCGTGCACTTCGCGAGCGGCATCCTCGTGCCACGGCGCGGCGTCACGCTCGAAGTGCCTGGTCGTCGCAGCCGGCAACCCATCTCGTTCCCGCTCGTCCTCGTCGCGCTCGACGGCGAGCGGTACCTCGTCGCCATGCTGGGCGAGCGCACCAACTGGGTCGCCAACGTGCGGGCCAACGACGGCCGCGCCGTGCTGCGCCACGGCATCGCCGAGCCGGTGCGCCTCGTGGAGGTTGACGTCGAGGCGCGCGCGCCGATCCTGCGCCGCTTCCTCGAACTCGCGCCCGGCGCCCGCCCCCACATTCCGATCGACCGCCACGCGCCGGTCGCTGATTTCGCGGCGGTGGCTGCTCAATTCCCGGTCTTCCGGGTAACGGTCCCATAGGGCTCAATGAATTGTCGTCACATTGAATTCTCCCAATGCAAGAAAGTGCAGAGTATTTCGAGCGTAAACAGGAAACCGCGTTCCCAAGGTTCGCATCATCCGCCCAGCAGTTCCGTGTGACAGAACGCCGCTCCATAGCGCGAAGCAACGTTGCGGGCGGTCGCGGCGTGCCGTCAACGGGCGCGTGAGCCGGCCGTGACCTCGCCAAACGTCTCCGCAAGCCACACGAACCCTCCACATAGAACCCCGTTCCATGTTTCGAAATGCGATCATGCAAGGGTCGCCGTCGCGACGGCCGCACCCGGGAGATAAAGACCCACCGGATGCGCGTACGACGGTTGTCTTTCGCGCCTCGAACTCGCGGGCGCGACGAACTGCCGGTTCCGGCAGCGCTATTCCAGGCAGCTCGCGCGGGCGCCGACGTCACCCGCCGCCCGCGCGCAGGCTCGCCAGGGCGGACTCCCAGTGCCCCCGGAACTCGTCGCGCGCCGTCTCACCGGCCGCGTCGAAGAGGCCGACGGCCTCCCTCGCGGCCGCCACCCCCTCGCCGGTCCGGCCCTGAGCCACCAGGTGCGCGGCGTAGTCGGTGAGGGCCCGGCCGAGCCACTTCACCCGCTGGTACGGGTCGTCGCGCCACGTCGTGCGGAGGATGTCGACGGCCTCGCGGTACAGCGCGGTCGCGTCGTCGTCGCGGCCCGCCTCGCGCAGCCGGTGGCCGAGCGTGAGCGTGGCCCAGGCGTAGTCGACGTCGTAGCGGGCGCCGAACCGCTCCCGCATCATCTCGGCGTGGTCGACCGCGTCGTCCGCGGCGCGTACCGCCTCGTCCGGGCGGCCCTGCCGCGCGAGCCGGTTCGACAACTCCAGCAGCCCGACCACCCGTCGGGGCCGACGCGCGGGCGCGGCCACCGACGCGGCTGGTTGCTCGCCTCGGGACAGGTGGGCGATCGTGAGCCAGTCTCCGGAGCGCGCGACGTACCCGTACCGCTCGCTCAGGGCGTGCACGATGGCGGGCACATGGCCGGCTCCGTAGACGACAGCGACCTCGATCGGCTCCACCGCCCGCTCCTCGTGCACCTGGCACAGCGCGGCGACCAACCGGGCGTCCCGCTCGCCGAGCATCGCCTCGTCGAGTTCCGGCGCCAGGTAGGCCAGCTCCTCATCCGCCGGGGTGGGCAGGTCGTAGACCTCCATCGCCCGATCCCAGATCGCGCGGGTGCCGCCGAAGAGGCGGGCCAGGACGACGACCGGGATGAGGACCCACACCATCGCCCGGTCGCGCCATGGGGCCCGACGCCAGGCGGTCCGGAACTCGTCACTGTCAATGTCCGGATTCAGCACCGGCACCCCGAACGCGCGGACGTCGACATCCTGCACGACGAGGCCGGCGCGGCCGTTGAACTGTGATACGCGGTAGGTCGCCGCCAACGCCATCTGCAGGAGCACCCCACGGTTGGCCGACCCACGGCGGATGCCTTCCACCACGATCACGTCGGCGGTCCTCAGCCGCGCCGTCACCTGGGCGTAGAAGGCCGGTTCGGCGATGTGCAGCATGGGGTAGATGACGAACCGCAGCGGGGTGGCACGCCGCCGCAGGACGATCACATTGGACCGCACGGCCAGCCCGGTCACCTCGACGATCTGCACACCGCCAGGGTGACCGGTGCGCGCACGTCCCCTCGTGCGCCGGATCGCTACCGTGAGGCGGTGCCCGGCTCTCCCGCGCGGCGCCGACCCGCCGCCCTCGCCCTGTGGGGCGCGTTCGGCGCGATCGCCGTCGTGTCGACGGTGCTCGTGCTGCGTCGCCCCGCCGCCGAGCGCCTGTCGGACCTGCACATCTACTACGGCGCCGCGCAGGCCGTCCGGTCCGGTGACCCGCTCTACGACTACGTGGCCGGCAACGGCGGTCCCTTCACCTACCCGCCGTTCGCGGCGCTGCTGCTCCAACCGATGACGTTCGTTCCCGAGGCCGCCCTGCGGATCCTGTGGCTGCTGGCCACGTGCGCGGCGGCCGCGGCCATCGCGGTCGCGCTGGGCCGGACGGGCATCGTCGCGCCGGACCGGCGCCCCGTGGCGGTCGCCGCGATCGCGTGCGGGGTGCTGCTGTCCGCGCCCGCGCAGAGCAACCTGCGCTTCGGCCAGGTCAGCATCCTCATCGTGCTGCTCGCGCTCGCCGACGGCGCCGGGCTCACGCCGGCGCGGCTGCGCGGAGTCCTCGTCGGGGTCGCCGCCGCGATCAAACTCACGCCGCTGCTGTTCATCGTGTACTTCCTGCTCGCCCGCCGCTACCGCGACGCCGCCCGGGCCGTGGGGGCGTTCGTCGCGTGCGCGGCGGTGGCGTTCGCCGTGCTGCCGGCCGACAGCTGGCGGTACTGGACGGGCACGATGCTGCAGACCTCGCGCATCGGCGACCTCGCCTCGCTGGGCAACCAGTCCGTGCACGGCATGCTGCTGCGCGCGGGCGTGCCGGTGGACGCGCTGCCGCTCGTCTGGGCCGCCCTCGTCGCCGTCGTGTGCGGCGCGGCGCTGGCCCGCGCGCGCCACCTGACCCGGCACGGGCACCCCGCCCGGGCGACCGTGCTCGTGGGCTGCGCGACCATCGCCGCCTCACCCGTGTCGTGGACCCACCATCAACTGTGGACGGTCCTCGCCGCGATGGTGCTCATCGCGGCGGAGGGACACCTGCGCAAGGTCGCCGGGGCGGTGCTGCTGCTCGTCATGACGGCGTCGGCCGGCGTGCTGCTGCGCGCGGTCTCCACGTACCCGGGGTGGCAGTTCGCGCTGGAGAACGCCCGCGCGGTCGGCGCGGTCGCGGTGTGCCTGGCCGGCCTGGGCGGTGTCGTGGGCGTCACGGCCGTCGCGGTCGCGTCGGCGCGGCGCGGCGGCGGCGCGCGGACGTGGCTGCGCGCGGGCACCGCCACCGCCACCGTGCTCGCCTGTGTCGCCCTGCTGCCGCTGCCCGCCGCGGCCGACCCGACCTTCAAGGCCTACACGGCCGCCGACCTGACCAACCCGCGGTACTTCTACTTCGCCGGGGCGCTGCCGCCCGGCGTCCCGGTCGCCTTCGGCGTGCGCCGCGAGAAGACGAAGGTACGGGTGAACGGTGTCGTGGACCCGGCCGTGACCTGGCTGGAGTTCCGCTCGGCCCCCGGCGGCGCGGCCCGCGACATTCCCGTGCTGGTGGCCGCCGACGGCACGCGGACGTTCTCGTTCCGCAGCGCGAACCTCGCCCACGGCCGGCTGGTGGCCCTGGCCGGCGACGGCCGGGTGCTCGCCACGTTCAGCGACGAGTTGGACCCCTAATTAGGCCGTGGTCAGCAGCGGCAGCCGGATCGTCTGACTGACCGGCGGCCACCGGCGCCCGTCCGTGACCGTGCGGACAGCCGGAAACGCGTTTCTTCGATTGCAGGTGCTCCTTAGGATCTCCGGTATTCGAGGAGGATGACACGGTGGACAGTTTCGAGCAGTTCGTGGCGGATGTGACTTTGCGTCTGTCCGCGATGTCCAAGGGAGAGTTGTACGTCGTCGGCGACGGTCTCGACCGGGACTCACTCTGGCTCACCTTTCTCGAGTCGTTCCCCGCCGGCACCAATCCCCGGTTCCGTGAGCGGTCCGAGTACGACTGCTCGACCTGCCGCGGGTTCATCAAGAACTTCGGTAACGTCGTTGAGATCCACAACGGACAGGTCCGCTCGATCTGGTCGGGGGTGTCCGCGTCCGACCCGGTCTTCTCCGTCGTCGCCGCCGCACTGGACGAGTTCGTCGGCACGCTGCCGTTGTCCACCATCTTCCGGTCCGCCGAGGGGCAGTACGGGACGAGGACGACCCGGGCGCTGCGCGACGGCCAGGTCGAGGTGTGGCACCACCTGCACGGCCGGGTGGAGAAGCGGCATCGGACCAAGGACGTCCGCGCGGCACGGGGCACCTTCGACGCCGCCGTGCAGGTGTTCCAGCGTGGCCTGGCCGAGCTGACCCAGCACGCTCTGGACACCGTCGTCGACCTCATCGACGACAACGCCCTCTACCGCGGCACGGAGCATCGTCGGGCGGTGGCCGAGTTCCGGTCACTGCAGAACCGGTGGACGACGGCGACCGACAAACAGGCTTTCGTTTTCGCCAACGCCCTGAACCCGGCGGCCCGGTTGCGCAACACGGTGATCGGCACCCTTGTCCAGGATCTCTCCGTGGGCGTCGACCTGGAGGACGCGGTCCGGTCGTTCGAGACGAAGGTGGCACCGCAGAACTACCGGCGCCCCAGGGCGTTGATCACCCCGGCCATGGTCAAGGCTGCCATGAAGACCATCGACGAGTTGGGCATCGAGGAGTCGTTGCAGCGGCGGTTCGCCCGGCTGTCCGACGTGTCGGTCACCAACGTGCTCTGGGTCGACAACGACACGCAGTCGCGGATGAAGGACGGCATCGAGGGGCTGCTCATGCGGGCGGCCACCATGACGCCGCCAGGTGGGCGTCCTCGTGACGCGAAGCCGGAGGAGATTCCGGTGGTCGCCTTCATGAAGGACATCCTGCCCGGCGCCGCGACGATCGACCTGTGGGTCGCCAACAGCCACGAACCGCACTTCGTCAGTCTCACGACCGGTCGGCACCCGGCCGCCCCGCGGCTGTTCACCTGGGACAACCATTTCGGCTGGTCCTACAACGGCAACGTCACCGACTCGATCAAGGAGAAGGTCAAGCGGGCCGGTGGCAACGTCACCGGCAAGCTGCGGGTGAGCCTGTCCTGGTTCAACCATGACGACCTCGACCTGCACGTGTTCGAACCCAACGGCGACCACATCTGGTACAAGGACAAACGCAACAAGCTGGACGTCGACATGAACGCAGGCGGGCCGTTCTCGCGCGAGCCGGTGGAGAACGTCACCTGGACCAGCAACGTCCCCGACGGCGAGTACCGGATCGAGGTGAACCAGTTCCACAAGCGGGAAAGCACCGGGGTCGGCTTCGTGATCGAGACCGAGAGCAACGGGAAGATCGAGCAGTACCGCCACGAGCGGGCGGTCGGCCACAAGGAGACCGTCGAGGTGGGCCGGATGACGGTCGCCGACGAGGTGATCACCGCCTTCCGGCCGGGTAAGGACATGCAGCGCGGCAGCGCGAGCAAGGAGCTGTGGGGAATCACCACCGAACAGTTCGTACCGGTGTCCACCGTCATGTACTCGCCGAACTACTTCGACGACAGCGAAGTCGGCAACCGCCACTACTTCTTCATCCTGAAGGGGTGCGTGAACGACCAGCCGACCCGGGGAATCTACAACGAGTTCCTCCGTGGCGACCTGCAACCGCACCGCAAGGTGTTCGAGGTCCTCGGCGATCGCACCAAGTGCGAGCCGTCCCCGGATCAGCTGTCCGGCCTCGGCTTCAGCTCCACGGTCCGCAGCTCTGTCGTCGCCAAGGTGACCATGACCAGCGGCCGGCGCCACCTCCTCAGTATCCAGTTCTGACTTCCCACCCAACACCGGAGGAAGGTCCATCGTGACCATTTTTGAAAAGGCCACGCGGGAAAAGTTCCGCTACCCGTCGACCAGGGGACTGCTGACCACGGAACAGCTGTGGGAGCTTCCGCTGACCGCCAAGTCCGGCTTCAGCCTCGATGACGTGGCCAAGGCGGTCAACGCCGAACTCAAGGCCGTCGACACCGAGTCGTTCGTGGCCACCGAGGCCAATCCGGCCAAGGCAACCTTGGAGACCAAGTTGGAGGTCGTCAAGCACGTCATCGCCGTCCGCCTCGCCGAGGACCAGGCGGCGAAGGCGGCGGCAGCCAAGAAGCTGGAGAAGGAAAAGCTGCTGGCAGCCCTGGGCCGCAAGCAGGACGCGGTCCTGGAAAACCTCACCGAGGAAGAGCTGCTGGCCCGAATCAACAGCCTGTAGCCCGCCGACAATCAGCGTCTGCCTTCAGGTCCGCGCATCGCCGAGAAGTACGGTCGCCATACAAGACTTGTGCGACCAGGCCGGCGTCCCCGGCCACTTCTCGGCGAACTCACCCCGGTACGACAGCGAGCGCAACGCCTCTCACCGGCAAAGCCGTACGCCGTCGTCTGCGACGTAGGAGAGGATGCCGCGGCACCGATCGAGTCAGCGCTGCCGACTGCTCAGTCGTTCATGAGATCCCAGAGCTTCATGGTCGTGCTCCAGCTACGGATGGTCATGGACGTGTAGAGCGGAGACGACATTATCGCGCTCAGGCGGCTCTTGGTGCGTTCGGCGCTCAACCGCCGCGAGTAGATCACGCCGTCGCCGGGCCAGATGGTGTCGACGCCCTCGCGTGGGTTGAAGACGGCCATGGCATCCGACGTCGAGACGCCCATGAGGAAGATCGCATCGCTGTGGTACTTCTTCGGCTCGTCGCCGAAGCCCGTTGGCCGATTCTCAATGACCTTCTTCAGCTGGCCGCGCGTGAGCACGAGCACTTTGACCTTCTCGTCGTGGATGGCGAAGTTCTCCGCCAGGTCGGCGTCGATCCTCTTCTTGACGGTCGCGGCCGAGTCCGTTGAGTCGAGCAGCACATTGCCACTGTTGATGTAGGTCGCGACGCCGGTGAAGCCGAGCGCCTCGAGGCTGGTCCGCCACTTCGCCATCGCGACGGTGTTCCTGCCGCCCACGTTTAGTCCGCGTGCGAGCACGAGAAGGCGCGTCATGCGGCGAGCCTGCGGCGGATTTCCCGCGTGGTGCCAGCGGGGTCGATGCTGTGGTCGTGTGATTCGGGCACGACGATCAGCTCGGCGTTCGGCATGGCTTCGTGCAGCAACTCGACGGCACGCACGAGCATCGGGAAGGTCGGCTCCCCGCGCAGGATCGTGACCGGCACGTCGATCGACGTCATCGAGGTCGTCGGCGTCGACACCTCGCGGCTGAGGGTCGCGTCGTAGACGACCGACTGCGCCACCGCGACCAGCGACGGGAACATAGGGCTGTGTCTGATCTGATCGATGGTCTCGGCGGGCAAGCGGACCGCCTCGCGCTGGAACGTGGTCACGGCCTCGTCGGGCCTGCCCTCGCTGACGAGGGCCTGCAGCCGCTCGGGGAAGTCGTCGCCAGGATCCCCCTCGCCGAACAGGAACGGCGGCTCGGACAGGAACAGGTGCTTTACGGGCACGCCGTGAGCGGCCGCGAACAGCGCGAGCATCGCTCCTGAGGAGTGCCCGAGAACGGATGCCTCGCGTCCGACCGCTTCGATGACCGCGGCGAGGTCTTCGGCCTCGCGCTCGGGCGCATAGGGCTCGGTGTTGCCACTCGAGCCGCGCGCGCGGCGGTCGAGCGTGACGCCCTGGAAGCCCGACGCGGCGAGCGCCTCGGCCAGCGGCGTGGCGGCTTCGGCGGTCGAGAAGGCGCCGCCGACAATGACGATGGGCTCGCCTTCGCCGACCGTGTAGTACGCGATCAGGGTCCCATCAGCCGAGGTTGCGTGTGCCATTCCGCTATCCAACCACCGACCTACGACACACGGGCGGCGAGGAAAGGACCACGTGTCGACGGCCGCCCGGACCTTTTCTCAAGGTAACGCGCCATCGGCAACAGGTCAGGGCATCCGGCCGGCGGCGAGCCGCCGGCCGCTATTGCGTTGAATAACGACGAGCAGAGGATGCTCTGGCAGAGACAAGGCGAGGACATCAACGATGAACACAACCGGATGGCTGTACCGACGCGGGTACGCGCGAGGGTAGCCGGCCGCGACTGCCGACTCGCAGAGGCCGACCAGCGCGAAGGCGCCGGTTACGGCGGGTTCGTAGGTTTGGCTTTCTGCGGGTAGATCGTCTCGTGGCGGGCCAGCATGGCGACGAACTCGCCGATCTTTCGCTCGCGGGTCTGCGCCCGTTTGACGGCGTTGACCCGGTAGACGAGAGCGAACCGGTTAGTCTTGGTGAGTACGTCGAACATGGCTTGGGCGGCCGGAACGGCGGCGATGGCGGCGAGGAGGTCGGCCGGTGCCTCGGCCTCCGACGGCGGGGCGTAGGGCGTCGCCCACCGCCCGTCCGCTTTCGCGGCGTCGACCGCGGCCCGGCCCGCGGGCAGCATTCGGCCCTGTGCTTCCAGCCGGGCCACGTTGGAGACGTTGCGTTGTGACCAAGGGCTGCGAGGTCTCCGAGGGGTGAACCGGATCCAGGAGGTCTCCTCATCCCGTTTCCGGGCCTGCCCGTCGATCCAACCGAAGCACAGGGCCTCATCGACCGCCTGCTGCCAGGTCAGCGTTGTGACCGTGCCGCCCTTCTTGGTCAGGGCCAGCCAAACGCCGGGCGACGTGGTGTGGTTGGCCAACAACCACACGCGCAGCGCCCCGGCGTCCGCGACAATCAACTCATCCAGCTCGGCGCTCGCCATGACGGCAGGCTAACCGACGCGACGTTGCCGCAGCCTCTGCCTATTAGCCAGCATTGTCATGGTTGCAGGGAGATGTGGCGTGGCCGGACGACTCTTCGCGTGGTCCTCCAGCCGTTGTCGAAGCGCCTGACCGTGTCCTCGTAAGCCCCGCTCGCGACCGACCAGTTCCTGGCCATCGTCGACGAAGCCACTGGCCTGTTGGACGCTGAGGTCGTTCGACTGTAGTCCGACGCCGAACCGGCAGGTGGTTTCGCCCGAGAGGTCGATGAGTGCCGGTGCCACGTCTCGACTGTGTTGATCACCAGTCGCGCCACTCGCCTGCCGCTTCCTCGACGCCACGGCGCTCCAACAACGCCTCGACGTCGATGCCTGCCTCGGCGAGGACATCCTCGATGTACTCGCTCAGCTCTTCCCTCGTCATGGTCTCGATGTGCTGGCCGAAGTCCTGATCGATGCTGTTGAGAGTGACCACGACCCGTTCGACCGCGCCCCACACAGCCTCATCCGTCGGCGGATCCATACTTGCGATCTCCTGCTCGTACGCGGCCAAGGAGGCGTCAACCGCGGCGACGAACCCCGGCGGGAAGAACGTCAATGCGTAAGCGTCGTCCGACGACAAGGTTCCCGCGACGACCGCCGCCTCCTGCTCCGCTGTCTCTCGCTGCCATCTACGGGTCAACCGTTCGATCATGACGACAGAGTAGGGGTTTGTGGGTTCCCGATGCCCAGGTCGTGCCGTTACGACGAACAGGGTCGAGAATGCTGTAGTGAGTGAGCAGCGTCGGGACATCATCATCTACGGGCATGGAGTGGACGCCGTGGCGGAGGCGCTGCGCACGAGACTGATGCGCGCTTGAACCTGCTGTTCATACGCCGCACTGTCTGCACTTCGGATCGTCGGCGGGACCATCGACTCATCGCCCGATCCGAAAGCCACCTCGACAGCCCCTGCGCTTCCATGACATCTGCGCAGGCCAACGGAGACGGCGAAACGGGGGCACGCGTGGTTCAGGGCCGGGCAGAGGTCGACGAGACGTTCACCAGCTTAGGTGCGGCTACCGGCTTCATGTTCGGGCGCAGCGTCGCGACGACGTCCAGGCGATGGCTCGCCGGGGTCACGTTGCTGGTGGGCCTGCTGGGAGCCGTGGCCGTCGTCGCTGGAGAACAGCCCACCTACTGGGCTTGGTTTGCTGCTACGGCCGGCCTTCCTGGCCTGCCTCGCCACCGTCGTACTGCCGCTGGGCCTGTGGTTCGTGTTGGGCAGCGTAGACATTCTGCGTCCGGCGCAAGGGTGGCTGGCTCCCTACGCCACCGTGCGGAATTTGCTCTCCGGCCAGATGGATGCGCTCGCGTGGGCGCAGTGGTCCGTCGTCGTTCTGCTGTGGGGTGTAACGCTGAACACCGTAGGTGCGTTCCAGCTGAGGCGGCGTTTGGCTCGTCCCTGAGGCACCGGGTCCAGGCGCAGGGTCAGCGACGCCCTCTGAGGTGGGCCTGCCGGGCAGCGGGATGCCGAAGCCGACCATGCCGTGGGCGGGGCGCCGCAGGCGCCCCGCCCACGAGCGTCATGGGGTACGGGCGCAGGCCACCGTGGCAGCACCGTTGCTACCGGTCCAGGTGCCGATGAAGCCGAACGTGACGGACGCGTTCGGCACCAGTACGCCGTTGTAGGTCTCGTTCGTCACCGTGTACGGGCTCGCCGTACTCGTGGTACGGCCGCCCCAGACCTGGGTGATCTGCTGGCCGTTCGGGAAGGTCAGCGTCACGGTCCACCCGGTCGTCGCGGTGGTGCCCCGGTTGGTCACGGTGACCTGCCCCTGGAACCCGCCGGGCCAACTGTTGCCGACGCTGTAGGTGGCCGTGCAACTCTGGGTGTTCGCCGACGGCGACACCGGCGCGCTGGACGGCGGCGGGCACGGCGGGATGTACCCGGTGACCGGCGAGGTGAAGGCCGACACGTTGCCGGCCGCGTCCCGCGCGCGCACCTGGTACTGCACCAGGCCGCCCGTGGGCATGCGTTCGGCGTACGTCGTGCCGGCCATGGTCGCGATCAGGGCGAAGCTGCTGTTGCCGCTGGCCCGGTACACGTCATAACCGGTGACGCCGACGTTGTCGGTGGCGGCGGTCCACCCGACGCTCACGTCCAGGGTGCACGAGATCGACACCCACAGTCCGGTCGGCACGCTGGGCGGCGTGGTGTCCACCGCGGCCGTGGTGGGCCCGGCGCTCGTGGGCACCGGGCACCCCGGAATGTAGGCGGTCACGGCGGCCGAGTAGTCCGACACGTTGCCTGCCGCGTCGCGCGCGCGCACCTGGTACTGCACCATGACGCCGCTGATGCGGTCGGCGTACGTCGTCGAGGTCGTCGTGGCCACGATGCCGGAGTTGCTGCGGTAGACGTCGTAGTTGACGACGCCGACGTCGTCGGTCGAGGCTGTCCACCGCACCGAGACGTCCCGGTTGCAGTTCACCGACACCGACAGCCCGGTCGGCACGCTGGGCGGCGTGGTGTCCACCGAGGCCATGACGGGCACGGCGTTCCCCGCCTGCGCGGCCTGCGCAAACATGATCGTGAAGAAGGCTAGGACCGTGGCCAGTGCTGCGCCAACGGCCGGGACGGCTGGCCTTTTGAGCATGGAGTCTCCTCGTACTCGCGTCAGTGAAGGCCAGCTCACCCGACGGGCTTCAGTTGAATTGAAGCAGCGCGTACGCGCGAACTTCAACCAGCCGTCACACCGTGCGTGGCACAGCGGTCGCGGGTGGCCTGCAGGCGCCGCAACAGAACGACCATGAACCGGCGGCTCAGCTCGTACCCGAGGGCCGGCTCGCGGTCACACAGGCGGCGCACGCCCTCCGCGTCGAACTCGATGGCCTGCGTCGTCGCGACCGCGATGGCCCCGAAGTGCCAGGCGTACGGCGGGAACAGCCACGACCAGCCGACCACCTCACCGGCACCGAGCGTGTCGACGACCACGTCCGCGCCGTCCGGCGCGGTGGCGTCGATGTCGACCCGGCCGTCGATGATGAGCCAGAAGTGGCGGGCCGGGCGGCCCGCGTGGAACAGCCGGCTGCCGGCGTGCCGGGCCGAGCGACGCGCCTGGAGCGACAGCGGCTCCAACCAGGTGTCCGGGAGCCCGGCCAGGAAGGGGTGCCCGGCAAGCAGATCCTGCATGGTCACAATGCCTCCTCAGCCCACGAAGGTGCGTACCGCCGCGGTCAGGGCGGCCAGGCCCTGCTTCGCGTCGGCGAAGTACATGGTGGTCTTGGGGTCGGTGTAGAGCTCGTTGTCCAGGCCCGCGTACCCGTGGCCCAGCGAACGCTTGATCACCACCACGCTACGGGCGTGGTCGACGTCGAGGATGGGCATGCCGGAGATGGGGTTGCCGGACCGCCGGGCCGCCGGGTTGGTCACGTCGTTCGCGCCGACGACGAGGGCCACGTCCGCGCGGGCGAACTCCCCGTTGGCCTCCTCCATCTCGATGAGCTGCGGGTACGGCACGTTCGCCTCGGCCAGCAGGACGTTCATGTGTCCGGGCATGCGGCCGGCGACCGGGTGCACGGCGTAGGTCACCTCGACGCCGTGGCCCGTCAGGAGTTGGGCGAGGCCGGCCATCTCGTGCTGGGCCTGGGCGGCGGCCAGCCCGTACCCGGGTACCACGATCACCTTGTTGGCGTAGGCCAACTGGATGGCCACGTCGTCGGCGGATCCCGACCGCACCGTGCCCTGCGCGCCACCCTCGGCGGACGCGGCGTCGTCGGCGGTGCCGAAGCCACCGATGATGATGTTGGCGATGGAGCGGTTCATCGCGTCGGCCATCAGCTTGGTCAGGATGGCGCCCGAGGCGCCGACCAGCGCGCCTGCGATGATCAGGATGGTCTGGCCGAGGACGAACCCGGCCATCGCCACCGCCGTACCGGTGAAGGCGTTGAGTAGCGAGATGACCACCGGCATGTCGGCCCCGCCGATGGGCAGCACCATCGTGACGCCGAAGGCCAGCGCGCCGACCACGAGCAGCACGAGGGCGACGGTGTTGTCGGGCCGCGCGGCCAGCCACACGCCCGAGCCCAGCGTGAGGGCCGCGATGACGACGTTGACCAGGCGGGCGCCGGGGAACACGATCGGCGCGCCCGACACCAGGCCCTGCAGCTTGCCGGCGGCCAGCAGCGAACCGGTGAAGGTCACGGCCCCGATGGCGATGTCGATGCTGGCCGGCACGCCGACCCGGACCGGGACGGCGTGCGCGCCGATCAGGTCGCTGACCGCCAGCAGCGCCGCCGCGCCGCCGCCGACCGCGTTGAACAGGCTGACCAGCTGCGGCATGGCCGTCATGCGGACCGACCGCGCCGCGTAGAGGCCGGCGACCGACCCCGTGGCGAGCCCTGCGAACAGCACGGCCCAGCCGGTGACCGTGATCGTGGCGTGGCGGGCGATGACCACGCCGGTCGCCACGACCGCGACGCCCATGGCCCCGGCGGAGAGCAGGTTGCCGCGCCGGGCCGTGGCCGGGTGATTCATCAGCCGCAGGCCGAGCACGAAGCACGCGGCGGCGGCGAGCAGCACGTACTGGATGGCGGTGTCCATCGCTCAGCCCTGCTTACGGGAGCCGCGGAACATGTGCAGCATCCGGTCGGTGACGACGTAGCCGCCCACGACGTTCATGGCGCCGAAGGCGACCGCGAAGAACGCCAGGACGTACCCGAGGGTGTCGTGCGCGGTGGCCGCGATGGCCATGGCGCCGACCAGAACCACGCCGTGGATCGAGTTGGCGCCGGACATCAGCGGGGTGTGCAGGGTCGCCGGCACCTTGCTGATCACCTCGACGCCGACCAGCAGGCTCAGCACGAAGATGGTCACGGCCGTCAGCAGGTCCAGGCTCATCGGGCTCCTCCGTCGTGGGTGACTCCGTCGTGGGTGACGACGAGCGCCGAGGTGATCTCGTCGGTGAGGTCGAGGCTGAGCGCGCCGTCGCGCACCAGGTGTGCCAGTACGGCGGTGATGTTGCGGGAGTACGCCGTGGACGCGGCCGGGGCCATGGTGGCGGGCAGGTTGCCCGCGCCGATGACGGTGACCCCGTTGTCGGTGACCACGGTGGTGTCCGGCACGGAACCGGCCACGTTGCCGCCCAGCGGCCCGGCGGCCAGGTCGACGACGACCGCGCCGGCCCGCATGAGCTTCACGGTGTCCTCGGTGACGAGCACGGGTGGCCGCCCGCCGGGCACCTGGGCGGTGGTGATGACGACGTCGGCGCGCGCGATGTGCTCGGCGAGCGCGGCCTGCTGGGCGCGGCCCTCCTCCTCGGTCAGGGCGCGGGCGTACCCGCCGTCGCCGGATCCGCTCGCCGCCCCGGGCAGGTCGACGAACCGGGCGCCGAGCGACTCGACCTCCCCGCGGGCCTGCGGCCGCACGTCGTACGCGCTGACGACCGCGCCGAGGCGCCGGGCCGTACCGATGGCCTGCAGCCCGGCCACCCCGGTGCCGAGCACGAGGACCCCGGCCGGGCGGATGGTGCCGGCGGCCGTGGTGAGCAGCGGAAAGAACCCGCCGTACGCCGTCGCGGCGACGAGCGCCGCCTTGTACCCGGCGACGCTGGCCTGCGAGGTCAGGGCATCCATGGCCTGGGCGCGGCTGAGGGTGCGCGGCAGCCGGTCGAGGCTGATCGCGGTGACCCCGGCTGCGGCCCACGCCGCCACCGCGTCAGGTCGCCGTTGCGGTTGGAGCAGGCCGACCAGCGCCTGCCCGGCGCGCAGCGCGTCCTCCGGCGGGTGTACGCACACGATGACGTCGGCGGTCGCGAGGACCTCCGCCCGGCTCGCGAGGCGGGCGCCCGCCTGCGCGTACGCGTCATCGTCGAACCACGCGCCAGCACCGGCGCCGGATTGCACGACCACACCGGTGGGCAGCCGCGATACGGCGCCCGGCACGAGAGCGACCCGGCGTTCGCCCGGCGTCTCCTCCCGTACCACCCCGACGGTCAGGTCTGACATGCCGTCCCCTCTCCTCGCCCGCCCAGGCTCCGCCAGTGCCGGCGCGCCGGCACAGGGCCGAAGGTCAGGGCCGGCGGGACGAAGGCCCCTGCCTCCTCGTGCGGTCCCACACCTACGGTAAGGGCATGTTCCAGGTGCGCGTACATGGCCGACGCGGCCAGGCGACGCTGGGCGCCGCGCGGATCCTCGCGGCGGCGGCCACTATGGACGGTTGGCACGCGTGGGTGGCGTCGGGCGTCGAGCCGGTCCACGCCGGCTCCCCCACGGTCGCCTACGTGGGGCTGCACCACGAAGACGGGCAGCTCACGGCCGCCGCACAGTACGACGCGGTGATCGTGCAGGACCCGACGCTGCTGTACGAGACGGATGTCCTCGCCCGGCTGCGGCCCTCCGGCCTCGCGCTGCTCAACGGCGAATCGACGTGGCAGCAGTTCGGGCTCGCCGACCGGGTCGCGCACCTGGCGCCGGCCCGGGTGCTGGCGGTGCCGGCCGCGCGGCTGGCGCCCGGGCACGTGTGGCCGGGCGGCGCCAACGCCGCCCTGCTGGGCGCGTTCGCGGCGGCCAGCGGCCTGCTCTCCCCCGCCGCCGTGGCCGCGGCGATCTCGGCGAGCGTGGTCGCCCGGGTGGCGGCCGACCACGTCGTCGCCGCGCGCCGCGCCCACGAGCACGTACTCGCCCAGCTGAGCCGGCTTGCGGTCGCGGTGCCCGCCTGACAGCGTTGAGCTGGTGCGGCCACCACCGATCCTCGTCGTGATCAGCGGGCCGGCCGGCGCCGGCAAGACGACGCTCGCGCACCGGCTCGCCCGCCGCATCGGCTGCCCGGCGATCTGCCGTGACGAGATCAAGGAGGGCATGGTCCACACCGCCGGCGACTTCGTCCCCGCCCCCGGCGACGAGTTGACGATGCGGACGCTGCCCACGTTCTTCCAGGTGCTCCGCGTCCTGGTGAGCGCCGGCGTGACGACGGTCGCCGACGCGGCCTTCCAGGACAGGGTCTGGCGGCCGCACCTGGAGCCGCTGACGCGCCTCGCCGACCTCCGTGTGATCCACTGCCACGTGCCCGCCCGCACGGCGTACGCCAGGATCCAGCGCCGTCAGGCGGAGAACCCGACGCGCCGGGCCCACGTGGACACGCCGCTCGCCGACCGGGAGGTGCAGGCGAGCGCCCACGACGGCTTCGACCGCGTCCGGCTCGACGTACCCGAACTCGACGTGGACACCAGCGACGGCTACCGCCCGGGCCTCGACGAGATCGTCGCGTTCGTGTCCAGCCGGCCACCGGCGTGAACCGCCCAAGGCGACCGTTAAGCGATCTTGGGGCCAAAACCCACTTATAGGTGGGTATCGGCCCCAAGATCAACCGGGCGTCAGTCCAGAACGACGTAGAGTCGGCTACCGCCCGGGCGGTAGCCGACGCGTTCGTAGACCCGCCACGAGTCCTCGCCGGAGGCCTCCAACCAGGCGATCTCCGCACCACCGGCGAACAGCCGCCCGGTCACCTCGGCGGTGATCGCACCCGCCAACCCGCGGCGGCGGTACGGCAGCCGCACGGCGATGCCGGCCACCTCGCTGACCCCACCGCTGGGCGGTACGGCCTGCCCGCCACCGGCGCAGGCGCCGTCGCCGGCCACGGCCATGACCGCGATGCCGCCCTGCGCCTGCAGGCGCGCCATCCGGGTGATGTCCGATTCGGTGGCGACCGGGTCGCCGCCGAAGCACTCGTGCTGCGCGCCGCTCAGCGCGGCGCGCTGCTCGTCGGTGCCCGGCTCCCGCAACGTGAAGCCGTCGGGCAGGCTCGGCACAGCGAGCGACGAAGGTACGCACGTCAGATAGGCGTGCCGCTCCTCCACGGCGAACCCGGCGTTGAGCAGCAGCGCTTCGAGGTCCGGTGCGCAGCTCACGACGTACTCCAGCCGGGGCTTGCGGTCGATCTCACGGAACGCCGCCACGAGGGCCGTGACGTCGGCCGGGGTGATCGGGGCGTTCGGTCGTGGCGTCGCGTAGTTGATGTGCGGGCTGTCGGTGTCGGGGTCCAACCCGATGACGAACGGCCCCGACTCGACGGGCGCCGGACGGCCGGACAGGTTGGCGACGACGGACTGCTGGACGCGAACATCCGTGCTCAAGGTAGACCTCTGTTCAGGGAAACGGTCGTAGCCTCGCAGGTCCTGCTCACGGCCGTCAACCGGGTC
Source organism: Luedemannella helvata (assembly GCF_039528415.1). NCBI lineage: Bacteria > Bacillati > Actinomycetota > Actinomycetes > Micromonosporales > Micromonosporaceae > Luedemannella > Luedemannella helvata. Next base: position 116,180 of record NZ_BAAALS010000002.1, read on the forward strand.
GCCGGCGTCCCGGCTCACGCGCGCAACATCGCTGCTCGGGCGTGACGGGCGATGAGTTTGGCGTTCCCGGTTCGTCTACGTGACGTAGGACCGCACTATCGGGGGCGGCCGTCGCCTGTTGGCGACGCCCGACTTTTGCGCCCATCCGGCGTTCCGAAACAAGGCCTATTACCGGCGGTAATTGAGAATCTCTCGGACTTGGGCTGGCAAATATATACGTCATGTGCCCGTAATTGCCGAGTCGTCGGGCGTGACGACTCGGCGACTTTCGCAGGTGCGGGCGCTCGTACGCCGCTTGACACCCCACGGCGGGCCGACCTACGCTCCGAGGAGCGAGATCATTCTACGTAAATGTGCCGATCACCCAATGTCCTAAAGAGCGTCGAATGCGTGCGCGACGAATGAAAGTTTCACCCCACGGGGAATTCGAAGAATGCGATTCCCGTGTGGGCCACGGGGAATAGAACAGAGCGGATCTGACAACGCCATGGCCACCATTCTCATGACCAGCCAGGGCAGCGCGGGGGATGTCCTGCCGTTCGTACGGATCGGCGGGGCGCTGCGCCGCGCCGGCCACCGTGTGGTCCTGATCAGCCACGCGCCGTTCGCCGCCCCCGCCCGGGCAGCCGGCCTCGAGTTCCACCCGGTCGACACCGACACGGAGTACGCCCGCCAGCTCGCCCTCACGCCGCACCTCATGGGCGCCACCGGGCCGGCGGCGGTCGCCGAGTTCTACCGCCGCGGCGGCTTCGTCGCCCAGTCCGCCCGCGAGCTGGACCTCCTCGACGAACTGCACGACAAGGGCGACACGATCCTGGTCGGCCGGCACACCTCGTCGCTGGCCGTGCTCATCGCCGCCGAACGCCTGGGCGCACCGTCGGCCTGGCTCGCGCTGGCGCCCGTGCAACTGCTCACCGCGCCCGTGGCGCTGCGGCACTACCGCAACGGCCTCGCCACGGAGATCGACGAGCTGCGCGACCGGGCCGGGCTGCCCCCGATGACCGACTGGCGCGGCTGGTTCGGCACGGTCGACGCGGTCATCGGCCTGTGGCCCGGCTGGTTCGACCGGGCCGGGCTGCGCTCCCCCGCCCGCGTCACGCTCGCCGGCTTCCCGCTGCCGGACGAACCCGTCGACCGCGCGACGCCCACCATTGACGGCGCCTTCGCCGGGCGACCGCTGCTGGTCACGGGCGGCACGGGACGCATGCTGCACCCCGCCTTCTACCCGGCCGCCCTGGCCGCCGCGCAGGCCGCCGGCCTGCCGACCGTCGTGGTCACCCGCCACCGCGACCTGCTGCCCGACCCGCTGCCGCCCCGCGTCCGGTGGGTCGCGCACGCGCCGTTCGCGGACGTGCTGCCGCACGTCACCGCGATCATCCACCACGGCGGCATCGGGACGCTGAGCCGCGCGCTCATCGCCCGTACCCCGCAGTTGATGTTGGCCGACGGCGCGGACCGGCCGGACAACGCCGCGCGGGTCGCGGCGGCCGGGCTGGGCTCCTGGCTGCCGGCCACCGACTGGCGCCCGGACGTCGTGGCCGCGAAGCTGCGCGAACTGCTCACCGCGCCCGCGCCCACGCCGGCCGAGCCGGTCGACGGCGACCGGGCGGCGGCAACCGCCATCGCGGACCTGCTGGCCGGCGAGGCGGGCTGGTGACCGCGCTCCGCATGCTGGTCCTCGGGCCGGTCGAGGTGCGGCTGGACGCCCGCGACCTGCTCAGCGGGTGCCGGCCGGCGCAGCGCGCGGTGCTCGGCCTGCTCGCCGTCCGCGCCAACCGGGTCGTCTCCCGCGCGCAGCTGATCGACCGGCTGTGGGGCGATCACCCACCGGCCACCGCCGACCAGCTCATCCAGGGGTACGTGTCGCGGCTGCGCGCCGCCCTGCGGCGGGGCGGCGAGACCGTGGCCGCGCGGCTGACCACGACCGGCGGGGGATACCTGCTGACCCTCGGCGACGGCGAGCTTGACCTGCTCGACTTCGAGCGGCACGCCGCGGCGGGGGCGCGCGTGGCGGCCGGTGGAGATTATGCGGGCGCCGCCCGGGAGCTGCGGCGGGCACTGGCGCTGTGGCGGGGGCCGGCGCTGGGCGGGCTGCCGCTTTCGACGACCGGCGAGGCCGAGGTGACCCGCCTGGAGGAGGCCCGGCTGGCGTGTCTCGACCAGCGCATCGAGGCCGACCTGCGTGACGGGCGGCACGCGACCGTGACCGGCGAGCTGCGCGCGCTGGTGGCGGAACATCCGCTGCGCGAACCGCTGTGGGCGCACCTGATGACCGCGCTGTGGCAGGGCGGGCGCAAGGCGGACGCGCTCGCCGCCTACGCCGAGGCCCGCGACCGGCTGCGCACCGAACTCGGCCTCGAACCGGGAGCCGACCTGCGCGAGCTGTCCGCCCGCATCCGCACGGAGCCCGGCCCGGCCCTCAGCCTCGTCCCGGCCGAGCTGCCGCCCGACCCGCCGACCTTCACCGGCCGCCGCGAGGAGGTGGCGTACCTGCGCGACCGGTTGCTCGCCGGGGCGGCCGGCGCGCCGATCGTCGCCATCAGCGGCGCGGCCGGGGCCGGCAAGTCGGCGCTCGCGGCGCACCTCGCCCACGTCGTGGCCGACGCGTACCCGGACGGGCAGCTCTACACCGACCTGCGGGGGTCCACGGCGGACGCCGAGCCACGCTCCCCCGTGACCGTGCTCCACCGCTTCCTGCGCGGACTCGGCATCGCCGGCTCGTGGTCCGACGTGGACGAGGCGGCCGCGCGGTTCCGGTCGGCGACCGCGCAGCGGCGCGTACTCGTCGTGCTGGACAACGCCACGACCTCGGCGCAGGTGCGGCCCATGCTGCCGGCGAGCCCGGGCTGCGCCGCCGTGATCACCAGCCGGGCAGCGCTGACGGGCCTGCACGGCGCCGTGCACGTACGCCTGGACGCGCTGTCCGAGGCGGAGGCGGTCGAGCTGCTCGGCCGGCTCGCCGGCCCGGCGCGCGTGGCGGCCGAGCCGGCCGCGGCCGCGCGGGTGGCCGGCCTGTGCGACCGCCTGCCGCTGGCGCTGCTCATCGCCGGTACGCGACTGGCGGCGCGGCCGGCGTGGACGGTCGCCGAGCTGGCCGCCCGGCTGCGCGACGACCGCCGGCGCCTCGACGAACTCAGCACGGCCGACCTGGCGATGCGCTGCGCGTTCGCGGTCAGCTACCGGTCGCTGTCGGGGTTGCCGGGGCTGCAGCGCGCGTTCCGCCTGTGTGGCCTGCTGCCCGGCACCGGCTTCGACGCCCCGGCGCTCGCGGCGCTGCTGGCCGCCCCGGTTGACGACGCCGCGGCGGCGCTGGAGCGCCTGGTCGACGCCAACCTCGTGACCTCGGCGGGACGGTCGTGGTACCGGCTGGCGCCGCTCGTGCGCCTCTACGCCCGCGAGCTGGCCGCTGCCGACCGCCCGGCCGCGCGGTTGCCGCAGCCCTGCGGCTCCGCCGTACCCGTCGCGGTCGTGCCCAGACCGGCGAGCCGCTCCGGGTCCTCCAGCAACGCCTTGACGGCGGCGAGGAACGCCACCGCGCCCCGCCCGTTGACCACGCGGTGGTCGTAGGCGAGTCCGATCTGGACGGTCGAGCGCCGCACCGGGCTGCCGTCCGCGTCGAGGTCGATCACCTGCTGGACGGCGCCGAGCGACACGGCGCACGCCTGGCCGGGGAACACCATCGGCACGGCCACGGTCACGGCGGCGTCGTTGTGCAGGGCCACCAGGATGTGCGCGCCAGCGAGGTCGCGCGCGGCGAAGCCGCCCTTCATCGCGGTCAGGCGCAGGCCCATGAGCGCGCCGGCCAGCTCCCGCCAGTCCAGGGCGGCCGGGTCGCGCACCACGGGTACGTGCAGCCCGGTGCCGACGTCGATGGTGACGCCCACGTCGGCGGCGTCCGGCACGCGTACGGCCGCGGGGCTCTGGAATGACCCGAAGCACAGCGGATGCTCGTCGAGCTGGACGGCGACCGCCTTGACCAGCAGCTCGGCCAGGCCGACGAGGCGCTTGTGGGCGCGGGTCAGCGTGCGGGCCAGGGCGAGCGCGCCGTCGACGTCGACGGCCACGGCGACGAAGGCCGCCGGGATGGTGCGGTGCGACTCGGTGACCGCGGCCGCGACGGCCTCCTGGTGGCGGCCCAGCGCCACGACCCGCCCGCCCGCGAGCAGCTCCTCGATGTCCGCGGTGCGGATCAGCCGACGACCCAGCGCGAGCACCGCGGCACGGTCGACGCCGTGGCGCGCCATCAGCTCCGCGGCCGGCCCGGTGATGATCACATCTTCGTACGCCGGAACCGGCGCCGATGGGGGCGTCGCCGCCGGGGGTGCGGCCACCTCGGACAGGGTGCCGATCACCGCACCCACCGGGCACTCGGCGCCGACGGCCGCCGCCTGGCGCAGGTAGCCGTCGGCGGGGCTCTCCAGCTCCTCGGTCGCCTTGGCGGTCTCGACGACCACGACGGGGTCGCCCGCCGCGACCCGCGAGCCGTCCGCGACAAGCCACTCCACCAGCGTGTACGCCGCGTCGTTGGCGTTGAGCTTCGGTATCCGGATCTCCGTCACGACAGCGCCTCCCGTACCCCGCGCCGGATCGTCTCCGGCGAAACCAGCACCGACCGCTCCAGGTGCGGGGCGGTCGGGATGACGCTGTCCGCCGAGTGGACCAGGGTCACCGGTCCGCGGGCCACGTCGCGTACGGCGTGCGCGACCTCGGCCCCCCAGGTGCCGCCGGCCGTGCTCTCCTCGACCACGACGACCCGGCGCGCCCGCGACAGGGCGGGCGCCATCGGCGCGACATCGAGCGGGTAGAGCCGCGACGGCACGAGCAGGTGGCAGACGATCTCGTCCGCGAGCAGCAGCTCGCGCATCGCGGTCACGGCACGCGGCACCAGGCCGCCCGGCGCGATGAGCACGCAGTCGACCTCGTCGTCGGGGTCGACGGCGAAGACCCGGGCGAGGTCGCCCACGAGGTCGAACCGGAACACGTCGTCGACGACCCCGTCGCGGCACAGCCAGCCGCCGTAGAGCGACTTGTCCTCGAAGTGCAGTGCCGGCGTGCCCGCGCCCAGCATGGTCGCGAGGACGGTCGCGCTGTCGTGCAGCGGCGACAGCTCGTACACGGCCAGGCCGGGCACGCCGAGGAAGTGTTTCTGCAGGCTCTGGCTGTGCGTCGGGCCGTACCCCCGGTTGCCGCCCGTCGGGCAGCGCACCACCAGGTGGATGGGGACGCGGCGGCCGTACATCGTGGTGGACTTGGCGGCGAAGTTGACGATCGGGTCGAACGCCAGCGTCACGAAGTCGCTGAACATGATCTCGACGATGGCCTTGTCGCCGGCCAGGGCCAGCCCGCCGGCCAGGCCGACGATGCCGTTCTCCGAGATCGGGGTGGTGAGCACCCGTTCGGGGAAACGCGTCGACAGCCCCCGCGTCACCTTGAACGCGCCGCCGTACGGGTCGGCGATGTCCTCGCCGAGCAGGTACAACCGCTCGTCGTCGGCGAGCGCGGCGCTCAGCGCGGCGTTGAGGTGCTCGACGATCCGCTGGCGGCCGGTCACGGCGCCCACCCCGCCAGCGGGCGGGCGCTGACCTCCGCGACGACGGCCGCGACCCGCGCGCGCTGGGCCTCGTCGACGCGGTCCAGCTCCGCGCCTACAAGATCGTGATAGTACGGGCGCCAGTCGCCCGCCCGCAGCGCGGCGACCTCGTCGGCCGGCCGGGGATCGTCGCCCTTGCTGTGCGGGCCGAGCCGGCGCACCCGGGCCTCGACGACCAGCGGCCCGCCGCCGTCGCGCACGGCCGCGACCGGCTTGGCCAGTACGGCGCGCAGCTCGTCCACGTCGACGGAGTCCACATAGGTGTGCGGGATGCCGAACGCGGCGGCCCGCCCGGCGATCGTGCCGGCCATGGCCCGCGACGTGGGCGTGGACTGCGCGATGCCGTTGTGCTCCACGACGACCAGCAGCGGCAGCCGCCACAGCGCGGCCAGGTTGAGCGCCTCGTAGACCGCGCCCTGCCCCCAGGTGCCGTCCCCGACGAACGCGCAGGCCAGCTGCCCGGGCTCGGACCGGCTCAGGTGCAGGGCGGCGCCCGCGGCCACGGGCAGGCTCTCGCCCTGCACGCCGGTGGACAGGTACCGCTCGCGCAGGATGTGCTGGCTGCCGCCGACGCCGGCGCAGACGGCGCCCTCCCGGCCCATGATCTCGGCGAGCAACCCGGCCGGGTCGTCGAACAGGCTCAGGTAGTGGCCGTGGCCCCGGTGGTTGCTGAACACGTAGTCGCGCGGGTCGAGCAGCCCGCGCAGCGCCACGGGCACGTGCTCCTGCCCGAGGCAGGTGTGCGTCGTGCCGTTCAGCTCGCCCCGGTCGAACAGGTCGAGCAGGGCGCTCTCGAAATGCCGGATGAGCAGCAGCGACGCCAGGTCCTCGGTCAGCATGCGGGCTCCAGGGCCGACAGGTAGCGCTCCAGGGCGTACCCGTCGAGGTTGGCGACGAACGCCGCCGCGGCCGCGCGCCCCCGGTCGGCGAGGTCCTCGTAATGCGCGCGATCGTCGCGCAGCCGGCGCAGGGCGGCCAGCCACGGGCCGAGGTCCTGCGGCGGCACGACCGGCTCCGGGAAGGGGTCCCCGGGCTCGCGCTGGGTGTAGGCGGTGATGGGCGCGACCGGCAGCAGGTGCGGCACGCCGAGCTTCGCCTCACCCAGCCCGCCCACGTCACTGGCCAGCACGGGTACGCCGTGCAGCATGGCCTCCACGGCCGTGTACCCGAAGGTCTCGTCCCACAGCGACGGCATGAGCAGCACGCTGAGCCGGGCCAGGATCTCGGTGATGTCGTCGACCGGGTCGGTGACGGTGATGTTGGGCCGGGCGGCCAGCGCGGCGAGGTCGTCGGGGGTGGTGCCCCAACCGGCGACGGCGAGGAACCGGGTGTCCGGCAGGGCGTCGGCGAGCGCGAGGAGGACCGGCAGTCCCTTGTACGCGCACGGGTTCACCAGCCCGACGAGCCCGTCGGGGCGGCCGAGGGCCGGGTGCGGGCCGGGGCCGTAGACGTCCGGGTGGATCAGGGCGGAGTCGAGGTCACCATGGGCGCGCAGGTAGTCGGCGGCGGCCCGGCTCACGGACACCACCCCGGCGCAGCGGCCGATGAGGCGGCGCCCCGACACGCTCGGGTAGAAGGTGCGCGGCCCGAACGGCAGCTGCTGCAGGGTGTGCGCGAGGTACACCACGCGGCCGGGGTTCGCCCGTTGCGCGAGCCCCAGCATGAGCATCCCCGGGTCGTCCGACGGCACGAGCGTCCAGTCGGGCTTGACCCCCTCGGCCAGCTTCAGGGCGTACCGGGGCAGTCCGCTCGTGACGACGTGCACCCGCACGCCCGCCCGGGTGAACACGATCGCCCCGTCGCCGCGCTCGGCGGTGACGCCCTGGCCGGCCAGGTACGCCAGGAAGTCCGGTTCGGACAGCGGGCGGCGCGTCGCGGCGAGCGGGGCCACGGCCACGCACTCGTGACCCCGCGCGGCGAGCGCCTCCAGCATGACCCGGTTGGACTTGTTGGCCCCGCCGTGGCTGGGGAGGTAGCGCATGTTCTGCGCCAGCAGCACGCGCATCGGGTCAGGGCCGCTGTCCGGCGAGGACGGCCTCGCGCAGGTGCCCGGCCGCCGACGCGACCGTGAGGTCGGCCTCGAACAGCAGGTCCACGGGCAGTTCGACGCCGTAGCGGTCGTGCACCCGCGCGAGGAACTGCACCAGGTTGAGCGACTGGCCGCCGAGGTCGAAGAAGTCGTCGTCGGGCCCGGTGGGGCGCAGCCCGATCTCGGTCCAGATCCGGGTCACGGCCGCCTCGGCCTCCTGCTCGTTCAGGCTCATCGGGTGGCCTGCCGGGCGCTGCGCGGACGCATGTCGGTCCAGACGGTCTCGATGTGCGCCAGGCATTCCTGCTTCGTGCCGGCCGTGCCCTCCGCCCGCCACCCCGCCGGGACCGGCTGGTCGTCGGCCCAGATCGAGTACTGCTCCTCGTCGTTGAGGACGACCAGGTATCTCGGTTCGCTCATGTCAGGTCCTCTTCCACAGCGGTTCCACATAACGTCCACACAAGTGCGCTCCGGTCGCAGGCATACCTGCCGCCACTCATGGTCTGCCCTTCGCCAGGGTCGCGGCGCCGACCAGGTCGTCCGGCAGCGCGTCGGGGACGCGGGCGTCGAAGTCGCCGACCGCGCGCAGCCGCAGGCTGATCAGCGCCTGCGCGATCATCGCGAGGCCGAAGGCGATGCACAGCAGGGCGGTGCCGCGCCCGTCACCGACGCCGATGACCCGGCCGACCGTGCCGGCCAGCGAACCGTCGGGGGCCAGCAACGGTTCCAGCAGCTTGCTGCCGAAGGGCGCGATCACCCCGTACGCGAGGGGGATCGTGGAGAACGCGACCACCGTGTTGACGGCGAAGACCCGGCCGTGGAAGCGCTGCGGCACCTTGACCTGCACGATCGTGGCGTAGATGCCGTTGGTGAGGGTGAGCCCGAACGACATGCCGAACGCGGCGGCGGCCACCAGCCACTCGACGGGCCGCAGGCCCAGCACGACGCACGACGTCGCGAGGACGATGACGCCGCCGAGCATGCCCCGCGAGCGGGCCTTGCGCGGGCCGCCCCACACCGTCATGACCAGGCCGCCCGCGATCGCGCCGAGGCCGGCGACCGTGCTCACCCGGGCCACCGAGCCGAGATCGCCGAACGACAGCACCAGCGGCGAGACGAGCAGGAACGGCGGCGCCAGGAACACGTTGAGGACGGCGAAGAAGCCCAGCAACGGCAGGAAGCCGCGCCGGTCCGTCGCGTAGCGCAGGCCGCTGACGATCTCCTGCCAGAGCGGCTCCCTACGCCGCCACGGCAGCGTGTCGGGGAACCGCGTGGCCAGCACCACGGCGGTCGCGATGACGTAGCTGACCGCGTCGAGCAGCAGGATGCCCTTGAGCCCCACGACGGCCAGCAGCGCGGCCGCGGCCAGCGGTACCAGGAACTGACCGACGCCGGTGGCCATCTGCACGACGCCGTTGGCGTGGCCCAGGTAGCGCTTGGGGACCAGCTGCGGCACCGCCGAGGCGTACGCGAGGCGTTGGAAGGTCAACGCCGTGGACAGCACGACGATGAGCACGTAGATATGGCCGAGCCGCAGCCCGCCGGTCATCGCCAGGGCGAACATGACGGCCTGGCTGCCGCCCGCGACGACGTCGCCGACCAGCATCACCCGCCGCCGGTCGTACCGGTCGACGATCGCGCCCGCGACCGGCGCGACCAGCATGCCGGGCAGGATGCCGAGCACGGCCAGCAGGCCGAACTGCACGATCGACCCGGTCTGCGTGTAGATCCACAGGGGCAGCGCGAACTCGGTGAGCGCCGAGCCGATGATGGACACCATCTGGCTCGCCGCGACGGTGAGGAACCGGCCCATGCTCGGCGCCGGCCCGTCGGCGGCGGCGGGCGCCCCGGCCGCGGACCGGGCCTGCACGGACCACCCGTCGTCCGAGACGGGCTCGCGCGTGCCGTGCACGGTCGTGACAATCTTGGCCAGTTCGGCGGCCCGGTAGTTGAGGAAGTAGTGCCCGCCCTCCCTCATCACCACCAGCACGGTCTCCGGGGCCAGGAACTCCCACTCCCGGTAGCGCTCGCGGAAGAACTCCGTCTCCGAGTCGCGGTCGCCGACCACCGAGATGATGGGCGCGCGCAGCGGCGGCACCTGCCGCTCGAACAGGTCCGTGAAGTAGTCCTCGGCGGCCCGGGCCTGGTTGCGCATGTTGCGCACGATCGCGTCGGCCTCGCGCGGGTCCATCTCGCCCAGGTCGACGCCCATGGAACGCAGCCAGTTCTCGTACACCCGGTTGCCGGTGAGCCGGTCGCCCCGGGCGAGCTTCGCCAGCCGGGACAGGATCGGGCCGGCGGGCCGGGCGAACGGGAACGTCGCCCCGACGTACACGGCCTCGATGTCGCGCCCGGCGGCCTCCAACCGACGGGCCAACTCGATGAGAATGGCCGAGCCCACGCAGTGCCCGTACAGGACGAGCGGCCCCTCGACCTTCGTCAGCACCTCTTCGGTCGTACGGGTGAGCAGTTCGTCGAAGGGCAGCGGCGCCTCGTCGAGACCGATGTCGTTGCCGGGCACGGCCAGCGAGTACAGGGCCGTGCCGGCCGGCAGTGCGTCCGCGAGCGGCTGGTAGATCACCGCGCTGCCGCCGCCGTACGGGACGCAGACCAGCGAGCGGGTCGGCGCGGACACGGGCCTGGTCAGCTGGTGCAGCAGCGGCCGCGGGCCGCGCTCCCCGGCGGGGGTGTCGACCAGGGCGGCCAGGGTGCGGATCGTCGGGTGCGCGAACACCTCCAGCACGGACACGCCCGCGCCGTAGCGCTGCCGCAGCCGGGCCACCACCTGGGTGGCCAGCATCGAGTGCCCGCCCAGGTCGAAGAAGTCGTCCTCGACGCTGAGTCGCACGTCCGGCGCCGCGCCGAGCAGCTCCCGCCACAACGCCTCGAGGTACTCCTCCGTGGGCGTGGCCGGCGCCACGAGCGACGCGCCGGACGAGCGGCGCACGGTGGGTACCGGCAGGGCTCGGCGGTCGAGCTTGCCGCTGGGCGACAACGGCAGCGCGGGCAGGTCCACGAACGCGGCCGGCACCATGTAGTCGGGCAGCCGCCGCTTGAGCGCCGCCCGCAGCGCCGCCTGGTCGGCCTTCCCGACCACGTAGGCGGCCAGCCGCTTGTCGCCGGGCACGTCCTCGCGCACCACCACGGCCGCGTCCACGACGCCGGGCTGCTCCCGCAGCGCCGCCTCGATCTCGCCCAGCTCGATGCGCAGGCCGCGCAGCTTCACCTGGCCGTCGATGCGGCCCAGGAAGTCGATGGTGCCGTCGTCGCGCCAGCGGGCCAGGTCGCCGGTGGCGTACATGCGTGCCCCGGGCGCGCCGAACGGGTCGGGCACGAACCGTTCGGCGGTCAGCCCGGGCCGGCGGTGGTAGCCGCGCGCCAGACCGACCCCGGCGAGGTAGAGCTGGCCGGGCACGCCGACCGGGGCGGGGCGCAGGCGCTCGTCCAGCACGTACACCCGCATGTTCTGGATCGGCGAGCCGATCGGCACGCGCGCCAGGCCGGCCAGCGCGGACGCCGTGACCGGCCAGGCGGTGACGTCGACCGCGGCCTCGGTCGGTCCGTAGAGGTTGTGCAGCGCCGCGCCGGGCAGCGCGGCGAGGCACCGGCGCGCCACGTCGACGGGCAGCTCCTCGCCGCTGCAGATGACCCGGCGCAACGACGTCGGCGGGTCACCCTCCGCGGCCAGGAACACCGCCAGCATCGAGGGTACGAAGTGGACCGTCGTCACGTTCTCGGCGGCGATGAGCGCGCGCAGGTAGTCGGCGTCCTTGTGCCCGCCCGGCTTGGCGAGCACCAGGCGGGCGCCGGTGAGCAGCGGCCAGAAGAACTCCCACACGGACACGTCGAAGCTGGCCGGGGTCTTCTGCAGCACCGCGTCCGTGCCGTCGAGGCCGTAGGCGCGCTGCATCCAGTCGAGCCGGTTGACGATGCCCCGGTGGGTGTTGGGCACGCCCTTGGGCCGCCCGGTCGACCCGGAGGTGTAGATCATGTACGCGACGTCGCCGGGCCGCGCGGGGCCGGCGCCCGTGGGCGCGGCGGCGGGCCAGAGCGTCGGGTCGTCGAGCGCGAGCGCGCCCGGCGGCAGCTTGGCGGCCAGCCTCGCCTGCGTCAGCACAACCGGTGCGGCGGCGTCGTCGAGCATGAAGGTGAGCCGCTCGGCCGGGTACTCCGGATCGAGCGGGACGTACGCGGCGCCGGACTTGAGTACGCCCAGCAGGCCCACGACCAGCTCCAGGCTGCGCTCGGCGCAGACGGCGACCAGATCGCCCGGCCGTACGCCGCGCCGGATGAGCCCGGCCGCGACCCGCCCGGCGCGCTCGTCGAGCTGCGCATAGGTGAGGCGCTCGCCTTCGTGGACGACCGCGGTCGCGTCGGGCACGCGGCGCGCGGTGGCCGCGAGCAGCTGCGGCAGCGTGGCGTCGGCCAGCGCGACGCTGGTCGGGTCGAGGATCGGCGCGCCGCCCAGGTCCACGGCCGAGATCGGCTGGTCGGGGTCGGCCGCGACCTCGCGCAGGAACGTCACCAGGTGATCGGCGAGGCGGGCCACGGTCGCCGGGTCGTACACGTCCGTGTTGTGGATCAGGCTGAGCGCGAGCTCCTCGCCGGCCTCGTACGCGTAGATCTCGAGGTCGAACCGGGTGGACCCGGCCGGCAGCCGGAACGGCTCGACCCGCAGCCCGGCGGGCGCCGCGCCCGTGCGCTCCTCGTAGTTCTGCAGCGCGAACAGCGCCTGGAACAGCGGCGGGCGGCGCACGTCGCGGGGCACCTTCAGCTCGTTGACCAGCTGCTCGAACGGCACCTCCTGGTGGGAGTACGCGTCGAGCGCCCGTTCGCGGGTGCGGTCGAGCAGCTGCGCGAACGTGGGGTCGCCCTCCAGCGCGGCCCGCATCGTGATCATGTTGACGAACATGCCGATGAGCGGTTCGAGTTCGGCGTGGGCCCGGCCGGCGACCGGGGAGCCGACCGCGAAGTCCGCCTGCCCGCTGTGCCGGCCCAGCACGGCGTGCACGGCGGCGAGCAGTGTCATGTACAGCGTCGCGTTGTGCTCGCGGGACAGCGTGCGCAGCTTACGGTGCAGGTCGGCGTCGATGGCGGCGGCGTGGTCCGCGCCCGCGAACGTCTGGCGGGCCGGGCGGACCCGGTCGGTGGGCAGCTCCAGCGGCTCCAGTCCGGCCAGCGCGTCGCGCCAGTAGTCGACGTCGGCCCGCTTGGTGGTGTCGAGCCGCTCGCGCTGCCAGATCGCGTAGTCGCCGTACTGCACGGGCAGGTCGGGCAGCGGGGCGCCGTCGTAGTGCGCGAACAGCTCGCCGACCAGCAGGTCGCTGGACCAGCCGTCGCTGGCGATGTGGTGGGTGGCCAGCACGAGCACGTGGTTGTCGTCGGCGAGGCGGGCCAGGGCGGCGCGCAGCAGCGGGCCGGTGGCGAGGTCGAACGGGCGGCCCAGTTCGCCGGCGACGAGGCGCCGGGCGTCGTCCTCGTCGGCGGCGTCATGGACGGGGATCGCGACCGGTGCGGGTGGCGTGATGACCAGCCGCGGCCGGCCCTGCTCGTCCTGGGGGAACGCGCAGCGCAGCGCCTCGTGCCGGGCGACGACCGCGGTGAGGGCCTCGGCGAGCGCGCCGGCCCGCAGGGCGCCGCGCAGCCGCAGCACGACCGGGATCGTGTACGCGGTCGAGCCGGGCGCGAACTGGTCCATGAACCACAGCCGCTCCTGCGCGTACGACAGGGGCGGCGTCTCCCCGGCCGGCCGGGCCTTGATGGCGTGCCCGGCCCGCCCGCGTAGCCGCTGTTCGAGCAGCTGGCGCTTGACGGCCGACAGCTCCGCGGTCGTCACCGGGCACCGTCCAGCAGCAGCGCGGCCTCCTCGTCGGAGAGGCGGTCGAGGTCGGCCAGGAGCAGCTCCTCGACCGCCGCCGCCAGCTCGGCGACCGTGGTGTGCTGGAACAGCAGGCGCACGGGGATCTCCATTTCGGTGGCCGCGCGCAGCCGCGCGGTCGTCTTCATGGCGAGCAACGAGTGCCCGCCGAGGGCGAAGAAGTCGTCGCCGGCGCCGACCCGCTCGACGCCGAGCACCTGCGCCCAGATCTCGGCGACGAGTTCCTCCGCGGCGTTGCGGGGCGCCACGTACTCGCCCGCGCCGGCCCGGGCGTCCGGCAGCGGCAGGCCGCGCACGTCGACCTTGCCGTTGACCGTCAGCGGGATCGCGTCGACGGCGACCACGGCCGACGGGACGAGGTGGGCGGGCAGCAGCTCGCCGACCTGTTTGCGCACGGTGGCCGCGTCCGCGTCACCGGTGATCCAGGCGACCAGCCGGTGCGTCCCGGTCGCGTCCGGCAGCGCGGCGGCGAACGCCTCCCCCACCCCCGGCACCGAGCGCAGCGCGGCCGCGATCTCGCCCGGCTCGACGCGGTACCCGCGCACCTTGACCTGCTCGTCGACGCGGCCGGCGAACTCCAGGGTCCCGTCGCCGCGCCAGCGCGCCCGGTCGCCGGTGCGGTAGAGGCGCCCCGGCGCGAAGGGGTCCGGGACGAACCGCTCGGCGGTCAGCCCCGGCTGCCCCAGGTAGCCCCGGGCCACGCCCGCGCCGCCCACGCACAGCTCGCCGACCACGCCCGGCGGCACGAGCCGCAGCGCGTCGTCGACCACATAGGCGGTGGTGTGGGACAGCGGCCGGCCCATCGACACGCGCCCGCCGATATCGGATTCCGATAGGTCGCCGGCGGTCGCGATGACGGCCGCCTCCGTGGGCCCGTACGTGTTCACGACCCGTACCCGGTCACCGAAGCGCGCCCGCCAGCGCGCGTAGACGTCCGGCCGGACCTCCGAGCCGCCCAGGATGAGCAGCCGCAGGGCGGCCGGCCAGGCCATAGCGTCGCCCTCGGCGACCAGCGCGTCCCAGTACGAGGTGGGCAGGTCCAGCACGGTGACCTCGGCGCCCCACACGTCCGGCAGCTGCTCGCCCGGCGGCAGGAGCACCAGCCGGGCGCCGACCGACAGGGCCGGCCAGATCTCCTCCACATGCGCGTCGAAGCTCACGGACGCCACCTGGGCGACCACGTCGCTCGCCGTCAACGCGTACGCGTCGCGCATCCACCCGACGCGCGACGCGAGCGCGCCCCACGGGACCCCGACGGCCTTGGGTGTCCCGGTCGACCCGGAGGTGAACACCACGTAGGCGAGGTCGCCGGCGCGGTCCCCCGCCACGGGCGCGGGCGGCAGCGCGTCGACGCACACCGCGTCCAGGCCCAGGTACGCGCACCGGTCGGCCACCTCCGACCGGGTCAGCAGCACCGACGCCCCGCTGTGGGCCGCCATGAGGGCCAGCCGCGCCGAGGGGTAGTCCAGGTCGAGGGGCACGTACGCCGCACCGGCCCGCAGCACGCCGAGCAGCGCCACGATCAGGTCGGTGGACCGCTCCAACGCCACCGCGACCCGGCCGGCGCCGCGGGCGGCGAGCGCGGCGGCCACGGCCCCGGACCGCGCGTCCAGCTCCCCGTAGGTCAGCCGCTGCGGTCCGCACGTCGCCGCGACCGCGTCCGGCGCCCGGCGCGCCTGGTCGAGGATCAGCGCCACGACGTCGACCGGCGCCGGGCCGGCCGGACCGGTGCCCAGCGCCAGCAGCCGCTCCCGTTCGCCGGCCGACATCAGCTCCAGCGCCGAGACGGGCGCGTCCGGGGCGTCGACGAGCGCCGCGAGCAGCGCCACGAACCGGCCGGCCAGCGCGGCGATCGTGGCCCGGTCGAACAGGTCCGTGCGGTAGTTGAACGCCGCGATGAGCGTGTCGCCGTCCGGCCACACGTCGAGGCTCACGTCGAACTTGGCCTGCCGGAACTGCCCGTCCACGTACTCGGCGCGGGTGCCGGCCAGCACCTGGGTGCCGGCGTGCTGCTCCGTGTGCAGCACGAACATCGTCTGGAACAGCGGGGTGCGGCCCAGGTCGCGGGGCAGGTCCAGGCGCCCCAGCAGGCGCTCGAACGGCACGTCCTGCTGCGCGTAGGCGGCCAGCGCAGACTCGCGGGTGCGGGCCAGCAGTTCCCGGAAGCTCGGGTCGCCGCCCACGTCGCCGCGCAGCACGAGCGTGTTGACGAAGAACCCCACGACCGGGTCCAGTTCGGGCAGGGGCCGGTGCTCCATCGTGGAGCCGACCATCACCTCCGCCTGGCCGGCGTGGCGGCACAGGAGCAGTTGGTAGGCGGCCAGCAGCACCATGAACGGGGTGCCGTGCTGGGCGAGCGCGAGCTCGTGCAGCCGGGCGACGAGCGGCGCCGGTACGACGACCCGCAGGTGGTCGCCGTCGTGGCCGCGTTCGGTGGGCCGGGGCCGGTCGGTGGGCAGGTCGAGCACGGGCAGGTCGGTGAGCAGCCGCCGCCAGTACTCCTCCTGTGGCGGGTCCGCGTCGGCTCGCCCGCGCTGCCACACGGCCACGTCGCCGTACCCGATGCGCAGCGCCGGCAGGTCGGGGGCCCGCCCCTCGCGCAGGGCCGCGTAGGCGGCGCCCAGCTCGGCGACGATCAACGCCATCGACCGGCCGTCGCCGACGATGTGATGGACGACCAGGCAGAACAGGTGGTCGTCGGCCGCGACCCGCACGAGTACCGCGCGCACGGGAGCACCGTTGTCCAGCTCGAACCCCCGGTTCGTCCGCGCGGCGACCAGCCCGTGCGCCGCCCCGAGCGGATCGGCCGCGCCGGACGCGTCGAGCCGCTCCAGGCGCACCCCGCCGGGCGGCGCGACCACCTGGACGGGCTCGCCGTCGCGTTCGGCGAACCGCATCCGCAACGCCTCGTGCCGGCCCTCCACCACGCCGAGCGCGCGCTCCAGCGCGTCCGCGTCGACCGGCCCGCGCAGCCGGTACGCCAGGGGGATGTTGTAGGACGGGTCGCCGGGTTCGAGGCGGTCGAGGAACCACAGCCGCTCCTGCCCGAACGTCAGCGGCAGCTCGACCAGGTCGGCGGGCCGGCGCGGGATGAGAGGCCCGTCGCCGGGGGCGTCCGCCAGGCCGCCGAGCGCCGCCGCGAAGTCGGCCAGCCGGGGGTGCCGGAACACGAGGCCGACCGGGACGTCACGGTGCGCCAGGGCCCGCAGCCGCGCGGCGGCTTTCGCGGCGAGCAGCGAGTGCCCGCCCAGGGCGAAGAAGTCGTCGCCCGCGCCGACCCGGTCGACCCCCAGCACGTGCGCCCACACGGACGCGACCAGCTCCTCGGCACCGCCGCGCGGCACGACGTACTCGCCCGCCCCGGCCCGGGCGTCCGGGCGCGGCAGCGCGTGGACGTCGACCTTGCCGTTGACCGTCAACGGGATCGCGTCCACGGCCACCACGGCCGAGGGCACCAGGTACGCGGGGAGCACCTCGGCCACCCGCTCGCGGACGACCGACGGGTCCACCGGGCCGGTCACCCAACCGACCAGCGTGTGCCCGCCGCCCCCGTCGGGCAACGCCGCCGCGAACGCCTCTCCCACCCCGGGTACGGCCTGCAGCGCGGCGGCCACCTCGCCCGGCTCGACCCGGTACCCCCGCACCTTCACCTGCTCGTCGACGCGGCCGACGAACTCCAGCACCCCGTCGGCCCGCCACCGCACCCGGTCGCCCGTGCGGTAGAGGCGCCCCGGCGCGAAGGGGTTCGGGACGAACCGCTCGGCGGTCGCCCCGGGTTGCCCCAGGTAGCCGCGCGCGAGGCCGGCGCCGCCCACGCACAGCTCGCCGACCACGCCCGGCGACACAAGCCGCAACGCGCCGTCGAGGACGTACACACTGGTGTCCGACAGCGGGCCGCCCATGGAGACGCGTCCGTCCACATCGGATGCCGACAGGTCGCCGGCGGTCGCGATGACGGCCGCCTCCGTGGGCCCGTACGTGTTCACGACCCGTACCCGGTCACCGAAGCGCGCCCGCCAGCGCGCGTACACGTCCGGGCGCACCGCCGAGCCGCCCAGGATGAGCAGCCGCAGGGCGGCCGGCCAGCCCACCCCGTCGCCCTCGGCGACGAGCGCGTGCCAGTACGAGGTGGGCAGGTCCAGCACGGTCACGCCGGCGTGCCACACGTCCGGCGGCTGCTCGCCGGGGGGCACGAGCAGCAGCCGGGCGCCGACCGACAGGGCCGGCCAGATCTCCTCCACATGCGCGTCGAAGCTCACGGACGCCACCTGGGCGACCACGTCGCTCGCCGTCAACGCGTACGCGTCGCGCATCCACCCGACGCGCGACGCGAGCGCGCCCCACGGGACCCCGACGGCCTTGGGCGTCCCCGTCGACCCGGAGGTGAACACCACGTAGGCGAGGTCCGCGTCGGCGGGCTCGATGCCGGGACCCGCGGGGGCGGCCGGCGAGTCGGGGCCGAGGGTCACGACCTCGGGCAGCCCGGCGAACCGCTCCGGCGCGCTGGTGAGGGCGAGCCGGGCACCGGCGGTGTGCAGCATCAGCGCGATCCGGGCGTCCGGGTAGGTCAGGTCCACCGGCAGGTACGCCGCGCCCGAGGCGAGGACCGCCAGGAGGGCGACGATCAGCTCGGGCGAGCGGTCCAGGCCGACGGCCACCGGCCGGTCCGGCCCGGCGCCGCGCGCGACCAGCTCGCCGGCCAGATGGTTGGCCCGCTCGGTGAGCTGCCGGTAGGTGAGCGTCCGCGGGCCGCAGGCCACCGCCACGGCGTCCGGCGCGGCGGCGGCCCGCTCCCGCACGGCCGCGAGCAGCGCGAAGGGCCGCCCGGGCGCGCCGCGTCCCAGCGCGAGCAGCACGTCGCGCCGCTGCGCCGGCAGCAGGTCGAGCGCCGCCACCGGCCGGTCGGGGGCGTCCACGACGGCGCGCACCAGGGCCACGAACAGGTCGGTCCACTGGCGCACGGTCGCCTCGTCGAACAGGTCGGCGCGGTAGCTGACCGACAGGTCCAGCCCGTCGGCGACCCGCCACGCGTCGACCATGAGGTCGAACTTGGCCTGCCGGAACCCGTCGTCGGCGAGCGTCGCCGCCACGCCGGGCAGTACGGGCACCTCGACGGTGTTCTCGGTGTGCAGCAGGAACATGGTCTGGAACACCGGGGTGCGGCTGGCGTCGCGGGTCACCGGCAGGCCGCGCAGCAGCTGCTCGAACGGCACATCCTGGTGGCGCATCGCGTCCAGCGCGGCCGCCCGGGTGCGATCGAGCAGTTCGGCGAACGTCGGGTCGTCGCTCAGGTCGCCGCGCAGCACGAGGGTGTGCACGAACAGGCCGACGACGTCGGTCAGCTCGGCGCGGGTGCGCCCGGAGCCGGACGAGCCCACGACCACGTCCGGCTGCCCGGTGAGCCGGGCGAGCAGCAGCTGGTAGGCGGCTATCAGCGCCATGAACGGCGTGCACCGCCGCCCCGCGCCCAGCCGTTCGAGCCGCGTGATCAGTTCGGTGGGCACCCGGGCGCGCACCACGCCACCGACGGCCGGCGCTGCCGATCGGGGCCGGTCGGTGGGCAGGTCCAGCATGGGCAGGTCGGCGAGCCGGTCGAGCCAGTAGGCGCGCGCCTCGTCCACTGTGGTCAGCTCGGCGAGCGAGCGCTGCTGCCAGACCGCGTAGTCCGCGTAGCCCCAGCGCAGCTCGGGCAGCCGCGCCGCCGCCCCGTCGCGGTGCGCCCGGTAGCTCTCGTGCAGGTCCCGCAGGATGATCGCCAGGGACGTACCGTCGGCGACGATGTGGTGCACGACCAGGCAGAGCAGGTGGTCGTCCGCACCGACCCGCACGAGCGTCGCGCGGAGCAGCCCGCCGGCCGTCAGATCAAAAGCCGCGTTCGTACGTCCCGAGATCAGCGCGCCCGCCGAACCCACCGGGTCGGGCTCCCCCGCGGTGTCGAGCACCTCCAGCGCCACGCTCCCCGACGGGGTGACCGACTGGGTCGGCTCCCCGTAGTGCTCGGTGAAACGCAGCCGCAGCGCGTCGTGCCGGGCCACGACGTCGCCGAGCGCCGCCTCCAGGAGGCGCGCGTCGACGGGCCCGCGCAGCCGGTAGACGAGCGGGATGTTGTACGAGGCGTCGCCGGGGTCGAGCTGGTTGAGGAACCACAGCCGCTCCTGCCCGAACGTCAGCGGCAACGCGTCGCCCGGTGCCGGGCCCGCGTGACCGGGCGGGGCGACGGGCCCCGCCTCCGCGCGCAGCCGGTCGACGGCGGCGGCCAGGTCGCGCAGCGTGGAGTGGGCGAAGACGAGCAGCCCGGGCACGTCGACCCCGACGGCCTCGGACACCCCGACGGCGGCCCGCATGGCCAGCAGGGAGTGCCCGCCGAGCACGAAGAAGTCGTCAGCGGCGCCCACCCGCTCGACGCCGAGCACCTGCGACCACACCTCGGCCAGCAGCGCCTGCGTGGGCGTACCCGGGGGTTCGTAGGCGGTCCGCGCCGCGGCCGCGCGGCCCGGCGCGGGCAGCGCCGCGCGGTCGAGCTTGCCGTTCGGGGTCATGGGCAACGCGTCGAGCGCCACGAAGTAGGTGGGCACCTGGTAGGCGGGCAGTACGCGGGCGAGCGCGGCGCGCAGGGCCACGGGGTCGACGGCGTCACCGACGAGGTACGCGACGAGCTGCGTCGTCCCGTCGACCGGGACCGCGATGACGGCCGCCTGGGCGACGCCGTCGCAGTCGGCGAGGCGGGCCTCGATCTCGCCCGGCTCGATGCGGTGCCCGGCGAGCTTGATCTGGTTGTCCAGCCGGCCGAGGAACTCGATGACCCCGTCGCCGCGCCAGCGCGCCCGGTCGCCGGTGCGGTACATGCGCCCGCCGTCGACCGGGTTCGGCACGAACCGTTCGGCGGTCAGCGCCGGGCGGCCCAGGTAGCCGCGCGCCACCCCGGCGCCGCCGACGCACAGTTCGCCGGGCACGCCGACCGGCGCGGGCCGCCCGTCCGGGTCGAGGACGTGGACCTGGGTGTTCGCGATCGGGCGGCCGATGACGACCTCACGCGGGTCGGCCGGCACCTCCCACGCGGTCGACCAGATGGTCGTCTCCGTGGGGCCGTACACGTTGACCAGCCGCGTGACCCGACCGCGCAGGTCGCGGGCCACGTCGAGCGGCAGCGCCTCGCCCCCGACGAGGGCCGTGACCCGGCTGGCGAAGTCGGCCGCGAGCAGCAGCCGCCACCGCGACGGGGTGGTCTGCACGTGGGTCACGCGGTGCCGCTCGACGAGCGCGGCGAGGGCGCGGCCGTCGCGGCCGGTCGCGTCGTCGGCGATCACGAGGCTCGCGCCCGTGACGAGCGGCAGGAACAGTTCCAGGCCGGCGATGTCGAAGGCCAGCGACGTGACCGCCAGCCACCGGTCGCCCGCGCCGGCGTGGAGCAGGTCGCGCATGCCGAGGATGAAGTTCGTCAGGGCCGCGTGCCCGATCTCGACACCCTTGGGCCGGCCGGTGGAACCGGAGGTGTAGAGCACGTACGCCAGGTCGGTGCGGGCCTCGACCGGCGCGGGCGCGCCCGCCGGGTCGTCGACGAGCACCACGGTCGCCTCGTGTCCGGGCAGGTCGCCGGCGCGGTTCGCGGCCGTCACGACGCAGGTGGCCCGCGAGTCGGCCAGCACGAACGCCTGCCGGGCCGGCGGGTAGTCGGGGTCGACCGGCAGGTACGCGGCCCCGGCCCGCCACACCGCGAGGGGCGCCGCGAGCAGGTCGATCCCACGGTCGAGGCAGATGGCGACGAGGTCACCGGGGCGCACGCCGGCGCCCTGCAGCCGCCCGGCCAGCGTGTCGACCCGTGCCATCAGCTCCCGGTAGGTGAGTTCGTGGGCGGCGACGGCGTCCGGCGCGGCGGCGGCCCGCTCCCGGATGAGGTCGAGGACGGTGCGGTCGGGCACCGGCACGGCCGTGTCGTTCCACCGCCGCAGCTCGGCCGTCTCGCTGGCGGGCGCCATGGGGGTCGCCCGCAGGGGGCGCCCCGGATCGGCGGCCAGCGCCGTGGCGAACGCGCACAGGTGGGCGGCCAGCCGCGCCACCGACCCCGGCTCGAACGCGCCCACCGGGTGCCGCAACGTCAGATCCGCGCCGCCGTCGGGCCGCACGGTCGCGTCGATGGCCAGGTCGAGCGCCTGCGCGCCCACCTCGTGATGCCACACGTCCACGTCGAGGCCGGGCCAGGTCCCGTAGCCGTCCCGGTGCCCGTGCACCGCGAGGGTCACCTGGAACAACGGGTGCACACCGGGCACGCGGTCGGGCCGCACGGCCACCACGACGTGGTCGAACGGCGCCTCCCGCAGCATCGCCTCGACGACCGTACGGCGCACCTTTGTCGCCGCCTGCGCGAACGTGTCCGCGTCGGCGAGGTCGGTGCGCAGGGCCAGCAGGTTGTAGAAGCACCCGACCAGCGGTTCCCACGCCAGCCGCTGCCGCCCGGACGACACCGTGCCCACGGTGATGTCCGGCTCCCCGCTGTAGCGCCGCAGCACCAGTTTCAGTACGGTCAGCAGCGCCACGAACGGGGTCACCCCGCGGCCGGCGGCGTCGCGCAGCCGGTCCACCGTGCCGGCCGGCAGGCTGACCCGCACACTCTCGGTCGTCGAACCGTTGGCGCCGCGCCGGATCGGCAGGTCGAGCGGTCGCACGCCGGCCAGCCGCTCCCGCCAGTACGCCAGGCGCCGGTCGGCGTCCGGGCCGGCCAGGCGTTCGTTGGCCCACCCGGCGTACCCGGCGTAGCTGGCCGGCAAGGGCTCCTGCTCCGCGTGCCCGTAGGCGGCGGCGAGGTCGGCGACCACCACGTCGATGGAGCGCTCGTCGAAGTTGATGTGGTGCGCGACGAACAGCAGGATGTGCTCGTCGTCGGCGACCCGCAGCAGCCACGCGTGGAACTGCGGCGCCCGGCCGAGGTCGAAGCGCCGGGCGGCCGCGCGGGCGGCGAGTTCCTGGGCGCGCGCCTCCCGGTCGGCCGCCGGCACGTCGCGCAGGTCCACCCCGGTCAGCCAGTCCGGCGCGACGTCCCCGGGTTCGACGACCCGCTGGCGCACGCCCGTACCCCCGGCCCGCGGGGCGAGGTAGACGGTCCGCAGGGCCTCGTGGCGGGCGACCACCGCGGCGAACGCGGCTTTGAGCGCGCCGACGTCCAACGGGCCGCGCAGGCGCAGCCCGAATGTCGCGTTGGGCACCGCGACCTGATCGCCGGCCAACTGGCTGGCCAGCCACACCCGCACCTGCTCGGGCGAACACGGGGCGACGGTCATGATCGCACGCTAGCCAGGCCAGCATGTACGCCCCTTGTACGTCCGCTGTACGCGCGCCGGTACGGCGGGGGTCGTGGATTCAATGGGTCGCTATACCGGCCAAAGAATCCACAACCCCCGCGGTTGCTAGCCCGCGAACAGCGGGGTGCTCAGGTAGCGCTCGCCGGTGTCGGGCAGGACGACCACGACCACCGCGCCCGCGGACGCCGCGACCCGTGTCGCCGCGTGCAGCGCCGCGCCGCTGGACACGCCGGCCAGGATCCCCTCGGACGCCGCCAGGCGCCGGGCGGCCGCCCGTGCCTCGTCGACGCTGACCCGCGCGATCTCGTCGTAAACGCCGGTGTCGAGCACTCCGGGCACGAACCCGGCGCCGATGCCCTGGATGCCGTGCGGTCCCGCGACGCCCCCGGACAGCACCGGCGACTCCGCCGGCTCCACGGCCACGACCCGCACCTCGGGCTTCTTCTCCTTGAGCACCTGGCCGACCCCGGTCACCGTGCCGCCCGTGCCCACACCCGCGACGACGACATCGACCGCGCCAGCGGTGTCGTCCCAGATCTCCAGGGCGGTGGTGCGCCGGTGGACCTCCGGGTTGGCCGGGTTGTCGAACTGCGCCGGCAGGTACCACCCCTCGCGCTCGGCGAGCCGGCGCGCCTCCGCGATGGCCCCGGGCATGCCCAGGGCGGCCGGCGTGAGCACCAGCTCAGCGCCGTACGCGGCCAGCAGGGCGCGCCGTTCGACGCTCATGCTCTCCGGCATCGTGAACGTGATCCGGTAGCCCTTCACGGCCGCGACCATGGCCAGGCCGATTCCGGTGTTGCCGCTGGTCGGCTCGACGATCTGGGCGCCCGGCGCGAGTTGCCCGCGCGCCTCGGCCGCCTCGATCATGGCGAGCGCGATGCGGTCCTTCACGCTGCCGGCCGGGTTGGCCGCCTCCAGCTTGGCGAACAGCCGTACCGGAAGATCCGCGCCGAAGCGGGTCAGCTCGACCAGCGGGGTGCGGCCGATCAGGTCAAGGACACTGGAATACGTGGCCACAGTGGTGCCTCCTCCATGGTGGATGGTGGCGCGTTGACGCGCGCGCCGGGGGGAACGTCGCTCAGCACGAGCGCGTGGGCGCCGACGCGCGCATCGTCGCCGATGCGGACGGGGCCGAGGACGGTGGCGCCGACGCCGAGCACCACCCGGTCGCCGACGCTCGGGTGGCGCCGGCTGCCCTTGCCGTCCCGCCACCAGCCGCGCCCGCCGAGGGTGACCTGGTGGTACATGGTGACGTCGTCCCCGACGACCGCCGTCTCGCCGATGACGACGCCGGCGCCGTGGTCGATGAACAGCCGCCGGCCGATCGTGGCGCCCGGGTGGATCTCGATGCCGGTCGCCGACCTCAGCGCCTGCGACAGCGCCCGGGGCACGAACGGCACCCGCCATCGCCACAGCCGGTGCGCCACCCGGTGGCCCCAGACCGCCCACAGCCCAGGATAGAGAAGAACCTCAGGAAGATGTACGCCGTAGAGCGCCGGATCGCGGCGCACCACGGCACGAAGATCGTCGAGCATGCGGCCCTCGGCACGATGACGGCACCCGCGCGTGCGGGTGTGGGGATCGGGCCGACGCCGGCCCGCTGGCAGAAACTCAGCTCAGCGGGCCGGACACCGCTCATCGAAGTCCCGGCGCACGTGCCGTCCGCTCATCGGCACGGCGAACCGCCGGCCGGCCAGCGGCCCGGGCACACGAACGCGGGACATGCCGGCAAGGCTACGAGCGCGCTGGCCGCCCGTACCAGAGGCGAAGGTCCCACGCTGGGCCGCAATCTCCGCTCCAGCCACCCGCGTCCGCAGACCACGTTTCGAGCGGCGTGCGAGGTTGTGGATTCGTTGACCGGTATGGCGACCCGTTCACTCCACAACCCGCACGGGTGTCGGCTGCTGCGGCGGGGAATCCGCCAGCGCGGGCTCGGCCTCGGGCGTCTCCTCCTCGGGGGGCAGCTGGCGGCTGGGCCAGGCGCTGGCCGGGCCCAGCACCGTGAGGAGCGCGGGGGCGAGCAGCGATCGGACGATGAAGGCGTCGATGAGGATGCCGACCGACAGCGCGAACGCCAACTCCTGGAACGGTCGCAGCGGCACGAGGACCAGCAGGCCGAAGCTGACCGCGAGGGTGAACGCCGCGATGCGGATCGCGCGGGCCGAGTGGGGCAGCGTGATGGCGAGCGCCTCGGGCAGGGGTCTGCCGCGCGCCTCCTTCCACGCGGGGCCCACGCCGAAGATGTTGTAGTCGGAGCCGAGCGCGAGCAGGAGCACGGCAACAGCGAACGGGACGTAGAACGTCAGCCCGTCGCCGCCGAGCACGTCCTGGAACAGCCACGTGGTCAGCCCCAGCGTCGCGCCGATGGCCAATACGCTGCAGATCACGAGCGCGACCGGCGCGACGAGCGCCCGCAGGTACAGCACCAGGAACAGCAGGTTCGCCAGCAGCGCCGCGATCGCGATGCGGCCCAGGTCGCTCACCGTCTGGTCGACGATCACGTCGGCGATGGCCGTGTCGCCGCCGAGGCTGGCCCGGGTATCGGCCAGGCCGGCGTCGCGCAGCAACCCGGGCAGTCGGTCCTGCAGGCCCGTGATGGTGTGCACCGCCCGCGCGCCGAGGGCTTCATCAGTGAGTACGAGCAGGTAGCGCGCCGCGGTGCCGTCCGGCGCCTGGAACAGCGCCAGCTCCTGCGGGATGGCGTCATCGCCCGGTCCGACCACGGCGGCCACACCCGGCTGCTGGCCGAGCGCCCGCTGCAACGCGAGCAGCTGCTGCTTCTTGGCCGCCACGCCGGGACCCTCGACCATCAGCTCGGTGGGCGACAGGATGCCCTCGACAAAGCCCTTCTCGGCCTGGTCGGCGGCCTGCCGGGCCGGGTGGCTCGTGGGCAGCGCCTCGACGAACGACACCCCGAGCGCGATGTGCCGCAGCGGGTACGCGGCGGCCAGCAGCCCGCCCACACAGGCGAGCACGACGACGGGTGCGAACCAGCGCCGGGTGAGCAGCCACGCGCCCCGCCCGCTTCCGGTCCGCTCCGCCTCCGCCTCGGCGATGTCGGGTGCCGAGCGGCGGCGCCGCGACCACAGCGCCACCGGGCCGAGGATCGCCAGCAGGGCGGGCACGAGCGTCACCGCGACGACCATGCCGACGAGCACGGCGAGGGCCATGCCGGGGCCGAACGCCCGGAACGCCGGCGAGTCCGCGACGATCAGCGCGCCCGTGCCGGCCGCGGCCGTCAGCCCGGCCGTCACGATGATCGCGGTGAACCGGGCGGTCGCGTGCTCCGCCGCCGGGAGGCGGCCGGCCCCTTGCGCGAACTGTGCCCGTACGCCGGAAAGGTAGAAGACCACGTAGTCGGTGACCACGCCGAGCAACAGGGCGACCAGCAGCGGCTGCGTCTCCTGGGGAACGGGCACACCCAGGCGCAGCGCGACCGCCCCGCCGATGTGCAACGTCAGCAGGATGGCGGTGCCCGCGACGACCAGGGCCAGCAGCGGCGCGACGAACGACCGGAACGCGATCGCGATGATGAGGAACGCCGCGACGACCGTGGCCGTCTCCAGCCACGGCAGCGACGACAGCACCAGGTCGCCCTGCTCGACGCGGGCCGGCACCGAGCCGGTCACCCCGACGACGGCGTCATCCGGACCGTAGAGGGCGGCGACGAACTTCTCGGCGGCCTCCACCTGGTCGGCGAGGCTGACGTCCGGCGCGGTGAACAGCAGCGTGATGACGGTGGTGCTGTCCTCCTTCGAGCCCGGGAACAGGCCCATGGTGTTCATGACGGGCGCGGCGGCCAGGATGGGCTTGAGGTCGGGGTGCTTGCCCTCGGTCACCGCGCGGGCCCGCGCGACCGCCTCGGTCTGCGTCGACACCGGCAGCCCTTCCGGGTTGCGCTGTACGACGGCGACGCGGCTGAGCAGCGGGAAGCCGAACTTCTCGAACGAGCGCAGCTCGCTCTGGATGGCGGGGTTGTCCGTGGAGACGAGGTCGTTGAGGTCGGAGCCGCCGGCGCCGACGGCCGGCAGGTACAGCACGGAGGCCGCGGTCGCCGCGGCCCAGAACAGCACGACGAGCCAGCGCAGCCGCACGATAACCTTGGCGTACGCGGCGAGTAGCCAGCTCGGACGCCATCTGCTGCGCGGCCCGGCCTCGTCCATGGTTGCCCCTCCCCCTGAATACGGTGACTTGGGGTACCCGGCGCTCGCGGCCCGGAAACGGGGAACCGTCGGTACTGTCGGACCCGGTGGGTAGCCTCCGTCCCGGCAGCACCTCGACGAAGGGATCACGGCATGGGGGAGTTCGCGATCGAGGCCGCCGGCCTGGAGAAATCGTTCGGCGACACGCGCGCGCTCGCGGGCCTCGACCTGCGGGTGCCGGCCGGCTCGGTGTACGGGTTGCTCGGCCCGAACGGCGCCGGCAAGACCACGGCCGTGCGGGTGCTCGCCACGTTGCTGCGCCCGGACGCCGGCGAGGCGCGCGTCTTCGGCCACGACGTGGTCAGCGAAGCCGACGCGGTCCGTTCCCGGGTCAGCCTCACCGGCCAGTACGCGTCCGTGGACGAGGACCTGACCGGACAGGAGAACCTCATCCTGCTGTGCCGGCTGCTCGGCTACGCCAAGCCGGCCGCGCGCGAGCGCGCCGCGCGGCTGTTGGAGGCCTTCGGGCTCACCGACGCGGCCGAACGCCAGGTGAAGAAATACTCCGGCGGCATGCGGCGACGCCTGGACATCGCGGCGAGCATCCTCAACACGCCCGACCTGCTCTTCCTGGACGAGCCGACGACCGGGCTGGACCCGCGCAGCCGCAGCCAGGTGTGGGACATCATCCGGGTCGTGGTGGCTCGCGGGACGACCGTGCTCCTGACGACGCAGTACCTGGACGAGGCCGACCGGCTGGCCGGGCGCATCGCCGTGGTCGACCACGGGCGGGTGATCGCCGAGGGCACCCCGGGCGAGCTGAAGTCGTCCATCGGCGCCGGCACGGTCCACCTGCGACTGCGCGACGCCGCCCAGCGCGAGGAGGCCGCCGCGATCCTGGCGAAGACGCTGGACGCGGTCGTTCAGCCGGAGGCTGACCTCACGTCCCTGACCGCCCGGGTGACCGCCGACGGTGACGACCTCGGCGCGAGCGCGCAGGCGTCCCGGACGCTGCTCGCGCTGGCCGAGGCGGGCATTGTCGTCGACGACTTCTCACTCGGCCAGCCCAGCCTGGACGAGGTGTTCCTGGCGCTGACCGATCGGCCGGCGCCGCACCACGACGAACTGGAGGCCACCCGATGACCACCGCCACGCAGTCGGACGCCGCTGTCTACACGCCCTCGGCCGCCGCGCTCAGCGCCGTGCTGGCACCGGGCGAGCGCCCGCGGCGGCCGAACGCGCTCGCGACGTCGCTGACCTTCGGCTGGCGCGCCCTGCTCAAGATCAAACACGTACCCGAGCAGCTGTTCGATGTGACCGCTTTCCCGATCATCATGACGTTGATGTTCACGTACCTGTTCGGCGGCGCGCTGGCCGGCTCCCCCAGGGAGTACCTGCAGTTCTTCCTGCCGGGCATCATGGTCACCAGCGTCGTGATGATCACGATGTACACGGGCCTGGGCCTGAACATCGACATCGAGAAGGGCGTCTTCGACCGGTTCCGCTCCATGCCGGTCTGGCGGCCCGCCCCGCTCGTCGGCATGATCTTCGGCGACCTGCTCCGCTACGTGCTCGCCGCCGTGGTGATCCTCGGCGTCGGGCTGGTCCTCGGCTACCGGCCGGCCGGCGGTGCCGTCGGCGTGCTGGCCGGCATCGGCCTGCTGGTCGTCTTCTCGTTCGCCCTGTCGTGGGTGTGGACCTGGTTCGGGCTGGTCCTGCGCACGGAGAAGTCCGTCATGGGCGTGAGCATGATGATCCTGTTCCCGCTCACGTTCCTCAGCAACGTCTTCGTGCAGCCGGCCACCATGCCCGGCTGGTTGCAGGCGTTCGTGAAGGTCAACCCGATCACCCACCTGGTGGACGGCGTGCGCTCGACCATGAGCGGCAGCCCCGACGGGCAGGCCATCACCATCCTGTTCGCCGAAAGCGTCGTCATGGTCGCCGCGTTCGGCTACCTGACGATGCGCCGCTACAACCGCCGCTAGCCGCCGCACGGGCGGGGCGTGGCGAACGTGGCCGACGGCACCGCTGCGGCGCCCGGCGGAAGACGCCGGCCCAGGAACACGCGCGACCATTGGCCTTCTTATCGTATGAGAGCAATTAGCATGATTTTGCTCAATTTCTATGCGAGTAAAGGGTTTCATTCAATGGATCGTCGCGTTTTTCTGCTGGGTGCCGCCATCGCGCCTGTCGCCGCGCACCTGCCCGCCTTCGCCGACCCCGCCTCAGCGGCGGTCGCGGCGCGGGCCGACACACCCACGTTCACGGTGAACGTGCCGGCCGGCCCGCTGGCCGACAACGCCGCGGCACAACGGATCGGGCCCGCGATCGCGGCCGCGCACCGCGGCCGCTACACCGGGCAGTGGACGACAGTTGTCCCGGGTTCGATGAGCGTGGTCGAGATCGAGTTGCCGGCCGCCCGCACGGGCGCGACCGAGCACACGATGGACGTACTGGCGGGGCCGATCTGGAACAACGCTGACGCTCAGGCCAAATGCCCGGCGATCTGCGCCAGCTACGGCGGCACCTGGAACGGCCAGTGGACCACGGTCGCGCCGGGCCGGATGAGCGTGGCGGGCTGCACCTTCCGGTTCTGAGCCCGGATGGGACTCGATCTATATTTAACCGATGGGAGCGATCTGTTTATCGGCGCCTGAGTGAGCGCGGACGGCGTCTCGTGGCGACGCCTCGTCGTAGTCTTCGCCGTGACCCAGACCGTGGGGTACGGGGCGCTGATCCAGGCGTTCACGGTGCTGCTCATCCCGATGGCCGCCGACCTGGGCGCCTCCCGGCCCGCCGTCGCCGGCGCGGCCACGATCTCGACCCTGGTCGGCGCGATCGCCGCTGTGCCGGTCGGCCACCTGCTCGACCGGTTCGGTGGGCGGATGCTGATGTCGGTGGGCTCCGCGGTCGCGGTGGTCGCGGTCGTCGTGTGGGCGCAGGCCACGTCGATCGCGCACCTCTACGTGGCATTCGGGATGGTCGGACTGGCCCTGGCCATGTCGACGTACGAGGCGGCCTTCGCGGTACTCGTCGTCGCCACGGAGGCCGACAGTCGCGACCGGGCGATCCTCGCCGTCACCTCCATCACCGGGCTGGCCACCGGCCTGTACTACCCGCTGGCCGGCTGGCTGGAGTCCACGCTCGGGTGGCGGGCGGCCGTGCTCGTCATGGGCGGGCTGATCGCCGCCGTCGCGCTGCCCGCGCACCTGTGGGCGGTACCCGCCCGCGCGGTGCACGTACGCCGTGTCGCGCGGCGAACCGGCGTGCCCGTCGGCACCGCGCTGCGCGACCCGCGCCTCTATCTGATCGGGGTCGCCTTCCTGGCCCAGGCCGGCGCGGTCGCCGGCTTCCTGCTGATGCTCGTCACCTACCTGCGCGACATCGGCCATTCCGTCGCCGTCGCCACCACCATGCCCGCCATCGTCGGGGTCCTCATGGTCGTTTCGCGGCTCGCGCTCTCGCCGCTCGCGCGCCGGTACGGGATGACGCGCGTGACCACGGTCTCGTTCGTCGTACAGGGCCTGGGCATGTTGGCGCTGCCGCTCGTGGGCGCCTCGCTCGGGCTGGCGGTCGCCTGCGTGGCCACGGTCGGGCTCGGGCAGGGCATCGGGGTGATCGCGCGGCCGTCCATCGTGGCCGACGCGTTCGGCGCGGCCCGCTTCGGGAGCATCATCGCCGTGCTGACCGTACCGATCGCCCTGTCGCGCTCCGGCACGCCGCTGCTCGCCGCCTGGCTGGCCGACTGGCGGTTCCTGGTCATGACAGGTGTCGCCTCGCTCGCGGCGGCGGCCGCCCTGGCGCCACTGACCCGCGCTCGCGCCCGGCTGGTCGAGGCGCCCCACATCCCGCGCCAGCGCGGCGCGTCCATGAGTGACCACACGGCTGAACCACCCCGGACATCCGGTGCCATACGGTGACGGCACCACTTCAGGAGGTGACCGGGCCACCCCGGCGAAAGCGGCTTTGTCCGCGGACGTGCGCACCGTGTACCCGCAACTCAACCCGAGCGGCTGACGCCCGTACGGGCACTACCGCGCCATAGCGGCGGTTCGCTACGCTCCCGCGATGATCTTTGTGGACGGCCAGTCCAACGAGCGGTTGGTGCTCGACGGCGAGTGGTTCGAGAAACTGCGCGGCGGGCAGTCGAAGACCCGGGTCCCGGCGGCGTCGTTCCGGGGCGCGGCCTGGCAGGACATCGCGCGGCGCACGCGCCTGTTCGGCGGCGAACGCGAACATCTGGTCCAGGTGACGCTGACGTTCGAGGGCGGACCCTTCGTCGGGTTCGTCACCGACGCCGCGAAGCGACCGCAGTTGGAACAGCTCGTCAACCAGTTGGAGGCGGCGCGGACGCCCTGACGACCGTGCGGGTTTGCCCGTTTGCGCGGCGGATGGAGAAGGGTCACCTTCGATATAGGCCGACGTCCATGAATGAGTCGACACTGAGGGCCTCTGGTGACTCACCAGTAACCGTCCCCTCGGAGGTCACCCATGACCCGTCGGCTCACCATCCCGCTGGCCGTCATCCTCGTCGTCGTCCTCGGCTTCGGCCACTCCGCCGTCGCCGCCACCACGGACAGGATGGCGGTCCTGTCCAGCTGGACGCAGACCAGCGCGTCCAGCTACAGCGCCTGGAACTCGGCCCGGCAGAACCAGGCGGCCTGGGCCTCGTACGCGTTCGACTGGAGCACCGACTACTGCTCCAGTAGCCCGGACAACCCGCTGGGCTTCGACTTCAGGCTGTCGTGCTACCGGCACGACTTCGGCTACCGCAACTACAAGGCAGCCGGCCAGTTCGACGCGAACAAGAGCCGCCTCGACAGCGCGTTCTACGAGGACCTCAAGCGCAAGTGCGCCACGTACAACTCGTTGGTCCGGCCGGCCTGCACGTCCCTCGCCTGGACGTACTACCAGGCGGTCCGCAACTTCGGATCCGTCGTGGTGCGCGACAGCGACATCGATCGCGCGGCTGCCCTGCTGCCGTAGGCCCCGGCGGACGACGCCCGCGTCCCGGTTGACCGATCAGGCAGCGGTCACCCGGACGCGGGCCGGCCGCTGGGACAGCAGTTCCAGCGTCACCGGGCGCACGGCGGTAAGAACCTGGAAGCGGTACCCGGAAACGACCCGGTCGCAGTGCTCCTCGGTCGGCGCCACGGTGCTGCTCAGCTCGATCGCGGACGCGTCACCGATCAGCTCGGGCGCGGTGTCGCGCGGCAGCGGATCGCCGTAGCCGCCCACGCTGACCTTCTCCCCCGCCCGTAGGGTGACCGTGCCCTCCAGGAGCGGTGCCGGTGACGGAATCCGGTCGTAGCTGGTCATGCTGGTCGCGCACAGCAGTGTGCCCAGCGGCCCTTTTCCCTGCATGCCGACCACCACGGTGGCGGCGGCGAGAGCGACCAGGACAGCCGCCACTACCAGCATCAATGCGACCGGACGCCGCACGCCCATCACCAACGGGACCTCCCCCGACCACACCAGCGGCCCGGCACCATGATGCCAGCGGACACTACGAGGCCGGGCGCCGCTCCTGGAGCACGACGCCCGGGCATCGCCGCCTGTTCCTCTCGCCCCGGCCGGTCGGAAGCGGGAACCGTGTGGGCGACCTGGGGATCGGTGTGGCTAACTTCCCCCACCGTCTCAACGGAGTCCATCATGCTCTCGTCCCGTCGTTCCCGCGTACCCGTGGCTGTCGCCGCGCTGGCCCTCCTGCTGGTGGCCGGTTGCTCGGAGACCGGACAGCCCGCCGCCGCGAAGCCGAGCCCGGTGCTCGACCACTGCGCCGTTGACGTGTCCGCCGCCAGGCAGGTCACCTTCGCCAACGGCGCGGGCGGCCAGCTCCGGGGGACCGTGTTCGGTGCGGGCGGCACCGGAATCGTGCTCGCGAACCAGGCCAACAGCTCCCGCTGTGCGTGGGAGGACAAGCACGGCATCTTCACCGGCAAGCAGTACCGGGTGCTGGCGTTCGACTTCGCCGGGCACGGCGAGTCGTCCGATGCCGAACAGCTCAGCGGTGCGGACGACGTCGCGGCGGCGGCCGCGTTGCTGCGCGCGGAGGGCGTCACGACGATCGTCCTGATCGGCGCGTCCAAGGGCGCCGGCGCCGTCCTGGCGGCGGCGGCCACGATCACCCCGCCGGTCGGGGCGGTCGTCGCGCTGTCCAGCGGCGGCGAGTCGGACGGCAGGGATCTCACGAAGGTGGTCAACAAGCTGACCATGCCGGTCCTCTATCTCGCCTCCGACTACGACAGCGGGGCGGCCGAGAACGTGAAGGTCTTGGGTCCGCTGACGACGTCGCCCGGTACGGAGCACCATGTGCTGACGTCCGTCACGGGACACGGCATCCCGATGCTCGTCGAGGACGAGGTGAAGACCCTGGTGACGGACTTCCTCGCCAAGCACGCCCCGGCCGCCTGAACGGTCGGGCGGGACGTAGGGCCGTTGGTCCGTCACGGCGGTGACGTTCGGCAGTGCCGGGCCCGGGGTCGACGCCGGCAGGGTGGGCTGCGACATGTTCGAGCGCGGAACGGATGCCGGGTGACGTGGACAGGCCCTACGGTGAGTGAGATCGAGGTCGGCCCCCAGGTGTTGACCGGTGCCGTGTGGCGGGTGGGCGGCGCGGCGTTGCCGGTCATCATTCAGGGCGGCATGGGCGTCGGCGTGTCCGGCTGGCGGCTGGCCCGCGCGGTCGCCGGCGCGGGCCAGCTGGGCGTGGTGTCCGGGGTGGCGCTGGACGCGCTGTTGGCCCGGCGGCTGCAGCGCGGCGATCCGGGTGGCGAGCTGCGCCGGGCGCTGGCCCACTTCCCGGTGCCGGAACTCGCCCAACGGGTCCTGGACCGGTTCTTCGTCCCCGGCGGCCTGCCGCAGGGCGAGCCCTTCCGGCCCGTCCACCACATCGGGCTGGCGCCGCGCAGGCAGGCGCTGGAACTGGCCGTGGTGGGCAACTTCGTCGAGGTGTTCCTGGCCAAGGCTGGCCACGGCGGGCCGGTCGGCATCAACTACCTGGAGAAGATCCAACTTGCCACGCCGGCCGCCCTGTACGGCGCGCTGCTGGCCGGGGTGGACGTGGTCCTGATGGGCGCCGGGCTGCCCACCGAGATCCCGCGGCTGCTGGACGCGCTGACCCGGCACGCCCCGGCCGAGTTGTCGGTCGCCGTGGACGGCGCGCCCACCGGCGAACGGCACACCGTCCGCCTCGACCCGCCGGGCCTGCTCGGCGCGGCGCTGCCGCCGCTGCGCAGGCCGCGACTGCTGGCGATCGTGTCCTCGGCGACGCTGGCCGCCTACCTGGCCCGGGATCCGGCCACCTGCCCGGACGGGTTCGTGCTGGAGACCCCGGTGGCGGGCGGGCACAGCGCCCGTCCCCGTGGGCGGTTCGCGGTCACCGACGACGGCGAGCCGGTCTACGGCCCCCGGGACCGGGTCGACGTGGCCAGGGTGCGGGAGCTGGGTCTGCCGTTCTGGCTGGCCGGCGGGTACGGCACGCCGGACCGGCTGGTCGAGGCCCGCCAGGCCGGCGCGGCGGGGGTACAGGTGGGGACGGCGTTCGCGTTGTGCCGCGAGTCGGGCCTGGACCCGGCGCTGCGCCGCCGGCTGCTGGCCGGGGCGGCCGACGGCACGCTGCTCGTACGTAACCACGGCGCCGTCTCACCGACCGGGTTCCCGTTCAAGGTCGTCCACCTGGCGGGCACGATGTCCGACGAGGAGGCGTACGCCACCCGGCCGCGCCTGTGCGACCTCGGCTATCTGCGTACCCCGTACCGCAAGGATGACGGCCGGGTCGGTTACCGCTGCCCGGCCGAGCCGGTCGACGCCTACGTGCGCAAGGGTGGGCGCGCGGCCGACACGGCGAGCGCGCGGTGCCTGTGCAACGGGCTGACGGCCACGATCGGGCTGGGCCAGCACCGCGCTGACGGGTACGCCGAGCCGGCGCTGGTCACGCTCGGCCAGGACCTGGCCTTCCTGCCGGAACTGGGCCGCGACGGCGACTACGGCGCCGCCGACGTCATCGCCTACCTTCGCGGCTGACGACCCAGCCACTCGTCGAGACGCGTCGCGGCGAGGCGGGCGCGGCCCTCATCGGGGATGAGACTGCGTTCCTGCAGTTCCAGCCCGAAGTAGGTCGCGTGGGGATCGGTGACCACCGTGCGCGGGTCGCCGCGGGTACCCAGCAGGTGCCTGACGAGGTCGTCGAGCGGGAACCGCTGGGGCCCGGCGACCTCGACCGTGCCGTTCACCGGGGGGCCGACCGCGACCTCGACCAGGGCCTTGACGACGTCCTCGGCCGCCATGGGCTGGATGAGCGCGGCCGAGAGCCGCACGGTGTCCCCGTCGGTGGCGTCGTCGGCGATCCGCTCGAGGAACTCGAAGAACTGCGTCGCCCGCACGATCGTGTACGGGATCGGGGACGCCATGATCAGGTTCTCCTGGGCGAACTTCGCCCGGAAGTAGCCGCTGTCGGCCGTACGGTCCACTCCCACGATCGACAGGGCCACGTGGTGCGTGACACCCGCGTCGACCTCCGCGGCGACCAGGTTGCGGGTGGAGGTGGTGAAGAAGTCCATCACGGCCGCGTCCTCGAAGGACGGCGAGTTCGTCACGTCGACGACGACCTGGGCGCCCGCCAGCGCCTGCGCCAGGCCCTCCCCGGTGAGGGAGTTGACACCGGTACCCGGCGAGGCCGCCACGACCTCGTGCCCGAGCCCGCGAAGCTCGTTCACGAGCTTGCCGCCGATCAGCCCGGTGCCGCCGATCACCACGATCTTCGCCGTGAGCGCCTGCCGCAGCACCGCGATCGCCTGGGCGGTGGCCGCCCTGGCGGCGTTGGTGTCCCTGAGCGGGTTCAACATCATGAAGTCGTGGCAGATGCCGTCGTAGCGCACGGTCGTGACCGCCACCCCGGCCGCGCGCAGCTTCGCGGCGTACGCCTCCCCCTCGTCGCGCAGCACGTCCGCCTCGTCCACGAGCACGAACGCCGGCGGCAGGCCCCGAAGGTCGTCGAGGGTCGCCCGCAGCGGTGAGGCCGTGATCTCCGCCCGCACGGCGTGGTCCGGGGCGTAGTTCTCCCAGAACCAGGCCATCGCCTTGGCGGTCAGGTACGGCCCGTCGGCGAACGCGCGGTAGCTGTCCGTGTCCATCCCGGCGTCCGTGACCGGGTAGTACATCGACTGGTGGACGAACCTGACGTCACCGCGACGCTTCGCGAGCAGGGTCACCGCGGCGGTCATGTTGCCGCCGACAGAATCGCCCGCGATGGCCAGCCGCGCGGCGTCCAGGCCGTACGCCGCGCCGTCGGTCATGATCCACCGTGCCGCCGCGTAGACCTGCTCGATCGCCACCGGGTAGCGCGCCTCGGGCGACGGCGTGTACGCCACGAACACCACGGCCGCGCCGACCCCCGCGGAGATCTCCCGCACGAGCCGGTCGTGGGTGCCGGAGTTGCCCAGCACCCAGCCGCCGCCGTGCACGTACAGCACCACCGGCAGCGGGCCGGTGGCCCCCTGGGGTCGCACGATCCTGACCCGGACGTCGCCGACGGTCACCCACCGCTCGTCCACCGGTGGCGCGTCGACCGGACCGGCCTGCGCGTCGTCGAGGACCTCGCGGGCCGCCTGCGGGGCGAGCTCGTAGAGGAACGGTGGCTTTGACGTGGCCTCCGCGAACTCCCGCGCGGCCGGCTCCAGCACAACTTCGGGCACGACGTGCCTCCTCCATCGGCGTTTCTCCTGTTCAAGACGCTAGGAGCCGCAGCGGCGACGCAGTGCCGAATGCCCGAAAGCGCTCCCGGGAAGCGGGCCGGACGGCGATCTTGATCACGGGTCACCCTGGTCACAGCCTTGTTCTCGTGGGTGCCGCTGCGCTACCATGGAGGGGTAATTCGTTGCGATGTGATTTTCCAGATGTCATGTAAGCGCCTGAGGGGATCGTCCCAGGCGCTTTTTTGCATTGCCGTCCATCGCTTCGTAACTGCCTGAAGAGGAGATGGCATGGCAACCGGAATCGTGAAGTGGTTCAACGCCGACAAGGGCTTCGGCTTCATCACCCCCGACGGCGGCGGCCCCGACGTCTTTGCCCACTACTCGGGCATCGCGTCCAGCGGCTTCCGCAGCCTCGACGAGAACCAGCGCGTGGAGTTCCAGATCACGCAGGGTGCCAAGGGCCCGCAGGCCCAGGACATCCGGGTCATCTGACAGGCCTTCTCACACACCCGGCGCGCGCTCCGCGCGCCGGGTGTGTCGCACCTAGCCCCGGTCAACCCACCGGTCGCCTCCGACACCGCGCGGCTTCAGGCCCGCGACCCCCGTATCAGGGATGCTCACGTTCCAACCCCTCAGCCGCAGGAGAGACCCCAGCTTGACGACGTCCGTGATCCCCACCCCACGCTCCGCCACCGACGCCACACCCGGGCGAGGGAACCGGGGCACCCCGTACGCCGACCTGTCCCGCCGCATCAAGGCCCAAGGGCTGCTCGAGCGCCGGCACGCCTACTACATCACGCGAATCGCCGTCACGGCCCTCATGTTCCTGGGCGGCTGGACGGCCGTCGTGCTGCTGGGCGAGTCCTGGTACCAGCTGATCGTCGCGGTATTCCTCGCTGTCGTGTTCACCCAGATGGGATTCCTCGGCCACGACGCCGGGCACGGGCAGATCCTCGGTTCGGCACGCGCCAGCCGGGTGCTCGGACTCCTGCACGGCAACCTGGCCATCGGCCTGAGCTACGGCTGGTGGATCAGCAAGCACACCCGCCACCACGCGCACCCGAACGACCCCGACAAGGATCCCGACGTCGGGGTGGGCGCGCTCATCTTCACCCCCGGCCAGGCGGCCCGCCGCCGCGGCATCGGCGCGCTGTGGACACGCTCACAGGCGTACCTCTTCTTTCCCCTGCTCTTTCTTGAGGGTCTGAACCTGCACGTGGCCAGCGTGCGCGACCTGATCCGGCCGGGCCGCAAGTCGCGGTGGCTCGAGTTGGGGCTGCTCACCATCCACCTGGTCGGCTACGCGACCGTGGTGTTCATGGTGATGTCGCCCTGGCAGGCGATCGCGTTCATCGCCGTGCAGCAGGGCCTGTTCGGCTTCTACATGGGCTGCAGCTTCGCGCCCAACCACAAGGGCATGCCGGTCCTCGGCCCCGAGGACAGCGCGGACTTCCTGCGCCGGCAGGTGCTGACTTCGCGCAACATCCGGGGCGGGTGGTTCGTCGATGTCGTCTTCGGCGGGCTCAACTACCAGATCGAGCACCACCTGTTCCCGAGCATGCCGCGACCGAGTCTGCGTCGGGCCCAGAAGATCGTGCGGGAGTTCTGCGCCGACCACGGGGTCTCCTACCTGGAGACGGGTACGTTCCGCTCGTTCGCCGAGGCGCTGCGACACCTCCACGAGGTCGGCGAGCCACTGCGCCAGCGTCGATCCGCGGCCTGGGGCTAGAGCAGGCGCATCTGGCGCTCGTACTCGGCGAAGGGCGGTAGGCCGACCGACCGCCGCCTTTCGTCGAGGTTGGCGGGGTCGGCGATCGGTTGGGGCGTCAGCTGCCCTCCCCCACCGGGTTCGCGCCAGAACTGCGTTCCGTACAGCTGAGGCTTGCCGTCGGCGCGGAGCACCCGGTCAGTGAGGTAGGCCAGGTAGGCCGGGTCCGCCTCGCGGTCGCGCACCGCCTCCTCCAGCAGGCCCAGACAGCGCCGCTGCACCTCCGGATGATCGTCGGCGTGCTGGGCCAGCAGCGAGGCCGCGTGCGCGGCGTGCTCGCCGACCTGGCTGCGGCGCGGCCAGCCATGTCGATCGAGTACGGCCGTCAGCCAGCGGGTGTTCTCGTCGTCCACGGCGCGCATGCGCTCGGCCACCTCGTCGGTGATCGGCCCGGCCCCGATCCGCGCCCGTACCTCCTGGTCGCGTTCCATCCGGGCGATAAGCTCCGCCGCCAACTCCTCGTGGCTCATCACACCAGGGTGCACCGCAACGGCCCATGGCACATAGTCCAGGAATCGAACAGTATGCATTCGCACGCCTGAGGCCCGCGGGAGCCCGGTATCTGGACCGGACCCCCACGGGTACCCCTTGTGTCAGCTGGCGGTGCAGGTGAGCGTGGGTGCGGAGTTGGTGCCGCTCCACGTTCCGTTGAATCCGAAGCTGGTGCTCTGGCCAGCGCCGAGCCTGCCGTTGTAACTGACGTTGGTCGCGGTGACGGCCGATCCGCTCGAGGTCACGGTCGCGCTCCACGCCTGTGTGATCGTCTGGCCGTTCGGCCAGGTCCACCTCACGGTCCAGCCGTTGATGGCCGCGTTTCCGGCGGTGACGTTCACGGTCGCGGAAAAGCCCGAGTTCCACTCGGAGCCCTTCGTGTACGTGGCGGAGCAGCCACCCGTCACGGGGCCGCCCGAGGTGACCGGCGCCCGGGTGGTGACCGGCGCGGAGGTGACCGGCGTCCGGGTGGTCACGGGCGCGGAGGTGACCGGCGCCCGCGTGGTGATCGGGGTGTTGCCGCCGCCGAACATCACGTCGCTGCACCACATGTAGGCCTGGTCCGCGTGCGAGGCCTGCCAGATGGTGAACACGATGTGACGACCGGTGTATCCGGAGGTCGAGACGTTGAACGTGATGTCGGTCGCCGGCGCGTACCTGCCGGTCTGGGTGATGAAGTCGAGGTCTCCCCAGCCGAGTGCCTTGGTCGTCGGGTCGTACCCGTTCTTGCTGACGTAGACCCTGAAGAAGTCAGCACCGTGGCTGGCCTGGTCGTACAGGTGCATGGTGAAGTTGTTGCCGATGCTGGTGGTCTTCCATGCGCCCGGCTTGTTCAGGCTGTCGTTAGACGAGATGTTGTTGCTGCACAGCTTCCCGTCCGGGGTAGAGCCCTGGAAGTTGCCGCCGAGACCATCGCGCAGCGCACTCATCCAGTTCCACATGGTGTTGGTATTGGCCTGCCATGCCTGCCAGCACATGGGGTCCTGCTGCTGCATGGACGGGTCCATGTGGTTGCCGCCCCAGGTGGACCAGCACTGGTAGGCGCGGCTTGCCGGGTCGACGATGTTGCCGTGTGCCTGGGCCGGGTTGCCCAGGGTCAGCGTGCCGGCCATCGCGGTGATCAGCGCGGCGAGCGCGATGAGGACCAGCCGGCCGGCTGACCGGTGTCGCCCAACGGATTGGCTGGGCAGTTGTGAGGGCATGGCGCATTCTCCATTTCGTGTCGTGACAAGCTCTGGATTTCCAGCAGAGTGGTGACACGCGAAATCGCCTGGCGCCTCGACCCGTTCCGGCACGTCGAGGCCACGCAACATCGACAGCGACAATTGCGCGACGACGCAGTTCGCGCTCGCTCCAGCGCACGGCTCCCACGGAGATTGTAACTATTCCAGAGATAAATGTGAATGCGTCTCGCCGCCGGTTCGACACACATGTGCCGCGCGGGCGGACCTCGACGCCCGACCGCGCCGGAGGGCGGCGCTACTGAGGAGCGTCGGCCGGCCGGGCCGCCGTGCACCGCGCTGCCAGCGCGCCGGCCCGGCCGGCATCCGTCGCCGCGGCCAGCAGCTCCACGGTGTGCGCCGTGGCCACCGGGCTCCCCGTGGCCGCGGTGGCGCCGGCCAGCTGCATGAGGCAGCCGGGGTTGCCGGCGACCAGCAGGTCCGGGCGGGCCGCGCTGACGTGGCGCGCCTTGCGGGCCCCCAGCTCGGCTGAGGCGGTGGGCTGGAGGATGTTGTACACCCCGGCGGAGCCGCAGCACAGGTCCGGCTCGGCGATCTCCACCAGCTCCACCCCGGGGATCGCGCCGATCAGGTCGCGCGGCTCCCGGCGGACGCCCTGGGCGTGCGCGAGGTGGCAGGCGTCGTGGTAGGCGACGCGCAGCGGGACCGGATGAAGCGGGGCCACGGCGTCGCGCTGCCCGAGGTACTCGGTGATGTCCTTGACCTTCGCGGCGAAGCCGCGGGCGCGGGCGGCGCGGCGCGGGTCGTCGGCGAGCAGTTCGCCGTACGACTTCAGCGTCGAGCCGCAGCCGGCCGCGTTGGTGATGATCGCGTCGACGTCGTCGGGGATCTGGTCGACGAGACGCCGGGCCATGCCCACCGCCTCCCGGTCGCGCCCGTTGTGCAGGCTCAGCGAGCCGCAGCAGCCCTGCCCCGCCGGGACGACCACCTCGATGCCGTTGGCGGCCAGCAGCGTCACCGTGTCGCGGTTGACGCTCGCGAAGAACGCGTCCTGCACGCAGCCCGTCAGGAGCGCCACCTTCCCCTGGCGCGGCGAGACATCCGTCGTCGCGCTGCCCGCGCGTCGCCGCCCGGCCGCGGGCGGCACCTGCGGCGCGAGGGCCGCCATGGCGGTCAGCCGCGGAAAGGCCCGACGCAGCATCGCACTGCGCGTCAGCCATCCATGCGCGCCGGTCCGCTGAGCCAGGCGCAGCAACGGCAGCACGAGCCGGATCCGCCTCGGGTACGGAAACAACGAAAAGATCAACCCACGGAGTACCCGGTCGGTCGGCCCGCGCCGGGTCGTCTCCTCGACCCGCGCCCTGGTCTGCTCGATCAGCTTGTCGTACTGAACGCCCGACGGGCACGCCGTCATGCAGCCCATGCAACCGAGGCAGGTGTCGAAGTGCTCGATCCGGGCCGGGTCGAGCGCGTCGCCCTCGGTGAGGCCGGCCATCAGGCGGATGCGACCGCGTGGCGAGTCCATCTCCTCCCCCCACAGCTGGTAGGTGGGACACGCCTGCAGGCAGAAGCCGCAGTGGACGCAGTCACCCAACAGGTCGGGGAACGTTCGGCCCTCGCTCATCAGATGCCTCCCACGAACCGGCCGGGCGACAGCACGCCGCCCGGATCGAACTGCTCCTTGACCCGACGCATCAGGTCCAGGCCACGTACCGGTCCCCAGACGTCGAGGTCGGCGGACGTCGCGCGGGGGGCGCGGGTGACGACCGCACTGCCGTCGAGCTCCCCGGCGACCGCGCGGACGGCGGTCACCAGCGCGGGGACCGACCCGGGCGGCGGTGCGGCCACCGTGAGCCGCAGGACGCCGACGCCGGCCCGGCCGCTGACGTGCGCGCCGCCCTCGGCCACCGGGGGGATCGCATGGAACCGTTCGAGCGTGTCCGCCACGGCCGCGGGCGCGACGACCACCTTCAGGACGAGGTCGTCAGCTGTCCCCTCGGTCGCGGCGACCGGATGGGGCACCGCGACGCCATCGAGCACGTCGCCTACGCGCGCGCAGCGGGCCGCGACGCCGGGCGGCGAGCCCTCCATCAGCGTCTCGACGACGCCCGTGCCCGTACGCAGGTCGTAGTCCAGCTCGATGGCGGACGGTTCGACCCGCGCCCGCGCGTACGCGGACACGACGGCCCGCACACCGGCCGGCCCGTCGATCTCGTGGCGGGTCCACTGGCTCGCCCTGGCGCGCGCGTGCAGCCGGAACGTGGCCGCGACGATGACCGCCAGCGTCCCGTACGACCCGGTCATCAGCTTGCAGAGGTCGTAGCCGGCGACGTTCTTGACGACCTTGCCGCCGGCGCGGGCGGGCGTGCCGTCCGCGCGCACGAGCTGGACCCCGATCAGGAGGTCACGCACGGACCCGTACCGGTGCCGCAAGGGCCCCGACGCGTTGGCGGCGATGATCCCGCCGACGGTCCGCTCGCCCGCGACATCGAGCGCGAGCCGCTGCCCGTGCCCGGCCAGGTGACGCTGCAGCTCCGCCAGGCTCAGCCCGGCCTCCGCCGTGACCTGAAGGTCACCGGGGCTGTGCTCCACGACGCGGTTCAGGCGCCGGGTGGACAGCAGCACGTCGAGACGGCGGGGCGGGGGGCCCATCGCGAGCGCCGTCCTGTTGCCGGTCACGGTCAGGCAACGGCCGGCGGCGGCCACGGCGCGCACGACCTCGCTGACCTCGCGCGGGGACCCCGGGGATGCGACCACCGGCGGCACCAGGCCGCCGACCGCGTCACCGTCGGCACCGTCGCGGATGTTGTCCAGCCCGCAGATGTCGGCGACGCGTCCACGCAGCAGCGTGTCCCGGTCAGAAGACATCGCCGGCCCCCGCCTCGGTGAGCGGGTGGACACCGCGACGCGGCCCGGGACGCTCGCCGCACAGGCGCGGCGTGGGGAAGAGCTTGCCGGGGTTGGCGACCCCCGAGGGGTCGAACGCGCATCTGACCCGGTGCATGGTGTCCAGATCGTCCTCAGTGAACATCAGGGGCATGTACTTCTTCTTGTCGAGGCCGACGCCGTGCTCGCCGGTGATGGACCCGCCGGCCGCGACGCACAGGGCAAGGATCTCCCCGGCGAGTTCCTCGGCCCGCTCGGCCTGACCGTCGACCGCGTCGTCGAAGAGCACCAGCGGGTGCAGGTTGCCGTCGCCTGCGTGGAACACGTTGGCGACCCGCAGGCCGTACCGGTGACCGAGTTCCTCGATGCGGCTGAGCACCTCGGGCAGGCTGGTCCGCGGGATGACGCCGTCCTGGACGTAGTAGTCGGGGCTGACCCGGCCGACCGCCGCGAACGCCGCCTTGCGGCCCTTCCAGATGAGCTGGCGTTCCTGGTCGGTCTGGGCCACGTGGAGCGATGTCGAGCCCGCCTCGCGGCAGAGCCGCTCCACGGCGGCGGTGTCCTGGTCCACCTCGACCGCCGGCCCGTCGAGCTCGACGATGAGCACGGCCGCGGCGCCCTCCGGGTACCGGGTGGCGACGGCCTGTTCCACGGCCGCGATCGCGGTCGCGTCCATCATCTCGATCGCGGCCGGCAACAGGCCCTCGGCGATGATCGACGACACGGCCGCGCCGGCGTCGTCGATCGAGGAGAACGCGGCGAGCAGCGTGCGGACGGCCTCGGGGCGGGTCAGCA
Organism: Luedemannella helvata; assembly: GCF_039528415.1. Classification (NCBI taxonomy): domain Bacteria; kingdom Bacillati; phylum Actinomycetota; class Actinomycetes; order Micromonosporales; family Micromonosporaceae; genus Luedemannella; species Luedemannella helvata. The sequence goes on from NZ_BAAALS010000002.1 coordinate 159,932, forward strand.
GCCGCAGCGTGGCCCGGGTGGCCACGCCGAGGGTGCCTTCGCTGCCCACGAACGTGCCGACGAGGTCGTAGCCGGGGTACTCCACCGCCGTTCCGCCGAGCTGCTGGGTCGACCCGTCCGCCACGACCACGTCCAGGCCGGTGACGTGGTTGGTGGTGAACCCGTACTTGAGGCAGTGGGCGCCGCCGGCGTTCTCGGCGACGTTGCCGCCGATGCTGCACACCGACTGGCTGGACGGGTCCGGCGCGAAGTACAGGCCGTGCGGCGTGGCCGCGACCGTGACGTCGAGGTTGATGACGCCCGGCTCGACGACCGCCCGTTGGTTGTCCGGGTCGATGGCCAGGATGCGGCGCAGCTTGGTGGTGACGATGAGGACCCCGTCGGCCCGGGGTGTCGCGCCGCCGGACAGTCCCGTGCCGGAGCCGCGCGCGACGAACGGCACCTGGTGGCGGGCGCAGGCGCGCACCGCGCTCGCCACCGCGTCGGCGTCGTCGGCCAGGACCACGGCCGCCGGGGTGCTGCGGTGGGTGGTGAGGCCATCGCAGTCGTACGCCCGCAGCGCGGACGGGTCGGTCAGCACCGCCCGCCCGCCGAGTGCGGGTACGAGTTCGGCGAGGACCGCGTCCAGCCGTGCCCCACTCCCGTTCACTACGGGGCTCCTTCCACGAGGGGTCTGTGGTGTAGGCGCAAACCTAGCCCAGTTCACCAGGCGAGATCAACCATCCGCACAGTGGAAAGGAGGCTCTCCGTGCACGCCGTGGACTCAGCTACGACGCGCGGCCCGTGGCGGCGGCGGGGCCGCCACCTCGTGACGTTCCGCCTCCCGGGTCAGGTACTCCCGGGAGCCCGCCGCCCGCCGCGTCGCCGACCGGCCAGGATGAGCACGGCGCCGAACAACACGCACAGCCCACCGATCGCGGCCAGTTGGGGCAGGCCGCTGGTGCCGGTGACCGGCAGGGGCGGGACGGCCACGTTGACGAAGACGCAGGTCACGTCCTGCCCGACGGCCAGCCTGACGGTGCGGTTGGTGACCGCGACGGTCCGCCCGGTCACGGTGTGGACGCAGGTCGGTTCGAGGGCGCGGTAGCCCCTGGGCCCGGCCTCCTCGGCGAGTCGGTACGGGACGGCCGCGCGCACGCCGGCTCCGGTGACGGCGGCGGTTCCGGTGGCACCGGAGATGCTCTGCCGGCGACTGGTCGCCGCGAGGGTCCAGGCGCTCGGCGCGGCCGAGCCGCCGCGGACCTCCTTGACGAGGGTCAGTCGAGGTTGGATGTCGCGGTTGGCGAAGGTGCAGGTGATGTCCTGACCGAGGCCGGGGGTGAGTTTGTTGTCCGGGGTGGGGACCACCGTGGTGGTGCCGGTGAGCACACAGGTGAGCCCGTCGCTGGCGTAGCCGGCGGGTCCGCCCGTTTCGGAGAGGGTGTACGTGGTCTCCGGGGCGACCGATACGCCGGTGACGGTCGACCCGCCGTTCCGCCCGACGATCGATCCGGTCTCTGAATCGGCGTGCAGGAGCCAGTCGGTGGCTGCCGCCGTACCGCCGAACTGGTTGGTCACGGACTTGCGCAGCGTCAACCGGGCCGGCTTCGCGAGGTTCTTGGCGATGCAGACAACCCTTGTGCCGACGCTGGCGATGATCTGGCCGTTGGTGCCGTCGAACACGTTGGCGTTTCTGAGGCCGCTGCGCGCCCGCACGGAGCAGGCCCAACTACCGGTCGCCGGTGGCACGATGGTCGCGCCCTCCGCCACGGTCTGGGAGTACCCGGGCGCGGCGCTCTCGCCGAGGGAGTACACGGTTCCGGCCGTGACGGTCCGGGTGACCCCGGTCTGTCCGCTGAAGACCGGGCTCTCGCCCTCGTAGACGGTGAGGGTCCAGTCCGTCGTGGGCGCGGGCTCGCCGTACGGGTTCTGGTCCTGCTTGATCAATTGCAGGGTCGTGGGGCAGTCGAGGGTGTTGGTCACCTCGAAGGTGTTCAGCCCGGCCGTAAGGGTGTGCTCGCCCAGGTCGCCGGAAGGCGTGTTGGTGCAGTTGGGCGGAAGGATGTCCTCGGCGAGGGTCTCGCTGATGGTGACGGGGTCCCCGGCGGTATATCCGGTGTACTCGACGCCCCAGCTGGGTTCGTCCTGGCCGGTGAGGTCGAGGTTGGCCTCGAACTGGCTGGGCTGCTCGGGATCCTCGTATCTTTCCCCGTTGATGACCCAGGTCTTGTTCACGACGACCGAGGCGAGCGGGGTAGGCGACCGGTTGAGGACGGTGCACGTGACGATGGCGGAGGCGGCGGCGGCGACGGTGAAGCCGAGGGCGCCGGCGTCGGTGACCGTGGTCGGCTCGCCGTTGGCGGTACAGGCGGCGTTGAATCCGGCCTGTTGCACCAGGCTGTAGCCCTCCTGCAGGGTCTCGGTCAGCGTGACCGGACGGGTCGGGCTACCGGCGAGGTCCACCGCGAAGTTGACCGCCCCCGTCTGGCCGGTGACCCCGGAAGCTGGGGTGACCCCGGACGTCGAGGTGGTGAAGGTCCACTCCGGCAGGGGGCTGGGCGTCAGCCGCGCTGCCGCCCGGCGGAATGCCCAGCTTGACCACGCTGATCGTGCCGCTGCAGGTGGCGAGAGCGACCTGGCGGAACACCCGCGCCAGCGCGTCGTAGTCGGTCTGCACGTAGTCCGAGCCGCGCACGGGACCGGACACGGCCTGCAGGTTCTGGGCGGCCCCGCTCACCCCGCTGCCGACACCGACGGCGACCACCCGGGTCCCTTCGGCCTTGAGCGCGTTGGCCGAGAAGATCCCTTCCTCCACCTCACGGAACCTGGTGTAGTTGCCCGGCCCACCGGGCGGTTCGGACCCGTAGAACGTCGGGCTGCCGTCGGTCAGCATGACGACGACATCGAAGGGCGGGATGGCGGCTGTCATCTCGAACAGGCCGGCCGCCCAGTTCGTTCCGCCCCCGGCGGTGATCCCGTTGATGGCGGTTTTCACGGTCGTCGCGCCGGCAGCGGAGGCGACCGGGGTCGGTGGCAGAATCGTCTGGGCGCCAGTGGCGAACGTGGCGAGCCCGATCGTCGATGGAGTGCCGGTCAGCGCGTCGACGAACCCGTTGGCCGCATTCTTGACCTGCGACAGCGACGACGCGATCGAGCCGGACACGTCAATGAGCAGACCGATGTTGAGCCCGCAGGTATCCGGCAGCGGCGGGTTGACCCGCTCGTCGGCCCACTGTGATCCCCGAGCGGTCCGATTCTGGTCGCCGCCGCTCACCGCGGGCACGTCATAGGTCTGGTTGTCGCGTACCGACCCGGTGAAGTACCTGTCGTACACGGTGGATGTTGTGGTGTTGCCACCCGTATCGAGGTCGTCGACGACCGACCAGCCCGTGGGTGCCGAGCGTTCCACCACCCAGTACCCCTGGTTTTCTTGGTGCGCTCAGGCACGGCCACCGAACACGTCCCGTTCTGCGCCGTTGTGCAGGACGCGGTGGGAGTCGCTCCCGATTCCGGAGGGGTTTCCGCGACACCGGCGAAGAAGTCGAACGTCGCACCGGCCAAGCCGGCCACGGCCTCCAGGCTGATACGGTCGCCGCCCTTGTGTTCGACCAGCGTCGCCGACGACGTGGCCGCCTGGGCGGAGTCTCCCGCGCCGAGTACGCCGAATACGCCAACCGCGCCGAACGCCACGGTTACCGCCGCCACGGCCGCCACAATGTGTCGAACACGTGTACCCACGCGCATCCCGTACTCCGTTCCGATAAGGCAACTCGGGCGGGGTGGCCGGGTGCAGCCTGGGCCACCGTCACACTACAGGAGTACATGATCATTTGAGTATTAATATGGACAAAGAGTTTTTAACGCTCAGTACGGTGGAGACAAGCCGCGTCGGCCGCATACCGCCCGCGCCCCGGCTGTACCGGCGTGGTTGTCGTGGGGCACTACGGTCGGCGCATGGCGGTCTCCTTCGCGGTCCGGGCCATGCATGCCTTCGACGGGGAACGTTTCCTCCCCGATGGGGCACAGGTCCACGTGCGGGGCGACCGGATCGTCGCCGTGCGACCACGCGACGAACCGCCGCCGGAGGGCTGGCCGGTGCTGGACCGCCCCGACGCCACCCTCCTGCCCGGCCTCATCGACACCCACGTCCACCTGGTCGCCGGTGGCGAGCCGGACGCCCTCCCGCTGGACGCGGCCCGATCCGCCGCCGAACGCGAGCACGTCGTCCGCCGGTCCCTCCTGGCGCAGGTGCGGGCCGGCGTGACGACCGTGCGGGACCTCGGCGACAACCGGTTCGCCGCCCTGAACCGGCCGGTACGCGAGGACGAACCGCGGGTCATCGGGTCGGGCCCACCCATCACCTCCGTCAACGGCCACTGCGCCGCGCTCGGCGGCGAGGCGGCCGGCGCGAGCGCGCTGCGCGGCGCCGTGGCCGAACGCCACGAACGCGGCGCGCAGACGATCAAGATCATAGTGAGCGGCGGCGCGATGACGGCCGGCTCGGACCTGCTGCGGCTGCAGTTCGACATCGCTGACGTCCGCGTCGTGGTTGACGAGGCGCACCGGCGCGGGCTGCCCGTCACCGCGCACGCCCACCCGGTATCAGCGGTCGAGGTCTGCCTCGCCGCCGGCGTGGACGCCATCGAGCACTGCACCTGCCTGACCGCTACGGGCATCTCCACCCCGGACACCGTGGTCGACAAGCTCGCCGCGCAGCGGGTCCAGGTCTGCCCGACATTCGGCCGCCTGCCCGCACTGCCACCGTCCCCGCAGGCCCTCGAGGTCATGCGCCGCACGGGCATGACACTGGCGGCCAGGTTCGCCCAGGTGGGCCGCCTCCACGCCGCCGGCGTGCCGCTGCTCGCCGGCTCGGATGCCGGGATCCACCCGGCGAAGCCACACGGCGTGCTCGCCTACGCGGTCGCGGAGCTGGTCACCTGCGGCCTGCCGATCGACGCCGCGCTGCGGACCGCGACGTCCTCGGCCGCCGAAGCATGCGGGCTCGCCGCCACCGCGGGCAGGCTCCGCCCGGGCATGGCGGCGGACCTCATCGTCGTCGACGGCATTGCCGCGACGGACGTCCTCGCGTTGACCCGGATCCGCGACGTCATTCTGCGCGGCCTGCCGGTCATGACCGACGCCGGGCCACGATCACCGAGTTGACGACCTCGCCGAGGGGATGCAGCACAACCTCCGGCACGAGACCGGCGTCACGGACGTCACGGACGTCCACGGTGGGATAGAGCAGCGACCGTAGCCCGTCCGCACTGCGGATGACGACATACGTCCCCGGCTCGACACCTGCGCTCGTCGCCCGCAACACCGCCCGCTTCTCCGCGGAGGTCAGCCCGACCAGTGCCGCGACGACGACCACGTCACAGCCGGCGGTCGCGCGGGCCATGTCCGGCGCGGACGCCGCGTCGGACAGGACGACATCGATCTGCCGGGCCGGGGCGAGCCGGACGACGAGCCGACGGGACAGGTCGACGGCCTGCGCGTCGCGGTCGACCACGGTGATCCGTGCACCGAGCGCGCGGGCGAGCAGCATGGCACTCAGCGGCAACGGGCCACCACCGACGAAACAGACGCCTCGACCGGGTCCGCGACGGTGGCCGGCGCCCGCCAGGGCATGCAGTTCGAGGCGGGCCAGCCCGTGGTAGTTGCCGAGGTAGGGAAATCTCGCCGCTTCGGCGCGCGCGTCGGTCGCGGCGAGGATGCGCCGCGCCCAGAGGTCCTCAAGCAGTGCCTCACCTTCGGCACACAGCCTGATGAGGTCCGGCCGCACCTCGGCGATCCGCGGCTGCGACAGCACCGAGGCGACATCCACGGCATCGGTGTGGACGCAGGCGGTGACGAGTTCGGTGAACAACGCGTTGACCACCGGCGACGGGGCCGGGCTGCCCTGCGCGCGCAACTGCTCGTACAGGCCGAGAATGCGGCCGGGCAGTGAGCCGCTCTGGTCGACGTCCTCAGCACGCGAGCCAACAGCGCTCAGCATGCCGGCGCCCGCAGCAACGCCTCCACGCCGATCTCGAAGTGCACGGTGTTGAACGGATCCGGCCGCTCGTCATGGACCTCCCGGGTGGGCAGTGACCGCCAGAACGCTTCCGCGCCCGCGACGCTCGCATCGGTGTGCAGGTACACGCGGCGATAACCGCCCGGGCCCACGCCCCAGGCCACCGTCCGCTCGACGAGAACCCGTCCCACCCCGCGTCGGCGAGCGCGAGCGGCGACATACACCCGCACGAGTTGGCAGACGTCCGGCTGGTTGAACTCACGTGCCAGCCAGTGCGGGTTCGGCGGGCTGGCCAACTGGCACGGCCGCACGGCCGCCGTCCCGACAATGCCCGCACCGTCGCGGGCGACCACCAGCACGCTCCGCGGGCTACGCAGATAGGCCGCGCCGAGGTCGTCAACGTCGCGATGCCACTGTTGACGGTATCCGCCGAGGTCAGCGTGCAGGACATCGCGCATGACGGCCTCCGCCTCGGCGAGGTCTGCCGGCACGGCGACACGGACATCGAGGTCCGCAGACCCGCACTGACTCGCATACCCACGGCTCGACATGCACGCACCCCCGCTTTACGAAACACCGACGGTTGGGATGCCGAATGGACTACGTGACGGCGGACAACACCCTCACCCGTACGGATGAGGCCTGCCGTTCACCCTCCATGCGCCACCCTGTTGGTAATCGTAACCGTTTTCATTAGCGATGGGTGACGGCTGCCCTCAAAGACGTAGCCGCCGCAGGCGCGCACGGCTGCCGTTGCCGGGGGCGGGTGGGTCGCAGACCGGGACAGTGATCGACCCGCCGGGCGCGGCCCGACGGGTCATCGGTGTTCGTCGTCGGCGGCGGACGGCCCCGTGGCTACCTCAGGGCAGTCAGTTCGACCGTTTGGCGAGTGCGGGCCGACTGCTCGGCGGCGGCCAGCATCGCGGTCGTCGCCAGGCCCTGGACCCCGTCAACCAGCGGCGGCCGGCCCTCGCGGGCCGCGGCGACGAGGTCACCGAGTTCCAGCGCGTACGCCTCCAGGCGCGGCGCGCTGACCGGGTCCAGCGGGTCGAAGGGCGACTGCTCGAACGCGAGCGTCCAGCCCTCGCCGCGGCCCAGTCGGACCGTTCCGTAGGCGTCCAGTTCGATCATGCCGGCCGTGCCGATGAGCTGGAGCTGGAGGCCGGAACCGAGGCCGGGCGCCGGGATGTCGTAGCTCATCCACAGCTGCGCCATGGCGCCGCCGCGGAAGTGGTAGCTCGCCATCGCGCTGCGCATGGGCGGCGGGCCCGAGCCGTACTGCTCGAACATCGCGAACGCGAGGTCGGGCTCGTCGTCGACGAACCAGCGCACGAGGTCGCACGCGTGCGCGCCCCAGGACGCGTAGGTGGTCTGCTGGTTCGGGTCGAGCTTCCACTCGTCCTGGGTCTTGGTCGTGTCCCAGAAGCCGACCTCCGGCCCGATCGCGCGGACCATGGTGACCCGCCCGATGGCACCGTCGTCGATGAGGCGCTTGGCGGCGGCGGGCGCGGCCCGGAAGCGGTGCTGGGACACGACGGCCAGGGCGACGCCGGCGTCCCGGCACGCCGCGACCATGCGGGCGCACTCGTCGACGTTCTGGGCCATGGGCTTTTCCACCAGCACATGCCGGCCGGCGCGCGCGGCGGCCACGGTCTGCTGTTCGTGGCCGGCCGGCGGGGTGGTCAGCACGACCACCTCGACGGCGGGGTCGGCCAGCAGCGCCTCATAGGAGTCGTGCAGGGTGCAGCCCTGGTCGGCCGCGAGCGCGGGGGCGCGGCGGCCACCGGCGACGGCGACCAGGCGTACGCCGGGCACGTGGTGGGCCGCGACCTCCGCCCAGGTACGTCCCATGAACCCCGAGCCGAGCACCCCGACGCCGGTCACCGCCCCGCCCCCAGCCGGCCGTTGTCGGACAGCAGCGCGAGAATGCGCTCGGCCGCGATCCGGCGGATGTCGGCGAACGCCTCGACGGAGGTCGCGCCGATGTGCTGGGTGAGCACGACGTTGCGCAAGCCGAGCAGCGGATCGCTCTCGGGCGGCGTGGGTTCCACCTCGCGGACGTCCAGTCCCGCGCCGCGCAGCCGGCCGGCGCGCAGCGCCGCCGCGAGCGCCGCCTCGTCGACGAGCCCGCCGCGCGCGACGTTGATGAGGACGGCATCGTCGCGCATGAGGTCGATGGCGGCGGCGTCGATGAGGTGCCGGGAGCCGTTGGTGAGGGCGGCGCACAGCACGACGGCGTCGCTGCGACGCAGCAGTTCCTCCAGCGGCACCAGCGGGATGGGCGCGTCCTGCCGGTACGGGTCGTGCCCGATGACCGTCATGCCGAGCCCTTGCGCCTTCTGCGCGAAGCGTGAGCCGATCCGCCCCACGCCCACGACCCCGCAGGTCTGGCCCGGCACGCGGCGGATGCGGTAGAACTCGTCCCAGTCGCGCACCTCCCACTGCCCCTGAGCGGCCGCGGCTGCGGTCGGCACGATCAGGCGCTGCACGGCCATGAGCAGCGCGATGCCCTGGTCGGAGACCTCGTCGGTGCAGTAGTCGGGCACATTGGCGACCGTGATGCCGAGTTCGGCCGCGCGGGCGGCGTCGACGCCGTCCATGCCGACGCTGTAGCAGAGGATCGCACAGGCCTTCGTCATGCGATCGAGGTCCTCGTTCGGCAGCCGCCCGGAGGTCACGACGAGGTCGGCGGTGCCCAGCGCGGCCCGCGACTCGGACAGGTCGTTCGGCACCACGAGCCGGACGCCCCGTGCGGCGAGCGCCTCGCGCTCGGTGTCGTAGTTCCACCGCAGCGTGGTGATCGGGTCGTAGATGACGACGGTCGGTTCGCTCACGTCGACTCCGCTCGGGTTTCATCTGTTGGATTTCTGATTCTACTTGATAGAATCAGCCGCTACCCGGCGATGTCAAGGAGGAGCTATGCGCGTGGCCGGCGTCGAACTGCTGCGCCTGCGCGCGCCGTTGGCCGTGCCGGCCGGCCCGGCCGGGGTGTTCAACCGTCACCGCGAGACGCTGCTCGTCCGCCTGCGGGCCGCCGACGGCACCACCGGCTGGGGCGAGACGTACGCCGTCGGGGGCACCTGGGAACAGCTCTGCTCATTGGGCCGGGAGCTGGTCGGCGCCTCGCTGCACGAGTCCCCGCCCCGCCGGGCTCGACGAGGCGGGCGCCTCGTTCGCCCTCGGCGCCCTCGACATCGCCTGGCGCGACCTGCTCGGCCGGGTGCTCGGCATACCCGTGCACACGCTGCTCGGCGGCGCTCGGCGCGCCCGCGTACGGGTGTACGCGTCCGGCTTCCTCTATCAGGAGGGCCGCCACCCGGCGGAGGTCTGGCCAGCCGAGGCCGTCGACCTGGTGGAGCGAGGATTCCGTTCTCTGAAACTGCGCATCGGCGGCTACCCGGCGGAAGAGGAGCTACCGCTGCTCGCCCGGCTGCGCGAGGACCTGCCCGCCGACGTGACGCTGATGGTCGACGCGTGGGGCTCCTACGACGCGGTCACCGCCGAACGCGTCGGCCGGCGGTTGGGCGAGCTGGGCGTCGCGTGGTTCGAGGAGCCGTGCCCCGCGCTGCCGGCCGGCCTCGCCGACCGCCTGGAGGTGCCGATCGCCGGCGGCGAGATGGGCCGCACCGCGACGGAGCTCGTCGATCTGATCGACAGCGGTGCGCTGGACGTCGTACAGCCCGACGCGGCGATCTGCGGAGGCCTCGGCGCCGCGCAGATCGTCGGCGTCGCGGCGGCCCGGCGCGGGGTACGGTGCGTGCCGCACACCTGGAACGGCGCCGTGATGGCGGCGGCCACACTGCACCTGGCGGCCGCGCTGCCGCTGGCTGCCCGTACGGGCGACGGCACGGCCGGTCCGCTGCTGGAGTACGACACGAGCGAGAACCCGTTCATGTGCGATGTCGTTGTCGACCCGCCCAGGCTGGTCGACGGCTGTTTCACCGTGCCCGACTCCCCCGGGCTCGGCGTCGAGCTCGATGAGCGGGCGCTCGACCGGTTCGTTGTCGACCGGTACACCTGTCCCTGAGCTGAGGAGTCTCCTGTGCACAAGATCCCCGTCGTACCCGCCGACAGCGCGCCGCCCGCCGGCCCGTACTCCCCCGGGGTGCGGGTGGGCAACCTGCTGTTCGTGTCGGGCCAGGGGCCGTTCGACGCGGCCGGCAACCTCGTCGGCGACGACTTCGCCAGCCAGGCGCGGGCGGCGTTCGCCAACATCGAGGCGATCGTGCGCGCCGCCGGCGGCGACCTGTCCGGCATCGTGCGCATCGGCGCCTACCTCAAGTCGCTCGACGACTTCGCCGAGTGGAACGCCGTCATGCGCGACGTGCTGCCGGCGCCGTACCCCGCCCGCACGACCATCCCGGCGGACCTGCCGGACTTCCTGATCGAGATCGACGCGGTGGCCGTACTGCCGGAGTGAACCCGATGGCGGTGGGCCGCGCGACGCGGCCCACCGCCCTGGTACCCCCGGAGAAGAGATCAGTACGACAGCCAGCCGCCGTCGACCAGGATGCTGCTGCCGGTGACGAACCCCGCCTCGGGCGAACACAGGTAGGCGACCATCGACGCCACGTCGTCGGGATGCCCCCGACGGCCCAGCGGCGTGCGCCGCTCCCACCACCGCTGCGGCATCGGCGCCGGGCCTGCGGCGCTGTCGTCGAGGGCGATGTCGCCGGGCGCGACGTGCACCGACCGGATGCCGTGCTCCGCGAGCTCGAAGGCGAGCCCCCGGGTCAGGCCGAGCAGTCCGGCCTTGGTCATGGTGTACGCGGTCGCGTGGTGCTGCGCCGCGTAGGCGGCGACCGACCCGACGTTGATGATCACCCCGCCCGTACCGGCGGCGATCATGTGGCGGGCCGCCTCCCGCGCGCAGCGGAACGCCGCGGTGAGGTTGACGTCGACGACCCGGTCCAGCCAGCCGTCGTCGCAGTCCAGCAGCGGCGACAGCGCGCCGGGCCCGGTGACGGCGGCGTTGTTGACCAGGATGTCGATGCCACCGAACGCCGCGACGCAGGACGCGACCAGCCCGGTGCAGGCGGCCGCGTCGGCCAGGTCCGCGACCTCGACGCGCAGGTCGCGGCCGGGTGCCGCCAGCCGCTCGCGGGCCGCGGCGGCGGTGGCCTCGGTCCGCTGGCCGACCAGGACGCGCACGCCGGCGTCGGCGAGCCGGGCGGAGATCGCCGCGCCGATGCCGCTGCCGCCGCCGGTCACCAGCGCGACCTTGCCGGACAGGTTCGGGGCCGGTGATGTCATGGCAGTTCCTCCGGGACGGGTCCGAGCATGACGATGCCGGTGCCCTCGACCACGGGCGCGCTGCGGCGCAGCATCATGACCACGCCGTCGTGCGGGGCCGTGACGCGCTGCGCGACCCGCCCCCTGCCGTCCACGATCTCGGCCACCGGGTCGCCGGCGCCCACCACGTCCCCGGCCCGCACGGCCGTCACGCACCAGCCCGCCACGTCCGCCGACACGGAGGAGTCCACGTCGCCGTCGCCGCCGCGCACCACGCGCCGCACCACGCCCGCCGGCGGCGGGTCGTCGACCATCCCCCGCCGGCCCAGCAGGCGCAGGACGCCGTCGACGTAGCCGTCCACTTCGGAGCGACGCAGGCCGCCGCCGCCGCTGCCCTCGACGTACAGTGCGGCAACGCCGTGTTCCGCGGCGGTGGTGAGGCTGCGGCCGGGGTTGAGGCCCTCGTGCACCCAGACCAGCGGCGCCCCGAACGCGTACGTGTCGTCCGCGGCGGCCGGATCGCCGTAGCCGGCGAAGAACGGCATGGCGTAGTGCGCCCCGGCCGAATGCAGGTCGACGAGCAGGTCGGCGCGCGCGATGACGTGGTGCGCGAGGGCGTCGGCGATCCGCTCGGTGACGGTGCCCGACGGCGAGCCCGGGAACACCCGGGCCAGGTTGGCGCCGTCGAGCGGACTCGTGCGCGACATCGCGTCGTGCGCCGGCGGGTTGGCTACCTGCACGGCGAGGACCCGCCCGGAGCCCAGCCCGCCCGCGCCCCGCGAACCCCCGATCCGGTCCAGCAGCGTGCGCACCGCGAGAATGCCCTCCAGCTCGTCGCCGTGCACCCCGCCGAGCAGCGCGACGGTCGGCCCGTCGGCCGCGCCCCGGACCTGGTCGATACGGATCGAGACGCCGTCGCCGACGTCCACGACGCGGGCGCTCACTCCTTCGGGTCCGCGGCGGCGGCCAGGACCGACCGGACGTGCTCGCGCATGCCGTCGTCCACCTGCGCGAACGGGTGCGCCGTCGTGGCGTGCTGGATGATTCCCTGCTGGACCAGCGCCTCCTTGAGCGAGCCGACCACGGCGGCGCTGAAGCTGCCGCCCGGCAGCGGGTGCTGGTAGAGCGCGAAGAGCCCGACGATGCGGCCCTGCACGGCGGCGGCGCCCTTCCAGTCGCCGGCCGCCGCCCGGTTGGCCAGCTCGACGTGCAGCGGCGCGAACGCGTTGGCCAGGCCGGGCACCGCGCCGTGGAACCCGCCGAGCAGCAGCCCGTCGATGGCGAACTCGCTGCCGGTGTAGCGGCGGAAGTCCGCCAGGTCGGCGGTCTGCTCGGCGAGCATCCGCTGGGCCTCGACGTTGCCCGAGGAGTCCTTGGTGCCCGCGATGGCGCCCTCGGCGGCCAGCTCCCGCAGCAGGGACGGTTCGAGGTTCACGTTGACCCGGGTCGGAATGTTGTACGCCAGCACGGCGGTGTCACCGGCGGCCGCCGCGACGGCGCGGAAGTGGTCGGCCAGCTCCGCGGGCGAGTGGGGGAAGACGAACGTCGGCGGCACGAGCACCGCGTCGGCCCCCATCCGCGCGTACGTCGTGGCGTCGACGACCGCTTCGCGGGTGCCCAGGGCCGGCACCCCGATCATGAGGTGCACCCGGCCGGCCACCCGGCGCACCGCCCGGTCGGCGACGGCCAGGCGCTCGTCGCGGGTGAGCGCGCCGTTCTCGCCGCACGAGCCGAGCGCGAGCAGGCCGGTGACGCCCTGGCCGATCAGGTGGTCGATGAGCGAGTCGAGCGAGTCGAGGTCCGGTTCGCCGCTGGGCAGCAGCGGGGTGACCATGGGCGGGATGACACCGGACGCGGGAGGCGGGACGAGGACGCGGGTGGTGGTCATGGTGTGTCCTTCGGGAGTGGGAGTGAGCCGGGGAAGTGGCAGGCGGTCGAGCGCCCGGCCGCGTCGGTGCTCAGCGGCGGGACGGCGGTGCGGCAGATGTCCTGGGCGACCGGGCAGCGGGGGTGGAACGGGCAGCCGGGCGGCACGTCCAGTGCCGACGGCGGGTCACCGGCGAGCACGATGCGTTCAGCCCGGCCGGCCGGGACGTCCACCCTCGGCAGGGCGGAGAGCAGCGCGACGGAGTACGGGTGCAGGGGCTGTGCGAAGAAGGCGTCCCGGTCGGCCACCTCCACCAGCCGGCCGAGGTACATCACCGCGATGCGGGTGGCCAGCTCCCGCACCGCGACGAGGTCGTGCGAGACGAACAGGTAGGTCAGCCCGCGCTCGCGCTGCAGGTCGCGCAGCAGCGAGATGACGTGCGTCTGGATCGACACGTCCAGCGAGGCCGTGGGTTCGTCGAGCACGATCAGCTCCGGGTCGGCGGCCAGCGCGCGGGCGATCGCGACCCGCTGCGCCTGCCCACCGGAGAGCTCATGCGGGTACCGGTCGGCGATGCCCGAGCCGAGCCGGACCGCGTCGAGCACCTCGGCGACCCGGGCGCGGCGCTCCTCGCGTCCCGTGCCGAGGTTGACCAGCGGCTCGGCGACGGCCGCGGCGACGCGCATGCGGGGGTCCAGCGACCCGTGCGGGTCCTGGAAGACCGCCTGCATGCGCTGTTCCCGGCGCACCCGGCCCCGCCGGTCGGCGGGGTCGTCGCCGGCCACCCGCACCTCGCCCGAGGTCGGTGCCACCAGCCCGAGGATGGTGTGCGCCAGCGTCGTCTTGCCCGACCCGGACTCCCCGACGAGCGCGAGTGTCTCGCCGGTGGACAGGTCCAGGTCGACCCCGGCCAGCGCGGCGACGCGGCGACGCGCCGAGCGGTAGGTCTTGGTGAGGGCGCGCACCGTCACCAGCACGTCGCCCGACGTCGTGGTGTCCGCCACCGGTGGCGCCGGCGCGGGACCGGCCGCCTCCCCGGCGGCCACGGCCGCCACGTTGTGGCAGGCCGTGCGGCGACCGTCGCCGATGGCGACCAGCGGCGGCTCGGTGGTGGCGCAGATGTCCAGCCGGTACGCGCACCGCGGCTCGAACGGGCAGCCGGGCGGCAGGTCGGCCAGGTCGACGGCGTGTCCGGGGATGCTGCGCACCTCGCCGCGCGGCAGGCTCAGCCGGGGCGTGGCGTCGTTGAGCGCCTTCGCGTACGGGTGGCGAGGAGCGGCGAAGAACTCCTCGACCGGACTGTCCTCGACGATGCCGCCCGCGTACATGACGATGACCCGGGTGCACAGCTGCCGGACCAGGCCGAGGTTGTGCGACACGATCACCAGGCCGAGGTCGGCCCGGGGACCCGGCGCGCCGATGCTCGCGAACAGCTCCATGATCTGGGCCTGGATGGTGACGTCCAGCGCCGTGGTGGGCTCGTCGGCGATGAGCAGCCGGGGCTCGTTGGACAGCCCGAGGGCGATCAGCCCGCGCTGGCGCATGCCGCCGGACAGCTCGTGCGGCCGGCGGCCGAGCAACTGCTCCGGCGCGGGCAGCCCGACCGACCGCAGCACCCGCAGGGCCCGGTCGCGGCGGCGCCGCGAGTCGCGCTCGCCGTGGGCGCGCAGGCCCTCGGAGAGGTGGCTGCCCAGGGTGCGCAGCGGGTCGAAGGACGTCAGCGGGTCCTGGAACACCATGCCGGCCCGGCTGCCGCGCAGGGGACGCAGCCGCTGCTCGGGCAGGTCCGACAGGTTGATCCCGTCCAGCGTGACCGTGCCGCCCTCCTGGCCCGCCCACGGCGGGAGCAGTCGCATCAGGGCCAGCGCGAGGGTCGTCTTGCCGGAGCCCGACTCCCCCACGATGCCGACCCGTTCGCCGGGGGCGACGTCGAACGACACGTTGGCGACGGCGCGCACGTCACCGTAGGTGATACTCAGGTCGCGTACGGACAGCAGGCTCATCGCGGCCGCCGCCGTGCCGTGTCGACCCGCAGGCGGGCGCCGAGCCCTTCGCCGAGGAAGTTGATGCCCAGCACGGTCAGCATCAGCATGACCGCCGGCGCGAGGGCCGCGACCGGCGCGGTGTAGATGGCGTCCACGCCCTCGGTCAGCATGACGCCCCAGTCGGCCTGCGGCGGTTGGACGCCGATGCCCAGGAAGCTCAGCGCGGACAGCACCACGATCCCGTTCCCCATTCCGATCACGAGCAGGACGATGAGGACGTCGGCGACGTTCGGCAGCACGTGCACGAACAGCAGCCGGTACAGCGGGGTGTTGCTGACCCGCGCGGCCTGGATGAACGCCGCGGACCGCAGGGGCAGCACCGACCCGCGCATCACCCGGGCGTAGGACGGCAGCGCCGCGATCGACACCGCGATGATCGCGCTGGTCACGCTCGGGCCCAGGATCGCGACCACGACGATGGCCGTCAGCAGGGTCGGGAAGGACAGGAGCACGTCCACGACGCGCATGATCGTGTTGTCGACGAAACCGCCGACGAAGCCGGACGCGACGCCGATCAGCGACCCGATCACCGCGCCGATGCCCACGGCGAGCAGGCCGGCCGGGATCGACAGCAGCCCGGCGTGCAGCAGCCGGGCGAGGGTGTCGCGGCCGAGCTGGTCGGTGCCCAGGGGGTACGCCGCCGACGGTGGGGCGTAGCCGTCCATCGCGTTGGTACGCGTGGGCGACACGTCGTACACCAGCGGCCCGACGATAGTGATCACCGCGACGATGCCGAGCAGGACGAGGCCGACGCGGGTCATCGGCGAGGCGAACAGGTTGCGGCGCGACCGCGCACGCGTGGCGGTCGCGCTCATGACAGCGCGATCCGCGGATCGACGATCCGGTACACGATGTCCATCACCAGGTTGATGGCAAGGATGAGCAGGGCCACCACGAGGATCTCCCCTTGTACGGCGGGCAGGTCGCGTCGGCCGATCGAGTCGAAGATGACCGTGCCGAGGCCGGGCCAGGAGAAAATGTTCTCCACGATGAGCGCCCCCGCGAGCAGCCGGCCGAACTCCACGGACAGCAGGCTCAGCACCGGGATGGAGGCGTTGGGCAGCACGTTGCGGGCGACCAGCCGGCGCTGCGGTATGCCGACCGCGCGCAGGGTCCGCACGAACGGCCGGTTGAGGACGTCGAGCACGCTGGTCCGCACGACCCGGGCCTGGATGCCCGCGAGCGGGATGCCGAGGGCGAGCGCGGGCAGGACCAGCGACGTCCAGCCGTCGGCACCGGCGACGGGGAAGATCTGCACGTACACGGCCAGGACGCTGACCAGGACCGTGCCGAGCAGGAAGTCCGGCGTCGCCACGAGCATGGTGGTGGCCGCCGTGAACGTCAGGCCGGTGCTGCGCCGGCGCGAGTGCCGCAGCGCGGTGATGATCCCGATGGGCAGCGAGAGCATCAGGCCCACCCCGACGCCGGCCGCGGTGAGCAGCAGCGTCAGCGGCAGCCGCTCGGCCACGATGGTCGTCACCGGCTGGTGGGTCAGGAACGACGTGCCGAGGTCGCCGCGCAGCACCTGGCCCAGGTAGTCGAAGAACTGCACCGGCAGCGGGTCGTTGAGGCCCAGCTGTTCGCGCAGTTCCTCCGCGACCTGCGGGTCGAGGTTGGTGCCCGCGATGACCTGGACCGGGTCGCCCGGTACCAGACGGATCATCGCGAAGGTGATCAGGAGCACCGCCAACGCGGCGGGTACGGTTACCAGTACCCGCCGCGCGGCGAATCGGACGAAACTCACGCGCCCGGTTCCAGATCGTTGATCTTCAGGATGCCGTCGGGCTGCATGCCGATCCCGCGGACCGACTTGGCCGAGAAGACCACGCTCTTGGGCTGGTAGAGCACCAGCGCCGTGTGGTCGGCCGCCATCAGTTGCTGGGCCTGGCTGAGCAGCGCGTCACGCTTGGGGATGTCGGTCTCGGAGACCGCGGCCTCGAGCGCCTTGTCGACCTCCGGGTTGCAGTTGAAGGTGAGGTTCGTGCCCAGCGGCACCTGGGCCGACGGGATGTTGGCGCAGGCGAACAGGATGCGCATGTTGCCGGCCGGGTCGAGGATGCCGTAGCGGCCGATGTAGATGTGCTGGTCGCCCTTGCGGCGGGTCTGCGTGACGGTGGCGAACTCCTCCGTCTTGATCTCCGCCTTGATGCCGACCTGCGCGAGCTGGTCCTGGACGAGCTGGTCCAGCGCCGGCCACGGGTCCTCGGCCGCCGACAGGATCGTCAGCGTCAGCGGCTTGCCGTCCTTGGTCATGACGCCGTCGCTGCCGGGCGTGTAGCCGGCGGCCGCGAGCAGCGACTTGGCCTGCGCCTGGTCGTAGCCGGCCACGGCCGACTTCACGTTGGCGTCGTAGCCCGGCACGATCGTCGGCACGACGCTCCAGTTGACCTCGGCGTAGCCGCCGGCCACCGCCTGGATGAGGGCCTCACGGTCGATCGCCGCCGAGATGGCCTTGCGGACGTTGAGGTCCGGCACCTTCTTGGCGTTGATCCACAGCGCGGTCTCGCTGATGCCCGGGAACGCCGCGTTGTTCAGCGTCGGCGTGGCGGCCAGCCGCTTGGCGTCCGGCCCGGTCAGCTGCCCGACCTGGACGGCGCCGGTGGTCAGCAGGTTCGCCCGCGTGCTGGCGTTCGGCACGTACTGGAAAATGATCTTCGAGTACTTCGGCGCGCCCTTGTTGGCCAGGTCGGGACGGATGGTCGTGTAGTCGGGGTTGCGCTCGACCTCGAGCTTGTCGCCCTTGGTGTAGCTGACGAACTTGTACGGGCCGGTGCCGACCGGCTTCGCGTCGAGCGTGTCGGCCTTCGCCGCCGTGGGCGAGGGGATGCTCAGGTCGGCGTTCGCCAGGTTGATCAGCGCGGCGCCCACCGGGGTCTTCCAGGTCACCTTGACGGTGTTCTCGTCGATGACCTGGCTGTTGTCGTAGGGGCCGAGCACGCTCTTGGAGTTGGTCGCCTTGGTGTTGGGGTCGACGACCCGGTCCAGCGCCGCCTTCACGGCCTCGGCGTTGAACGGGGTGCCGTCGTGGAACTTCACGCCGGTACGCAGCTTGAACGTGATCGAAGGGCCCTCCACCGTCCAGGACTCGGCGAGGCTGGGCCCGATCGAGCCGTCGGCGTTGAGCACGACGAGGGTGTCGTAGATCGCGGCCATCTCGTCGCTGAGGTACTGGATGTTCCTCGCCGGGTCGAGCGTGGGCTGCTCGACGGCCTCGGCGATGCGCAGGATCTGGTCGCCGGAGGCGCTGGAGTCGGAATCGGAATCGGAGCCGCACGCGGCGGCGGGAGCAATCATCAGGAGCGCCGTGGCGGCGGCGAAAAGCCGGCCGACCCGGCTCTTGCGGCGTGTAGACATTCGGACCTGTCCCCACTCGTGCCGTTGGTTGCCCGCTCTCGGCGGGACGCGATCTGGAGCAGATGCGTGCCCGAGTATGAGCACGGAAGATCTACCGTGTCAACAGATGAAATGGCCGTTCCGATATAGTCATCAAACCGTTGCGGCCACGGGCGTTGGCCCCGGCCTGTCGTTTTGACAGATGAAATCAGCGACTTACTCTAGATACGGGCACCGCGAGAGACAGGGACAAAACACACGATGAAGGTCAATGCCGAGTCCGGCGCGAGCTACCCGATCCGGGCCGTCGAACGGGTCTGCGACATTCTCGACGTGCTGCAACGCTCCCGTGACGGGGCGACGCTGTCCGACGTCGCCGAGGTGACATCACTGCCCAAGAGCTCCGCCTACCGGTACCTGTCCGCCCTTGAGGCGCGCCGCTACGTGGAACGCGACGACGAGAACAACCTCTACCGGCTCGGCCTCGCGCTGCGCCCCCAGCACACCCGGCAGCTCGACATGCTCATCAACCGGGCCAAACCGGTGCTCGAGAAGCTCCGCGACCGGCTCGGCGAGACCACCAACGTCGGCGTGCTGGACGGCGCGACCGTGCTGCACGTGCTCGTGGTGGAGAGCAACGAGATGATGCGCCTGGCCGCCCGGCCGGGCGAACACGGCAGCCTGCACTCCACCGCGCTGGGCAAGGCAATGGCCGCCGAGCTGCCCAACGACCGGGTCCGCGCCATGCTCGCGGCGCAGGAGATGACCCGCTACACCGATCGCACCATCTGCACCGTCGACGGCTACCTCACCGAGCTTGAGCAGGTCCGCAAGGTCGGCTACGGGGTCGACGACTGCGAGAACCAGCCCGACGGGCGCTGCGTCGCCGTCAACCTGATGGACATGCCGTTCCCGTGCGGCATCAGCGTCAGCGCTCCGGCACGGCGGCTGCCGTCCGACAAGGTCGACGCCGTGGCCCGCACCCTGCGCCGCGCCGCCATGCAGCTCGTCCGCGACTACCACGCCACGACGTGAGGGGCGCCGGCTCCCGGACACGGGCCGTGGGCACCCTCCCGCGACGGGGGACGCGGACGGGTGCCCACGGGGCTCGTGGCGGGCCGGTCAGCGGACGATGCGGTTGGTGCTGGCCACATCGAACAGGTGCACCCGGCCGGGCTTGACGGTGGCGTGCACGGTCTCACCCACGGTCACCCTGTAGTCGGGGGCGACGCGCGCCACCACGACCGCGCCGCCCACCCCCAACTCCACGAACGTGTCCGAGCCGATCGGCTCCAGCAACTGCACGGTCGCCCCGAACGACGTCGGGCCGGGCTCGCCCAGTGACACGTCCTCGGCGCGCAGCCCAGCCGCGACCTTCGGCCAGTCCCCGTCGGCCAGCCCGATGCCGGCCTCCGTGCCCAGCTCCAGCCGCATGCCCGGCGCGACGAACGCGACCCCGTCGGCGCCGCGTTCCAGCTCGCCCTCGATGAGGCTCATCCGGGGCTTGCCGAGGAAGGTGGCGACGTAGGTGTTGCACGGTTTGCCGTACACCTCGTGCTGCGTGCCGTACTGGACGAGCTTGCCGTCGCGCATCACGGCGATGACGTCGGACAGCGTCATCGCCTCCTCCTGGTCGTGGGTGACGAACACGCTCGTCGTGCCGAGGCTCTGGTGCAGGTGTTTCACCTCGGTGCGCATCCGGGCACGCAGTGCCGCGTCCAGGTTGCTGAACGGCTCGTCGAGCAGGAACACCGCGGGCCGCTTGACCATCGCCCGGCCGAGCGCCACCCGCTGCTGCTGGCCGCCGGAGAGCTGACCGGGCCGCCGGGTGAGCAGGTGCCCGATGCTGAGTGCCTCGGCGACCCGGCCGACCCGCGAGCGGATCTCCGCCTTGGGCCGGTGCTGCAGCTTGAGGGAGAACGCCATGTTGTCGAAGACGGACATGTGCGGGTACAGCGCGTAGTTCTGGAAGACGATCGCCATGCCGCGCTCGTTCGGCGGCACCTTGGTGATGTCCCGGTCGCCCAGATGGATCGTGCCGCCGTCGGCCCGCTCCAACCCGGCGATGAGGTTCAGGGTGGTCGTCTTGCCGCACCCCGACGGCCCAAGCAGGGTCACGAACTGACCCGCCGGCAGCTCGAGGTTCAGGTCGTCGACCGCCGTCACCTTGCCGTAGCGCCGGTACAGCGACTCCAGTCGCAGCGTCGCGCCCGCCATGCCCACTCCTTCCTCCGTGCCGGGTGCCCGTACTCAGGCGCCCATCTGGGCGATCATGAGCTTCTTGACCGCGTTGATGGTCTCCTCGTGCGCCTGCTCCGGCGTCCAGGTGCCCTTGGACAGGTTGGTCAGGCCGAGCAGGAACGGCGCGTTCCACTTGAACGGGGCGTTGCCCGGCCAGGCCAGCTGCGCCTTGGCCTGCTCGGCCAGCGCGGCGGCGAAGGGGAAACTCGTGGCGACCTCGGCATCCCTGCTCACCGACAGCCGGCTCGACGGCAGCACCTGGCCCGCCTTGCCGAGGACGAGCTGCTTCTGGAACTGCGCGCCGGTGGCGAACTTCACGAAGCTCAGCGCGGCTTCCTGGTTCTTGCCGAACTTGTTGATGCCCAGGCCCTCGGCGACGATGACGCTGCCGCTGGTGCCGGCGGCGATGCCGGGCAACGGGCTGATGCCGAGGTCGTCCTTGCCGATGACGGACTTGGCGGCTGGGTCGGTGCTCAGGGCGGTCGAACCGAACCCGGTCGTGTTGATCTGGCTGGCCGCCAGGTTCTGGTTGAACAGCAGCGAGGTGTCCTGGTCACCGACGGCGTTCGCGCCCGCGGTGCCGAAGAACTTCGCCTGGAACCCACGCGCGATCGCCTGCCAGGTCTGCAGGCCCTTGTCGTTGTCGAACATCAGCTGGCTCTTGTCCTCGCTGAACAGCTGCCCGCCCGTGGAGTTGAAGAACGCGATCCAGAACGGCACGCCGTTGTTGTTCCACGGGACCACACACGGCTCGCGGTTGCCGACGGCGAGCTTGGGGGCGTACGCGTAGAGCTCGTCCCACGTGCCCGGCAGCGCCTCCGGCAGGCCCGCCTCGGCCCAGTTCTTCTTATTGTGGAAGAACAGCTCCATGTCGGCGAACAGCGGGGCCGCGTGCAGCGCGCCGCTCTTGGTCAGCTGGCCGAGCGCCGCCGGCACGAAGTCGCTCGTGTCGCCGAGCAACTTCGCCAGGTCGAGGTAGATCTTGTCCCCGAAGTTGGAGATGAAGTCGACGCCCGCGTAGAGCACGTCGTAGCTGGCGTCCTTGGACACGATCCAGGAGGCGTAGCTCGTCGCGCGCTCCGCGTACGGGATGATCTCAGCGGTGACCGTGCCGCCGGTGAGAGCGGCCCACTGCTTGCCCGCCTCGGCGCACGCCTGCTGGCTGGTGGGGTTGCAGGCCACCTTGAGGGCGACGCCGGGGAACTTGTCGTCGCCGCCGCCGCTGGCCGACGGCGCGGGGGTGTCGCCATCGTCGGTGCACGCGGCGAGCACCGGCGCGGCGGCCGCGAGGGCGAGCACGTTACGCAGGAGAGTACGACGGGATGTGCCGCTGGCTGGTAGTCCATTCATGAGGAGAGCCCTTCAGCCCTTGAGGTAACCCTCGGTCAGCCCGGACCGGATCCGGCGGTGAAAGAGGATCACGAGAATGATCACGGGAAGTACGGCCACGATGCCGGCTGCGGCCTGATAGGTGTACGGAGGTTCGCCGCTGATGCCAGCCGGCGAGTTGATGTAGCCGATCCGCCGGGTGACGGTCACCGCGCCCTGGTTGCCGAGCACGACCGCGAACAGGAACTCGTTCCAGACGCTGATCAGCAGCAGGATGGCCGTGGCCGCGATGCCGGCCGACGCCGCCGGGATGGTGACCCGGAACAGGGTGCCGAGCCGGGTGGCCCCGTCCATGCGTGCCGACTTCTCGATGGCCGCGGGCACGCTGGCGAAGATGTTGCGCAGCAGCCAGATGGTCAGCGGAAGCGAGAACGCCACGTGCGCGAGGATCAGGCCGATCACCGAGTCGGTCAGATTGAGCGCGTTGAACATGAACAGCAACGGGATGAGCAGGACGATCGCCGGGACCGTGTAGGTGAACATCAGCACGCCGACCGCCCACCGCTTGCCGGGCACCTCAAGGCGGGCCAGCGGGTAGGCGGCCAGCGCGCCGATGAGCAGGGTGATGACCGTCGAGCCGACGGTCATCACGAGGCTGACCCAGATCGACGAGAGCCACTTGGGGTTGCTCAGCAGGTCGACGTACTGGCTGAAGTCCAGCCACGGAACGAGGTCCAGCGGCACCGAGGTGATCGCGGACTCCGGCTGCAGGCTCGCGACGAGGATCCACAGCGTGGGTCCGATCGACCACAGCAGCAGTAGTCCGATCGCCACGACCGCGCCGGCCCGGCGCACGGGCCGCGGCAGCGCCGGCAGCCGCAGCCGACGCCGGGCGGGCCCGGTACCGGCGTCGTCGGGGTCCCAACCGAAGCCGTCCACCTGGAGCCGTTCGGCCTCCACGAGGTCGTTCTGGTCCGCGTCCTGCCGGGCGCGACGGCGCGCGCGGCCGGCCCGCAGATACAGCGTGGCGCCGCTGGCCGCCACGATGACCAGCATCAGGAAGATGGCCAGCAGCGCGGAGTACCCGAGACTCAGGTTGTCGAACGCCGCCGTGAAGATGTAGTAGGTGATCGTGGTCGTCTCGAAGCCCGGGCCGCCGCGGGTGAGCTGGAAGAGCAGGTCGAACACCTGCAGCGAGATGATGATCTGAAGGATCGTGGCGATGAGCAGCGTCGGCCCGATGCTCGGCAGGGTGACCGACCGGAAGGCCTGCCACGGCGTGGCCCCGTCCATCCGCGCGGCCCGGTAGAGCTGGTTCGGGATCGCCTTCAGCGCCGACAGCATGATCAGCGCGAGCAGGGGCACGGACCGCCACGCGGTCGCCACCATCGCGAGCACCAACGCGGTCGTCGGGTCCTGCAGCCAGGGCACCGGGCCGTCGGTCAGGCCGAGCCCGTTGGACACCTGGGTCGCCAGCCCGAAGCTCGGCTGGAACATGAACCGCCAGAAGAAGCCCGTCACGATCGGTGCGATGGCCCACGGCAGCAGCAACGCGATGGCCAGCGGCGTGTCGAACTTCGAGCGCCGGTTCATCAGCAGGGCCGTGCCCAGCGCGAGCGGGACGGTCAACGCCGTGGCGCCGAGCGCGAACAGCAACGTGCGCGGCACCGAGTCCATGAAGAAGCTGTCCTCGAGCATCCGGCCGACGTTGTCCAGGCCGACGAACCGGCTCGGACCGTCCTTGAGCAGCTCGATGCGGAACATGCTCATCACGAGCACCGCCAGGATCGGCGGGAAGACGATGAGGCCGACGAGCACCGCCGCCGGCACGAAGAGCAGCAGCGCGAACCGGCGGTCGCTCATCCGGTCGATCCGGCGCGACAGGCGCTGGACCAATCGCCGGCGCGGCCGTGCCGCCGCTTGCGCTGGGTCGAGCGCCATGTGCCCTCCAACCGCCATCTCATGTGGAAGCAAAGTCTGTGACCGACTCGACTCGATGTCAACAGATGAAATCATCATTTCATCAGACGCCATGATCTCTAGTTGAAAGCGCCGTTGGCCGCTACGCTGCGCGAATCCTTGGTTTCATTAGCCGGCATCAAGCATCCAAAGAAGAGGAGCACGCCATGAGGGTCCTGCAGATCGGCGCCGGCTCGATGGGCACCCGGCGGCTGCGCGACCTCCACCAACGGCCCGGACTCACCCTCACCGTGCTCGACCAGCGCCCCGATCGGCGCGCCCGCGCGGCTGAACGGTTCGGCGTCGCCACGGTGGCCACGCTCGACGAGGCGTGGGGCACGACACCGGACGTGCTCATCATCTCCACCCCGCCGAACGAGCACGACCGCTACATCGCCGCGGCGCTCAAGCGCGACCTGCACTTCTTCTGCGAGGCCGACATCTGGTCCTACGACCATCGACGCGTCGAGGAGGCGACCGCGCGCAGCGGCCGGGTCGCCGCGCCGTCCTGCACGCTCTACTTCAACCCGTTCGTCCGCGAGCTGCGCCGCGTCGTGGCCGAGGAGCTGGGCACCCTGCACGCCTTCGGATACGTGCTGTCGGTGGACGCGCCGAGCTGGCACCCGGGCGAGGGCGCCGAATACTACGCCCGGCACCGCGCGACCGCACCCGCCCGCGAGATGGTGCCCTTCGAGCTGATCGCACTCGGGCACGTCTTCGGCCACGCGACCGCGGCCAGCGGGCGGGTGGTGCGTCGCGGCGGTCTCGACCTTGAGGGCGAGGACACGTGGTCGCTGCAGCTGGCGCTCGAGGGCGGCGCCACCGGCCAGCTCACGGTCGTGATGGCGGTGCCCGCCCCGGTGCGGCAGGGCTGGGCGGTCGGCGACCGGGGCGCCATCCGCTTCGACCTGCTCACGGGCGTACTGGAGCGGATGCTGCCGGGCGGCGCCGGGCCGACGGTGGAGACGGTCTGCGACTGGACGGAGGTCTACGAGTCGATGTACGACGCGGAGATGACGGCGTTCCTGGCCGCAGTGCGGGGCGAGGCGCCGTGGCCCTACCCGTACCGGACAGCGGCCAGGGTGTGCGCCACGCTCGCCGCGGCCGAGCTGAGCATGCGCAGCGGGCGCACGGAGCCGGTGGAACTGCACCGGCAGCCGGCGCCCCTGCCCGTTGACTACCCCCGCGGCTGACCGGGCCCCGATCAGCTGATCTAGGTGAGACGGGTGAAGCCGGTGTGCGCGACCGGGCCGCGCAGGGCCGCGGTGACGTCGCCGGCGTCCTGCGCGGCGCGCACGGCGACGAACGCCCCGCCCACCGCGTCGAGGTACGTGCTCACGTCCTCGTCCCGGTGGGCGAACGACGGATAGAACGAGCCGCCCGCGAGGATGCCACGGTCGAGCATGAACTGGGTGAACAGCGTGATGCTCGGCTGCGGCTGCTCGACGAAGCGCAGGTGGCTCAGCGGCGCGATGCCGTGGACGGCCACCGCGACGCCGGCCGCGTCCGCCGCCTCCCGCCAGCCGGCCTGTACCGCCGAGCCGATCGCCACGAGGTGGCGGCCGACCTCCCGGTCGCGGTGCTTGCGCAACGTGGCCAGGGCGGCCGTCGGGCCGAGCCGCTCGGTCCAGTACGTGCTGCTGACGAACGACCGCTGGGCGTACTCCATAACGGAGCCCCGGCCGACCACCGCGGCCATCGGGTAGCCGTTGCCCAGCGCCTTGGCGAACACCGCGAGGTCGGGATCCACGCCCAGTTCAAGGTGCGCCCCGCCCGTGGTGACGCGAAGTCCCGAGGTCACCTCGTCGAAAATCAACACCGCGCCGGTACGCCTGGCCAGCTCGGCGACGCCGGGCAGGAACCCTGGCTCGGGGTCGTGCTCGCGCACGGGCTCCATGACGATCGCGGCGAGGTCGCCGTGCTCGGCGATGATCGCCTCCAGCTCGTCGAGCCGGTTGTAACGGAACGGCAGCGCCGTGCCGGCGAGCGCGGCGGGCACCCCGGCCGGGTCCAGGCCGGGCAGCAGGTGCCCGTCGAGGTGGTCGTCGCCGCCGAGATTCGCGGCCAGGTACCAGTCGTGCCAGCCGTGGTAGCCGCAGAAGGCGACCGTGGTGCGGGCGGTCGCGGCGCGGGCCAGGCGGACCGCGATGACCAGCGCCTCGCCGCCGCTGCGGGCGTAGCGCACCATGTCCGCCCACGGGTGCAACTCGCAGAGCAGGTCGGCCAGCTCCCACTCCTCGACGCAGTTGAGGGTCGACATCGAGCCGTTGGCAATGGCCCGGCGCACGGCGTCGTCGACGTCGTCATCGGCGAAGCCGAGCACGCAGGTGCCGATGCCGCTCGTGCTCATGTCGAGGAACCGGCGGCCGGCCAGATCCCAGGTGTGTGCGCCCTTGGCCCGCGAGTAGTGCCTCGGCCACTGTCCCGGGGCGAACTGCTCGGGCCGCTTCGACAGCAGCTGCGCCCCGCCGGGGATGCGCGCCAGGAGCCGGCGCTCGCGTTCCGCTTCGGTTGTCATGGGCGACACCGTACGACCAGCTTTCATCAAGCGAAAGAGCCGTTTCAGTCTCGTGGATATGGCGTGTTGTCCATATGAGCCTCATACTCATCACGCGGACATGTCGGATCGCACCAACAGACGGGAATGTCGATGAAGACCAACGGCGATACCGCGGCCGCCTATCCCATCCGCGCGGTCGAGCGGGTCTGCGACATCCTCGACGTGCTGCAACGCTCGCGCGACGGCGCGTCACTGTCCGACGTCGCCGAAGTGACCGAACTGCCCAAGAGTTCGGCGTACCGCTATCTCACCGCGCTGGAGGCGCGCCGCTACGTCGAGCGCGACCCGGTCAACAACGTCTACCGGCTCGGGCTGGCCTTCCGGCCGCAGAACACGCGCCAGATCGAGGCGGTCATCGCCCAGGCCAAGCCGCATCTGGAGCGGCTTCGCGACAAGCTGGGCGAAACCACCAACATGGGGCTGCTGGATGGTACCCAGATCGTGCACACCGTGGTCGTGGAGAGCAAGGAGATGCTGCGCCTGGCGGCCCGCGTCGGCGACCGTGGCAGCGTGCACGCGACGGCGCTGGGCAAGGCCATCGCGGCCGAGCTGCCCGAGGACCGGGTGCGCGCCATTCTGGCGGCGCACGAGATGGAGCGCTTCACCAGTCGAACCATCACCTCGGCCGATCGCTTCCTTGAGGAGCTCAAGCAGGTCCGCCAGGACGGCTACGGGGTGGACGACTGCGAGAACCAGCCGGACGGCCGCTGCGTCGCGGTCGCGTTGCAGGGCATCCCGTTCCCCTGCGGGATCAGCGTGAGCGCACCGGCCGGCCGGCTGCCGTCGGAGAAGGTCGACGCGGTCGCCAAGCAGCTGCGCCGGGTCGCGATGCAACTGGTGCGCGACCACCACACCACCGCCTGACGAAGCCGGCACCTGCGCCGGACCCGAACCTCACGCGGAAGTGCCGCACGACGCCGCGCGTCGTGCGGCACTTCCGCGTGAGTGAACAGCCGTGCCCTGCCCGGGCTGTTGACCGACAAGGGACCCGACAGCTACCGTCGACAGCGTTTCGTCTGATGGTTTTAACTCTCCACTAGATAAAACCAAACACCTTCAGCGGTAAGGGGGACGTCGAGTGACATCGACAGCATCCTGGGCCAACTCGGCGGTCCTGACCGAACGGGCCCGCGTCACCATCCCCGGCGGGGTGAACTCCAACATCCGCCTGGCCGCCCCGCCGGTCTTCTTCGAGCGCGGTCGCGGGGCCAGGCTGCTCGATGTCGACGGCAACGACTATGTCGACTACCTGCTGGGCCAGGGACCCAACTTCCTGGGGCACGCCACCGAGGCGGTGACCGAGGCCGTCACCGCGGCGGTCGGGCGGGGCATGGTCTACGGCGCGCAGAGTCCCCTGGAGGTTGAGGCCGCCGAGCGCATCGTGGCCGCCCTCGGCTGGGCCGAGATGGTGCGCCTGAGCATGACGGGCACCGAGGCCGTGCAGGCCGCGCTGCGACTGGCGCGTGCGGCCACCGGCCGGCACCGGTTCGTCCGCTTCGAGGGTCACTACCACGGCTGGCTGGACAACGTCCTCGTCGCCGCCGGTGGCGGTGCGCCCGGCAGCCTCGGGCAGCTCGCCAGCCACCTCACCGACTCCGTCCTCGTGCCGTGGAACGACGCCGACGCCCTGGCCGACGCGCTGAACGCGCACGGCGACACCATCGCCGCCGTCATCATGGAACCCGTAATGATCAATACGGGGTCGATGGAGCCGGTCGACGGGTACCTCGCCCGGGTACGCCAGCTCTGCGACGAGCACGGCATCGTGCTCATCTTCGACGAGGTGATCAGCGGCTTCCGCATCGCGCCGGGCGGCGCGGCGCAGCGCTACGGCGTCGCGCCCGACCTCGCCACGTACGGCAAGGCGATGGCCGGGGGCTGGCCGGTCGCCGCGCTCGCCGGCCGCGCCGAGCTGATGTCGCGCTTCGGTACGGGCGAGGTCAACCACTCCGGCACGTTCAACGGCTCGGTGATGGCGGCCGCGGCCGTCATCGCCACCCTCGACATCCTCGCTGCCGACCCGCCGTACGAGCGGATCAGCGAGCACGGTGCCGCCCTCAAGGCGGGCCTGGTCGACCTCGGCGAGCGGCACGGGGTGCCGCTGCGCACGCAGGGCCTGCCCATGGCGTTCCACGCGTCGTTCGGCTCCCCCGAACCGGTCACCGACTACCGCAGCCTGCAGCGCCTCGACCTGGCCAGCTACAGCGAGTTCGCGGCGATGCTCGCCCGCTACGGTGTGTGGGTGGCCCGGCGCGGCATCTGGTACGTATCGGCGGCGCACGGCGAGCGGGAACTCACCGACACCCTGGAGCGCGTCGACCGCGCGCTGTCCGACCCGGCGGTGCGCTCGGCCGTACCGGCATTGAGCGCGGCGTAAGGGCGCCGCGATGACCCACCGCGTCGGCGTCCTCGGCCTGTGGCACGAGACCAACACCTACGCCAGCCACCAGGCCTCGCTCGCCGACTTCGCCGACTTCGAGCTGCTGTCGGGCGCGGCCGTGCTCGAGGCCAACCAGGGCACGGGCTCGGTGATCGGCGGCTTCGCCGACGCGACCGGCTACGACCTCGTGCCGGTCTTCTCCGCCGGCGCCTGGCCATGCGGCCCCGCGGACGCCGAGACGATGTCGACCCTCCTCGAACGCGAACACGCGGCGCTGCGCGCGGCCGGGCCGCTGGACGCGGTGCTCGTGAACCTGCACGGCGCCATGGTCGCCGACGGGCACGCCGACGCCGAGGTGGCGGTGCTCGACGTCGTGCGCGACGCGGCCGGGCCGGTGCCGGTCGCCGCCGTGCTCGACCTGCACGCCAACCCCTCCCCCGACCTCGTCGCGGGCACCGACGTGCTGATCAGCTACGACACGTACCCGCACGTGGACATGCGCGAGCGCGGCGCGGAGGCCGCCGGCCTGCTCGGCGAGATCCTGCGTGGCCGCCAGCTGCGCACCGCCGTCGGCAAGCTGCCCCTGCTCGTCTGCCCGCTCGCCCAGGCCACCGACGCCGAGCCGATGCGCGCCCTGCAGGAGCGGGCCACCCGGCGCGCTCGCGCGGCCGGGCTCGCCCGGGTCTGCATCCCGGCCGGGTTCGCCTACAGCGACGTCACCCGCGCCGGCGTCAGCGTCCTGGCCATCCACGACGCGGGGCAGGAGGCCGCGGCGCGCGACGTCATCGCGGAGACCCTCGACGACATCACGGCGAACGCCGAGGCGTTCATGGTCGCCCGCGACGACGCCGCCACCGCGGTCGCCCGCGCGCTGGCCTCCCCGGCACGCCCGATCGTGCTCGCGGACATCGCCGACAACATCGGCGGCGGCAGCCCCGGCGACGGAACCACCCTGCTCGCCGAGTTGCTTAGGCAGGGCGCCCGGGACGCGGTCGTCACGATCGCCGACCCGCAGGTGGCCCGCCTCGCCGCCGACCTCGGCCCGGGCGCCGAGATCGAGGCACACGTGGGTGGCAAGACCGACGACCGGCACGGCGCGCCCGTACGCGTACGCGGCCGGGTGCGGACCGTGACCGACGGGCGCTACCGCACGTCCGGCACCTGGATGACCGGCCGGGAGTTCAGCATGGGCACCACCGCCGTACTCGCCGTCGACGGGGTGAGCCTCGTCGTCACCGAGAAGCCAACGCCGCCGTTCCACGCCGAGCAGCTCTCCTCGGTCGGCATCGACGCCCGGCGGGCCAAGGTGATCGTCGCCAAGGGCGCGATCGCCTGGCGGGCCGCGTACGGCGACATCGCAGCCGAGATCATCGAGGTGGCCACGCCCGGCGTGTGCCCGATCGACATCGGTACGCTGCCGCGCGAGCACACGCCGATGGCCTTCTCCCCGACGGCGTTCCCGCGATGAGCGGACCACACTTCCACCTGGAGTGCCGCGGCTGCGGTAGCGTCGTCGAGCCGGGGACGGTCGACTACCGGTGCGCCGCCTGCGGCGACGAGTACGTCGTGCGCTACGTCGCCGGCCGCGCCCCGCTCGGTGCCGCGCCGGCCGCCGGCATGTGGCGGTTCGCCGAGCGGCTACCGCTGGCCGACCTCGCCCACGCCGTGAGCCTCGGCGAGGGCGACACCCCGCTGGTCGAGCTGCCCGCCGGGCCGCTCGGCGTCGCCTCCGTACGGGTCAAGTGCGAGCACCTCAACCCCACCGGGTCGTTCAAGGACCGCATCGCCTCGGTCGCCCTGTCGATCGCCCGCGAGCGCGGTTTGGCCGGCTGCGTGGGCACCTCGTCGGGCAACGGCGGCGCTGCCGCGGCCGCGTACGCCGCCGCGGCCGGGCTGACCTGCGCGCTGTTCGCGCTCGCCGACACCGCCGAGCAGAAGCTGTTGCAGATCCGCGCCCTCCGCGCGAGCGTGCACCTGGTGACGGGCCTCGGGCACGACGCCGCCGCCACGGACGCCGCCGCGCGCACGATCGCCGGGATCGCGGCCGAGACCGGCCTCATGCCGATGCTCACGGGCGGCCGGTTCTCGCCGGAGGCGATGGAGGGCGCGGCCACGATCGCGTACGAGATCCTCGACCGGGCGCCGGGCACGACCGTGGTGTACGCGCCCGTCGGCGGCGGCGGGCTCGTCTCGGCGATCGGCCGCGGCTTCGCCAACGCCGCCGGCGCGCCCGGCACCGGCGGTCGCGGGCCGCGCGTCGTCGGGGTGCAGCCGGCCGGGTGTCCGACCCTGCGCGCCGCCCTGGACGGCGACCTCGGCGGCCTGACCGGCCCGTGCGAGACCGGTGTGTCCGGGTTGCAGGTCGCCATCCTGTTCGACGGCCGCGGCGCGGTCGAGGCGGTACGCGGCAGCGGCGGGCACCTCACCGAGGTCACCGACGAGCAGATCCACGCCGCGCAGCGGGCGCTGGCCGGCGCCGGGCTGCTCGTCGAGCCGGCCGGCGCCACCGCGTACGCCGGCGCCCTCGCCGACGCCGCCGCGGGCCGGCTCGGCCCCGACGACCGCGTGGTGCTCGTCGCCACCGGCGCCGGCTACAAGGACAGTGCCGCGTTGGCCCGCCTCGCGGACGGCCCACCACCGCGGCGGATCACCGCGGATCAGATCAGGGAGGCGATCGCCCATGCGGCCAGCTGACGCACTCGACGCGGAGCGCCCGGACCGGCCCGCGAGGCCGGTCGCGGACCTCTACGACCTCACCGGTCGGGTCGCCGTCGTCACGGGTGGGGCGGGCCTGTACGGCAGCCACATGTGTGCCGCCCTGGCGGAGGCCGGCGCCCACGTCGTGGTCACCTCGCGCGACGAGGCGGCGTGCGCCAGGGCCGCCCAGGCGCTGTGCGACGCGGGCCTGTCGGCCAGCAGCCACCGGCTCGACCTGGCCGACGAGGCGTCCATCCGGGCACTGCGCGATGACACCGTCGCCGCGTACGGCCGCATCGACGTCCTGGTCAACGGCTCGGTGCACCGTCAGGGCGGCGACCCCGCCGGCACCACCGCCGCCGACTGGGCGGCGACCAGCCTGGTGAACTCGACCGGCCTGTTCCTCATCACCCGCGACATCGGCGAGCAGATGATGGCGCAGGGCAGCGGCTCCATCGTCAATATCGGGTCCATCTACGGCGTGGTCGGGCCGACGTTCGACATCTACGCCGGTACCGGCATGACGAGCCCCGCCTTCTACGCCTACGACAAGGGCGGCATGGTCAACCTCACCCGCTACCTGGCCTGCTACTACGGGCCGCACGGGGTACGGGTGAACTGCCTGAGCCCGGGTGGGCTGCGCAGCGACGGCCAGCCCGACGCGTTCCTCGCCGCGTACCGGGCGGCCACCCCGCTGGGCCGGCTCGCCGGCCCGGACGACATCAAGGGGCCGATCGTGTTCCTGGCCAGCGACGCGTCGGCCTACCTCACCGGCACGAACATCATGGTGGACGGCGGCTGGACCGCCCACTGAAGCGCCCGCGCTAGGCGGCCGCCACGGCCGCCCAGCCGGACTGTTCGCAGGCGACCACGACCGCGTCGGCCACGGCCAGGGCGCGTACCCCGTCCGCCACGTTCACCAGCGGCTCGGCCTGACCCCGGACCACGTCCAGGAAGTGGGTCAGCTGCCGGGTGAACGCTTCGTCGCGGTGCTCGGCGCAGTCGTACTCGCTCGCCAGGCTCGACGCGTGCGCGCGTACCCGGACCTGGCCCTTGGTGAGGTCGGCCCACAGCGCCCCGCGGTCACCGACCACCTCGAGCCGGCGCCCCACCCCCTCGGCGACGTAGTCGAGGTGGAAGGTGCCCGTCGCGCCGCCGGCCAGCGTGAGCACGCCGTCGATGACGTTGGGGTCCTGGCGCAGCGGCCGGTCGCCGGCGAGCCGGGCGACCGCGGCGACACCCGTGATGGGCCCGAGCAGCCACTGCAGGTAGTCCCACTCGTGGCTGTAGTCATACGGCAGGCGGAAGCGGTCCTCGTCGCGGAACCGGTTGCGCGCCAGGCGCAGCGTCTCGTAGGCGCCCAGCGTCACGTGCAGCGAGACCGGCGTGCCGACGGCTCCGTCGGCCAGCAGCTCACGCACCTGCGCGAGCACCCGGTAATGCCGCAGCACATAGCCGACGAGGACGCCCACACCGGTGCGGGCCGCGACCCGGGCGACCTCCGTCGCCGCCGCCACGCTGTCGGCCACGGGCTTCTCCACCAGGACCGCGATCCCGCGTTCGCACGCCGCGATGGACTGCTCCGCGTGCGCGGCGTCCGGCGTCGCCACCACGAGGCCGTCGAGGCCGGCGGCGAGCAGCGCGGCGAAGTCCGGAGCGAGGCGGACGCCGGGCGGCAGGTTCAGGCGCTCGGGCGCGCTGTCGAACACGGTCACCGCGACGCCCGGCAGCTCGGCGAGCAGCCGGGTGTGGCGCAGGCCGATCGACCCGACGCCGCTGACGCCGATGTGCAGCCCGCTCATGGCAGCAGCCCCGGCGGGAGGTGGCCGTTGGCGAAGGCGCGGGTGGCGACCGCGAGGTGCTCGGCGGCGCCGGTCACCGCGACGCTGCCGTGGCCGGGCAACAGGACCGTGGGCCGCAGGGCCGCGACTCGCTCCAGACTCGCGCGCAGGAGACCGAGGTCGGCGTCGGCCAGGACCGCGACCCGGCCGCGGGCGAAGACGAGGTCGCCGGTGAACAGGACGCGGTGCCCGCCGAACTCGACGAGGTAGCACAGGTGCCCGTCGGCGTGGCCGGGCGTGTCCACCGCCTGAACGGTGACCTCGCCGATCGTGATGGTCTCGGTGGCGAGGGTGCGGTCGACCGTGATCGGCCGTAGCCGCAGCGACGGCGGGTAGGTGCCCACCGAGCGGGCGACCGCGAGGCCGGTGGCGACCTCGTCGGCGGCGGCCAGCATCCGGGCCACCGGCGCGGCCGCCCAGAGCTGAGCGCCGAGGCGGCCGGCCAGCTCGCCCGCGCCGGCGGCGTGATCGGCGTGGGCGTGGGTCAGCAGGATGTGGGTCACGGGTGGCGCGCCGGCCGCCTCGACGCGTTCGACGATCGCGTCCGTGGCGAGCCCACTGCCGGCGTCGACGAGAAACGACGCGGGGCCGGCGTCGACGAGGTACACGTGGCTGTCGTGCCGGTCGGACAGCGAGTAGCCCAGCCAGCCGCTGCCGACCAGATGCACGCGCTCCATGAGGCGCACTGCGACCTCCTGTTCCGTTGACTGGCACGAAGATACCACCGCATCACACCCTTGCTATAGCCCTCTTTTGCCGCATGATTCTGTATGGTGATACGGCAAATTCATCTGATGGAATGAGGTTGAGATGAGGCTGGGGACCATCCGGCACGACGGCCGGACCGTCGCCGTGCGCGACGAGGGCGAGGCGGTCGTGCTCCTCGACGCGCCCGACGTGGGGACGCTGCTCGCCACGGACGACTGGGCCGAACGGGCCGCCACGCACGACGGGCCGCGCCTGCCGGCCGCCGGGCTGACCTTCGACGCACCCGTGCCCCAGCCGGGTGCCGTGTTCTGCGTGGGACTCAACTACCGCACGCACATCGAGGAGTCCGGCGAGCAGGTCCCCGCGTACCCGACACTGTTCGGCAAGCTCGCCCGCACCCTGATCGGCCCGCACGACGACATCCAACTGCCCGCCGGCGAGGACCGCCTCGTCGACTGGGAGGCCGAACTCGTCGTCGTCGTCGGGCGCGCCGTCCGCCACGCGGACCCGGCCACGGCCGCCGCGGCGATCGCCGGGTTCACCGTGGGCAACGACATCTCCGTACGCGACTACCAACGGCGCACGTCACAGTGGCTGCAGGGCAAGTGCTTCGAGGCCACCACCCCCGTCGGACCCTGGCTGCGTACGGTCGACGAGACCGGCCCGGCACCCGACCTCGCCATCAGCTGCGCCGTCGACGGCGACGTCAAGCAGGCCTCGCGGACATCCGACCTGCTCTTCGGGCCGGCCGAGCTGGTCGGTTACCTGAGCCGGATCGTCACCCTGCGGCCCGGCGACCTCATCTTCACCGGCACGCCCGGCGGCGTCGGGCAGAGCCGCACGCCGGCGGAGTTCCTGCACGCGGGCAGCATCGTGGAGACCACGATCGAGGGCATCGGATCACTGCGCAACACCTGCGTACCCGCGGCCTGACCGTACCGGTCGCCGGGCGGGCTCGGCATCGCGGCGAGCCCGCCCGTCGGTCCGGAGCATGACCTGTCCTGGCGACAGGACGGCGGCCGTGTCATCCTCACGCCGACCCCGACCGTGACGCATCGCGGAGGAACACGCCGGTGAACGCCGCCCCGCTGACCGACCACAACGCGCACCGGCTTATCGCGGCCATCGCGAAGTACGACTCCAATGCCGCGTACGACGGCGTCTTCGCTGAGGTCCACACGAGACTCAGGGACGCCGGGGAGGCCGGCAAGGCAGACATCGCGATCATCGCGTTCTGGAAGCGGATCCGGTTGGACGCGACCTGGGTTGGAAACCTCCTCTCCATGCCAGAGGAGGACATCCGCCGAGCGACCCGCTCGGCATTCGGGCAGGCCGGTGACCGGGAGGCCCTGTCCGAGCTCGCGGTACTCCCAGGCTTTCGCACGTGGGGTGCCATGGCGACCGCGTTGCTCTGCGCCTATGACCCGCTGCGGTGGCCCGTCATGGACAGGAACGCCTTCGAAGGACTACGGCAGCTCGGGCAGCGCGTCGACGGCAAGGCGCCTACATACTTCCGGGACGTCCGACAGCTGCGTGATCAGCTCGTCCGGTATCGCCCGGGCACTACCGTCCGGGAGATCGACAAGGCCCTGTTCATCATCGGTAGGGAGATTCTGGACAGACGCGGGCGAGCGTAGGCGGAGAAGAGCTAAGGCCCCGGACCTTCCCTCGACGAGGCGATGACCGCGTCAATGGGCTTGAGACAGCCACGCGGCGTTGTGCTCGTCTGCCTTGACGCAGAGGATATGGTCCGACTGTTCGCCACTTGAAGGGGGCCTGATGAGCGAAGCGTCCGGCGCGGGCAGGATCGCTCCCGCAGCCGATCCATCATGGACGATCGGGCTTCCCGACGACTTCCAGGACCGGGTGTTCGCGGCGATCGCCGTCCAGCGACCGGCGGTGACGGCCTACATCAAGGCGGTCCGGCGGAAGAATCCTTCCGCGACCCCGGCGGACGTGATGAAAACGATCGAATCGCATTACGTCGCGACGACCACCGCCGCGAGCGCCGCCGCCGGTGCCTCCGCCGCCATTCCCGTCGTGGGTATCCCGGCCGCGATCGGGCTCGGTGTCGCGGATCTGCTCTTCTTCTACGAGACGACCGCGCTCTTCGCGCTGTGCATGGCAGAACTGCGCGGCATTCCCATCAACGATCCGGAACGCGCGAAGGCGGTCGTCCTTGGCGCGGTGCTCGGAGAGAAGCGCAAGAGCAAGGTAACGGAGCTCATCATGGGCGCGCTCCCTGCGGGCACGACCATCGCGGGCGCACGCGCCGTCGCCGGCGCCACGCCGAAGTGGGGCGAGGTTCTCGCTCAGCAACTGCCCGACTCGGCGCTCGTCCCTGTCACGATCGTGCTGGCCCGGCAGGCGGTCGCCCAGGGCGCCGTGATCGGAACCGTCAAGATCAGCACAAAGGCCATCCCGGTGATCGGTGCGGTCGCCGGTGGGGCAACCAGCTTCTTCTTCGGCAGCGGCGTGGTGAAGTCCTGCCGCGCGGGGTTTCCCGACCCGGCGCCATCGTGGCCGAGCTGGCTCGAACTCACGGACAGCGACGCCGACGACGACGCGGTGCCCGGCCCGTCGAGGGCCCACCTCGCGATGCGTTCGGCGTCCGACCCGGCCACCAAGCCCCGGGCACTCACCGCCGCCAGGAACGCATCGACCGCCGTCGCGGGCGCGGTCGGCGGGGCCGCGAAGGCGGTCGGCGCCGTCGGCGCGAGCGCCGCGGGAGCGGCGGCCGGCATCTTCAAGCGCAACAAGCGCGACGCGGACGGCGGACCCGTCGAGAGCGGCCCGGAGAGCCCGCCGTCAGGGACACCCGGCCCGGACGGTGCCGCGCCGGCATCAGGCTGATGCCGGCGCGGTCGAGTTGCGAACGAGTAGCCGTGGGGTCAGCCGCACGGACCGGTTCATCGAACCGCGGTCGTTGAGCACCTCCACCAGCAGGGTGGCAGCCTGACGCCCGAGATCGAAGTAGGGCACGCGGACGGTCGTCAAAGGCGGGTCGACCCGGTGGGTCAGCGGCATGTCGTTGTAGCCGACCACGCTCACGTCGGCCGGGCAGCGCAGCTCGGCCCTGCGGATCGCGTCGTAACAGCCGAGCGCCATCATGTCGTTGCCGCTGAGCACCGCGGTCGGTCGGTCGGGACGGGCGAGCAGGGCCGTCAACGCGGCCTCGCCGTCGCGCTCCGCATACCCCTCGCACACGACGGCGAAGTCCGGTGGCAGGTCCAGGCCGCGGTCGCGGGTGATCTCACGGAACGCCATCAGCCGCTCGTATCCGGCCGACGTCCATGTCGGGACGCCGATGTACGCGATCCTGCGGTGGCCGAGGCTGATGAGGTAGTCGAGCGCCTGGGCGATGCCGACCGACTCGTCGATGGTGGCCGAAGGTACCGGTGTGGCGTCGAGCTTGCGTGACATGAGCACCAGCGGCACGCCGGAGTTGACCACCTCGGGGGCGAGCGGCTGGTCACGCCGGGCGGTGGCCAGGATGAGGCCGGCGGCCCGCCAGGACAGGAAGGCCGCCAGGCGCTGCGTCTCGGCCGCGTGATCGTTGTCGGTGTCGGCGAAGAGGGTCGTGTACCCGTGCTGGGCGAGCACCTGCTCGGCTCCGCTCACCAGCGGCGGCATCACGGGGTTGGACATGTCCGGGATCAGTACCCCGATCGCCCGGGTGCGGTGGGTGCGCAGGCTGCGGGCCACCTGGTCGGGTACGTAGCCGATCTTGGCGGCCGCCTGCCGGACCGCCGCGGCCGTGCGCGGGTTGACCGGCCGGGTCTTCGACCCGCTCAGCGCCCGCGACGCGGTGGCGATGTGGACGCCGGCCGCGAGGGCGACGTCTCGCAGGGTCGGCTTGGCCGCCGCGGGGTCGTCCATCCCGGTACCCATCACTCCCCCTGATCCGCCGCGCCGGCCCGGGCGACGAACCTGCCCCTGGCGGCGTCAAGGATCTCACGGCCCTGGGCCACCGGGCAGCCCCGAAGGTACGTCGCCACAAGACGGCCGCGCAGCGTACGGCCGTGCATCGGGCTCCAGCCCACCAGGGAATGCATGGTCGACTCGTCCACCTGCCAACGGCCGGCCGGGTCGAGCAGCACCAGGTCCGCCAGGCAGCCCGGCGCGAGCCGCCCCCGGTCGGGCAGGCCGAGGATCCGGGCGGGCGCGGCCGCGAGGGCGTCCGCGAAGCGGCGGGGCGACAGGTGGCCGGCGAGCATCGCGTCGTACGCCAGTGGCAGTGATGTCTCCAGCGCCGGGTATCCGGCCGGCGCCGCCCACGCGTCGTGGCGGCCGGCCTCCTTCTCGGCGCGGGTGTGCGGGGCGTGGTCGGTGGCGATCGCGTCGATCTCGCCGGCGGCGAGCGCACCGAGGAACCGCTGGCGCGCGGCGGCGGAGAAGACCGTGGGCAGCGTGTACACGCCGAGCCGGGGCAGGTCCTCCTCTTCGCTGAGCGCGGGGAAGCAGGTTTCCGCGGTAAGTCCGGGGTGCGCGGCGCGGGCCGTGAGGAACTCGTCCAGGGCCGCGGTGCCGTATGCGCTCAGGTGCGCGAGGTGGACCGGCAGGCGCAGGTCGGTGGCGGCCGTGAGAACGGACCGGAGGCCGGCGAGGTTGCCGGGGCCCCGGTTCACCTCCAGCACCGCCCGGGGGTCGGTACGACCGGCGCGGATCAGCGCCTCCCGGTGCGCGTCGCTCGCCGTCTGATCGCCGGCGTGCACCGACACCGCCCAGCCCAGCTCCGCGGAAACCCGAAGCACCCGACGGACCGCGGCGTCGTCCGCCGAGTACAGCTCGTCGAAGCCGGGGGCCGTGGCCATGTAGATCTTCACCCCGACCGCGCCGGCGTCCGCCATCGCGCGCAACTGCGTCGGGTCGGTGCCGCCCGCCCAGAGGGCGAAGTCCACCGCGGATCGACCCGCCCAGGAGTCGCGCTTCTCGACGTACCGTTCGACGGTGGTCACCTGCGGCTGGGTGCTGGGCATGTCGCAGACGAGCGTGGTGCCGCCCGCCGCGGCGGCCGCGGTGCCGGACTCCACCGTCTCCTTGTGGGTCTGGCCGGGATCGCGCAGGTGCACGTGAAGGTCGATCGCCCCTGGGGCGATGTCGAGTCCGGCGGCGTCGAGTACCGGTCCGGCCCCGGCGGTGCCGGCCGGCTCGACGGCGACCACCCGCTCGCCCCGGATGACGAGGTCGACGACGGCCGGTTCGGCGTCGGCGCTCAGCAGGCGGCCGCCCCGAATGACCCACGTCTCATCTTGATCAAGCCGGCGGCCTGCGCTGATACCTTCGCTCAATGAACTCATCGGGTGTTCCCTTCGGCCCGTTGGCCGTGCTGGTGACGGGCGCGGCGTCCGGCATCGGGCTGGCCTGCGCGCTGCGCCTGGCCGCCGCTGGTCACGGGGTGGCACTGGTGGATCGGGACGTCGACCGGTTGGCCGAGGCGGCTCGCGTCTGCTCCGCGAACGGCGGTGAGGGGGTACGGGTCAGCACGCACGCCGCCGACCTGACCGACCCCGCGGCGGCCTCGGCCGCGGTGGAGTCCGCACTGGCCGTCCACTCGGGACTGTACGGCGTGGTCAACGCCGCCGGTGCGGTGCGAGGTGGGAGCGCCGCCGACACCACCGACGCCGACTGGCGGTGGAACCTCGACACGAACGCCTCGAGCACGTTCTACGTCTGCCGCGCGGTTCTTCCCCACCTGGTGGCGTCGGCCCGCGGCGCGATCGTGAACATCGCCTCGCTCACCGCGCTGCGACCCATGGCGGACCGGGCCGGGTACGCCGCGGCCAAAGGTGCCGTCATCGCGTTCACCCGTCAGCTCGCGTACGAGTACGGTCCGCACGGGATCACGGCGAACACGGTCTGCCCCGGGGCGGTGCGTACGCCGCTGCTCGCCGCCAGGTTCGAACGCGAGCCGGACGTGGAGCGGGACCTGGCGGCCCGGATCCCGTTGCGCCGGATGGGTGAGCCGGATGAGCTGGCCGCCCTGGTGGCGTTGCTGGTCACCGGTGGTTGTGCCTACCTGACCGGCCAGACGATCACAGTGGATGGTGGCCTCAGCCTCGTCTGAGGTCACCATCTCCCGCAGCGGCGGTGTCACGGGGCCGCCCAGGCGCGGTCGAGCAGGCCGCTGATGTCCTCGGCGGTCACCGGTGCGGGCAGCCACGGGATGCCGGAGCTGCGCAGCGCGCGGGGCACCGCGCTCGTGAGGACGCTTCGATCGAGCCCGGCGTCGCGGAGGGTTTGCGGCACGTTCGCCCGGTCACGCAGTTCCCGCAGCCGGTCCGCGACCGCGCTGGCCTTGGGCGCTACGCCGAGGCCGCTGGCCGGGGCGGTCCAGTCGATGCGCTCCCCCCAGAATTCCACGACGTACGGGGCGAGCAGCACGTTGATCGTGTCATGGGTACGGCCGGTGAGCGCCCCGAGCGGGGAGGCGACCGCGTGGGCGAGGCCCAGCCCGGCGGAAGCGAACGCCTCCGTGACCAGGCCGGCGGCCGTGATGTCGCCGGCCGGGTCGTCCGCCGTCAGGGCGGTGAGGCCGGCGGCGGCGAGCGCCCTGCCCCACGCGCCGGCCCGGCGGCCGACCAGCACCTCCACGGCGTGCACCGCCGAGTCGGCCCGGTGCAGGTGCCGCACCGCTGCGGTCCGGCCGGCCAGCGCCCGCGTGTCGATCACCACTGTGACGTTGCCGAGCGCCGGGTCGCGTCGGGAGACGCGCTCGCCGTCCGGCTCGTAGAGGCTGGTGAACGGGGCGAACGCCCGCCAGGGCTCGGCGCCCAGCGGGGCCAGCACAAGGTCGGGCCGGGTCGCCTCGGCGACCAGCGTCCAGGCGTACTTGGCCACGTCGAGGGCGGCGCCGTCGCCGGCCGCGACGAGCCGCGGTGGCCGTTCGCGCGTGACCAGCTCGGCGATCGCCGCCGCGTCGCTCGCGCGGGGCGGATAGGTCGCCCGGACGGCGCCGGGCGGGACGTCGGCACCGGCCGCGGGGTCCGCGACGACCAGGTCGCCCGGCGCGTACGCCAGCGGGGCGGTGACGACGGTCCCGTGGAAGGCGACCCTGTGCGGTTCGCTCACAGCTCGCGGATTCCCGTGTCCGAGGTGGTCAGCGGCGTGCAGCCGGATTCGGTGACGACAACCGCGTCCTCGATGCGCGTGCCGCCGACCCCGGGCACGTACACGCCCGGCTCGATCATCACGACCATGCCCGCCCGCAGGATCGTGTCGTCGTACGGCGACAGGAGCGGCGGCTCGTGCTGGTCGAGCCCGATGCCGTGGCCGAGCGAGTGGTTGAAGAAGCCGTCCAGCTCGTAGCGGGCGAGCACCTTACGGGCGACCGCGTCGACCGCACTGGCCCGCACGCCGGCCCGGACGGCGGCCATCGCCTCGCCGTGCGCCTCGGTCACCGCCTGGTGCAGGCGGCGGTACTCCGGCGAGGCGGGCCCGAGGTGGAAGGTCCGCGTGATGTCGGCGCGGTACCCGCGTACCACGGGCGAGAGGTCGACGAGCACCGGTTCGCCCATGCGCAAGGGCTTGTCCGAGGCGGCACCGTGCGGCATCGTGGAGCGCTCGCCGGAGGAGACCAGGATCGTGGCGGCGCTGCGCTCGGCGCCGAGGTGCCGTTGGGCGAACTCGATCTCGCCGGCGATCTCGTTCTCCGGTCGCCCCGGACGCAGCCACTCGGGCAGCCGGCGGACCAGCTCCTCGGCCAGGGCGGCCGCGTCGGTGAGCGCGGCGATCTCGTCGGCGTCCTTCACGGCACGCAGCCCTTCGACCAGCCCGGCGCAGTCAATGAGCCGCTCCGCGCCGACCGCGGACACGAGGGCGAGGTACTGCTCGGCGGTCAGGTTGCGCGTGTCCACACCCACCCGTGCGGCGCGTCGCGCGGTGAGCCGGTCGACGGCGGTGGCCCAGAGTCGGGGCGGGGCGCAGTCGCCGTCCACCTCTACGCCCTCGACCTGCTGGCGGGCCTGTGCGCCGTACCGGAAGTCGACCACCAGCACCGGTTCGGGCGCGAGCAGCAGCACGCCGGCCGTACCGGTGAAGCCGGTCAGGTACCGGATGTGGGTGATCTTGGTGACCAGGAGGACGTCCACGCCTGCCTCGGCGGCCAGCTCCAGCGCGGCAGCGCGCCGCTTCACGTGTTCCATGATGGACCTCCTGCGGTGTACC
The DNA here is from genome assembly GCF_039528415.1 of Luedemannella helvata. NCBI lineage: Bacteria > Bacillati > Actinomycetota > Actinomycetes > Micromonosporales > Micromonosporaceae > Luedemannella > Luedemannella helvata. The sequence continues at coordinate 202,285 of NZ_BAAALS010000002.1, forward strand.
CGCCGTCGACGATGATCGTGGCGCCGGTGATGGTGGCCGCCCTGGACGAGCAGAGGAAGGCGATCGTCTCGGCGATCTCCTCCGGCTCGGAAAGCCGCCCGATGGGCTGCAGCGCGGCGTGCGCGCGCTCGGCGGCGGCCGGGTCGGCGGCCCGCTGGTAACCCTGCTGGACGAGGTCGGTGCGGGTGGCGCCCGGGCAGATGGGCACGACCCGGATGCCGTCCGCGGCGCACTCCACCGCGAGCGTGCGGGCGAGTCCGAGCACGCCGGCCTTGCTCGCCGCGTACGCGGCGCGGCCGGGCAGCCCGACCAGCGCGGTCGTGGAGGAGACCGGCACGATCGTGCCGCCGCCGCGCGCCCGCATCCGCGGCACCGCCTCCCGGCACCACCAGAACGTCCCCGTCAGGTTGACCGCGACGGTCTGCGTCCACACCTCGTCGCCGGTCTGCTCGATCGGGTCGATGCGTCCGACTCCCGCGCAGGTGACGAGCTTGTCGAAGCCGCCGAACTCCTCGTCTATCTCCGCCGCCGCCCGGGCAACGGCGGCCGGGTCCGACACGTCGGAGCCGACCGCGAGCACGGCGTGGCCGGCGTCCCGGAACTCGGCGGCGAGGCGGTCGAGCGCCGGGCCGGGGCGGTCGACCAGCGCCAGCCGGTGGCCGTCGCGCAGCAGGCAGCGGCTGACCGCCGCGCCGATACCGCCCGCCGCGCCCGTCACCACCGCGACCGGTGGAGCAGGGTTGCTCATTTAATACGTCCTTTCCCGCCCTGTAGCCCCGCCGTCGCCGACGCGCCGGCCGTCGTCAGGACGACCGCGACGATCGCGAGCGTCGCTCCGATGAGGACGGTCGACAGGGCCGCGAGCGTGGGGTCCTGGTACTTCTGGAGGTACTGGTACATGGAGACCGGCAGCGTCATCTGGTCCGGCGCGACGACGAAGACGGTGGCGTCCACCTCGTCAAAGCTGATCATGAAGCAGAGCAGGTACGCGGCGAGCAGCGAGCGGCGCAGTTGGGGCAGCGTGGCGCTCACGAAGGCCCGTACCGGCCCCGCGCCGAGGTCGCGGGCGGCCTGCTCGTAGACCGGCGGGATGCGCACGAGGGCGCCACCGATGATGTTCACCGCGAACGGAAGAAGCAGCACCAGGTGGAGCGCGACGAGTGCGCCGTCCCGGCCGTAGAAGCCGGTCTGGAGGAAGAGGATGAACGCGCCGAGTCCGATCGCCACCTTCGGCACGATCAGCGGGGCGAGCAGGAGCGACTCGATGAGCCGCCGCCCCGGGTACCGGAAGCGGGTGATCGACACGGCGGCCGCGGTGCCGGCGAGCACGGCACCGAGCGCGGCGACCGCGGCCACGACCAGGCTCACCAGCGCCGCGGAGAGGAAGCCCTCCTGGTCGGCGAGGCGCTCATACCAGCGCAGCGAGAAGCCGGGCGGGGGCCATGCGCCGTAGCCGGAGTCGTTGAAGGAGTTGACCACGACGAAGACGAGCGGCGCTACCAGGTACGCCAGCCCGATCACGAGCACGGCGATGGTCAGGGGGCGGTTGCGGTCGCTCATCTGCCGCTCCTTCCGGCCAGTCGGAAGGCGACGTTGACCCCGCCGATCACCAGGAGGGTGAGCACCAGCAGGGCGTACGACTGGACTGCCGCCATCGGCCAGTCAACGGCGCCGACGTTGGTATAGACGAGCCCGCTGAGGACCTGTACCCGCCCGCCGCCGAGCAGCGCCGGCGTCGCGAACGCGCTGATCGTCAGGGCGAAGCAGAGCTGCCAGGTGAGCACCACGCTGTGCCGGGTCAACGGAAACGTCACGCGCCAGAAGACCTGCCGCCGGCTGGCCCCGAGGTCGTTCGCCGCCTCCAGCGCCGAGCGGGGCACCTGCGCGACAACGCCGAGCAGCGGGAAGATCGCGAACGGCAGCAGCACGTGCACCATCGCGATGACGACCGCGGGGAACTCGTACATGATGCGCAGCGGCGAGTCGATCAGGCCGATCGCGCGGAGCGTCTGGTTGATCACGCCGCCGTCGCCGAGCAGGACGTTCCAGCCGTACGCACGCACCACCACGCTGGTCAGCAGCGGCGAGAAGATGAGGAAGAGGGCGAGCGCGCGCAGGGCACCGCTGCGCAGCCGGTGCAGCGCCAGGGCCATGGGGTACGCGACGATCACCGTGACGATCGCGCAGACAACGCCGAGGAGCACGGTGTCGCCGAGGACCCGCCAGGTGTACGGGTCCTCGACGAACCGGCGCAGGTTGTCAGTGGTGACGCCGGTCCCGATCTGCCCGTCCCGGAACGGCCGCAGCCCCAGATCGGCGAGCCTGAGCAGGCTGCCGATGAAGATGATGGCGAGCGGCACCAGCGCGGGCAGAACGAGCAGGTACCGGGGTGTGCCGGCACGCAGCCGGGCGGTGGCGTCAGTCATGACGGGTCAGATGTTCGCCTTGACGTCGGCGTCCCAACGGGCCCGCCAAGCGGTGTTCTGTTTGGCAACGAGCGCCCAGTCGACCGAGATGAGCTTGGCCACGTTCTCGGCACGGAAGCCGGGCAGCGCAGCCAGCTCCGCGGGCAGGCTGACGCCCGAGTTCGCCGGGGCCTGCACCGCGGTCTCCGCCCACATCTGGCACCACTTGGGGCTGAGCATCTCGTTGACGATGTCGACGCAGATCTCCTGCTGGGTGGGGGTGTTGCCCTGCACGGTCTGCAGGTAGACCGGAACCGCGATGGCGCCCTCGGCCGGGACCACGTAGTCGACCGGCGCGCCGTCCGCCTTGAACTGCAGGCCGGTGCCGTTCCAGCAGCTGGTGATGTCGGCAGTGCCGTTGCTGAGCACCTGCTGCCACTCCGGGTTGGCCGTGACCAGCGTACGGATGTTCTGCGCCTTCGACTTCCACAGGCGCCAGCCGGGCTCCATGTTCTCGAGGGAGCCACCGTTGAGCCTGGCGGCCATGAAGACCACGTGCCACCAGTAGTCGAAGAGTGTGAGCCGCCCCTTGTACGTGTCGTTCCAGAGGTCGGCCCAGGTGGTCGGCGGGGTCTTGATGTTGTTGGTGTTGTAGAGGATGCCGATCTGGTCGGCGCCGATGCCGATGCCGTTGGAGTTGGCCCGGCGGAACGTGTCGCTGACGTTGGCCGCGTTGGTCAGCGCCGCATAGTCGAGCTTGTTCCAGGTGCCGTCGAGGTCGCCCTGCGCGGAGATCTGCGAGTTGAAGAAGCCCATGTTGACCAGGGGCTTGTCGGGCGTGGTCTGCTTCGCGGCGAGGATCTTCGGGTAGCCGACCGCGTTGCTGTCCTCGTAGATGTCGATCTGGACATTGGGGTGGCGGGACATGTAGTCGGCGGCGAACGCCTTCGGCATGTCCGCGAGCCGGTTGCCGAGGAAGGCGAAGATGGTGATCTTCTCCTTACCGCCCGACCCGCCGGCGGACGCGCCCGTCTGCGGCTGGGGGTCGATGTCGCCTCCGCAGGCGCTGAGCGCAGGGAGTGCGGCCGCGGCAGCCGCCGCGCCGAGCAACCGGCGGCGGCTTATCTTGTCTGTTCCCATCAGTGTCTCCTCTCACGGGCCGGGGGTTGCCCGTTGGTGGCCGGCCACGGGGTCGCGGCCGGGCAAGTTCGGGGAGCGATCAGGCCGGAAGCACCACCGCGTCGTCGGGCCGCCAGTGCGCTTCGACCTGGGCGCCGACCGGCAGCCGCGCCGCGCTGGCAGGCTGCACCGAGCGCAGCGTCACGCCCGCGCCGGACAGTTCGTACCGGACGGTGGCGCCGAGGTAGGTGGCGCCGGTGACCTGGAGTGCGACGCCCTTGCCGGCCGCGTCCGTGGCGGGGTCGAGCTGGACGTCCTCCGGACGGATGGAGACCGCGGTGCCGTCGCCGCCGGTCGCGACGCGGACCGCGGTGTCGCCGAGCCGGGCATGCCCGTCGCGCACGTCGACATCAAGCACGTTGGCGTCGCCGATGAAACGGGCGACGAACCGCGACGCGGGGCGCCGGTAGAGCGTCTCCGCGCTGCCGACCTGGCACAGTTCGCCGTCGCGCATGACGCCGATCCGATCGGAGAGCGTCATCGCCTCGGTCTGGTCGTGGGTGACGAACAGGAACGTGGTGCCCGAGGTGCGCTGCACTTCGCGGAGCACGTCCTGCATCTGCTGGCGCAGGTTGAGGTCGAGCGCGGCGAGCGGCTCGTCCAACAGGAGCACGGCGGGGCGGTTGACCAGAGCGCGGGCGATGGCCACCCGCTGCTGCTGACCGCCGGAGAGCTGGTCGGGGTACCGACGCTGAAATCCCTGGAGGTGGACAAGGTCGAGGACCCGGTCGACCTCGGCCGCGCGGCGGTCCTTCGCGACCCGGCGCAGCCGCAGTCCAAAGTCGATGTTGCGGGCGACGTCGAGGTGCGGGAAGAGGCCGAGGTGCTGGAAGACCATGTTGGTCGGGCGGCGGTTGGCCGGCCGGCGCCCCATGTTCTCGCCCTTGATCCGGACGGTCCCGGCGGTCTGCCACTCAAGCCCGGCGACGATGCGCAACGTTGTGCTCTTGCCACACCCGCTCGGCCCGAGCAGGGAGAAGAACTCACCCTCACGAAGTTCCAGGTGAACGTTACGGACGGCAGAGCGGTCCGTACCGGGGTAGCTCTTGGAGATGTCGACGAGTTCGGCGACCGGTACTGGCGGGGTTTCCAATCGGTCCTCCACGGCGCAACGTTTTGCCTTGGCCAACACCCTGGGCCAAAGATCACTGCACCGTCAAGAGGTGGAACCGCCATTTCTTGCTCGTAGTAGCCGAGATAACAGGTCCGATCGACCTGGCCAAACGTATTGCTCGACGACCCGTCGAACGAACGAGGGCGGCCGGCGTGGTCAGTCGGCGCGGGTGCTGGGCGCGAGGATCGCGTCGGTGAGGGCGGCGATCAGGTCGCGCGGAGCGCCCTCGCGGTGCAGCAGGATGAACTCCACCTCGCCGAGCGGAGGCAGCCGGTGCCCGGCCGGCACGGGCACCAGGCCGGGCGGGACGAGAGCCGCCGAGTGGACGAGCACGCCGAGCCCGGCCTGGGCCGCCGCCACCAGGCCGCCGAGGCTGGTGCTGGTGCAGGTGATCTGCCAGGCGCGCCCGGCGGCGGCGAGAGCGTCCAGGGCGTGACGTCGGGAGATGCTCGGCGGCGGGTACGCGACAAACGGCACCGGCTCGTCCGGGGCGAGCCGGTGCCCGGGCGCGGCGAGCCAGACGAGCCGGTCGCGCCAGAGCGCCTCCCCCCGGGACTCGCCCGGCGGCCGCTTGGCCAGGACCATGTCGAGTTCGCGCGCGTCGAACCTGTCGTGCAGCGTGCCGCTGAGGTCCACCGTCACGGCCAACTCGACGAGCGGATGCCGATGCCGCAGATCGCGCAGGACCCGGGGCAGGTGCGTGGCGACCAGATCGTCGGAGACGCCGAGGCGCACCCGGCCGCGCACCCGGGCGGCGGCGAAGTGCCGGCGGGCCCGGTCACCGGCGGCCACGATGTCACGGGCGAAGGTGACCATCGCCTCCCCGTCCACCGTCAGCGCGACGCTGTGCGTGTCCCGCAGGAACAGCGGCCGCCCGACGGCCGCCTCCAGCCGCCGCACGTGCTGGCTGACCGTCGACTGGCGCAGGCCGAGCCGGTCGGCGGCGCGGGTGAAGCTGAGCGCCTGGGCCACCGCTAGAAAGCTGCGCAGCTGAACCGGGTCGAACATCATGCGACGTTATCACTAGATGTGATCACAGTTAGTACGCCGATCGCCTTTCCCACTGATCGTCTTGGCGCCGACAATGGGCTGCCGTGCCGGCGGCGCCTCCCTGGAAGCGGCGGGGCGCCGCCGGTCGGCCACGACGAGAGGAGTAGGTGTGCGCTGGCCGAGCCGGCTGCCGATAGATCCCTTCATCGCGGCCCTGCTCGCGACCGTCGTGCTGGCCACCCTTGTGCCGGCCCGGGGCGAGGCGGCGGGCATGGGGCGGGTCGCCACCACGCTCGCGATCGCCCTGGTGTTCTTCCTGCACGGCGCCCGGATCACGCCCCGGGCGGCCCTGGCGGGCGCGCGGCACTGGCGGCTGCATGTGGTCGTGCTGCTCACCACGTACGCGGTGTTCCCGCTGATCGGGCTCGCCGCCGCGCCGCTGCGGCCGGACGTGCTCACCCCCGAGCTGTACCAGGGCCTGCTCTTCCTCTGCGCGGTGCCGTCGACAGTGCAGACCTCGATCGCGTTCACCGCGATCGCCGGCGGCAACGTACCGGCGGCGGTCTTCAGCGCGTCGTTCTCCAACCTCGCCGGGGTCGTGCTCACCCCCCTGCTGGCCACGGCGTTGCTGCACGACACGGGTGCGGTCCAGATGAGCGCTGGCGCAGTCGGCACGGTGCTCCTCCAGATCCTCGTGCCGTTCGCCCTCGGGCAGCTCGCCCGCCCGTTGATCGGCACCTGGATCGACCGGCACCGCACGCTGACCGGCTGGATGGACCGCGGCTCGGTCCTGCTCGTCGTCTACATGGCGTTCAGCGCGGGAGTGGTCGCCGGGGTCTGGGACGAGGTGTCGCCGATCCGGCTCGCGACGCTGATCGCGGTGGTCTGCGCCCTGCTGGCGCTCGCGCTCGGGCTGACGTACACCGCGGGCCGGCTGTTCCGCTTCGACCGGGCCGACCGGGCGACCATCCTGTTCTGCGGGTCGCAGAAGAGCCTCGCCACCGGCCTGCCGATAGCCGCCGTGCTGGTCAGCCCGCAGCTGCTCGGCCTCCTCGTACTGCCGCTGATGGTGTACCACCAGATCCAGCTCGCGGTGTGCGCATCGCTGGCACGCCGCTGGGGCGCCCGGGAGGAATGAGCCGGGAGCCACCGCACGCCGCCCGCGCCGCCCCGTGGTGCGGCTCCACTGGGGACGCGCGCCTGGACGGCGTGGCAGCGCCGGCGGCCGGTCAGGACCGGCGTCAGCCCTGCGGGTCCAGATCGCCGGGGAACCAGCCAGCGCGGCCGAGGGCGGCCGGGAGGCGGCTCTTGCCGAGTTCGACGCCGACCCAGGTCGCCGTCTCGACCAGCTTGCGGGGTTCCAGCCCGGTGGCGTACCCCGAGCGGTGCAGCGCGTAGGTCAGGTCCTCGGTCGCGACGTTGCCGGTGGCGGAGGGCGCGAAGGGGCAGCCTCCGATCCCGCCGACGCTCGCGTCGAGCACGGTGACGCCGGCCTCGACCGCCGCCAGCGCGTTGGCGATCGCGGTGTTGCGGGTGTCGTGGAAGTGGGCGCGCAGCGGCACGCCGGGCGCCGCCGCGGTCACCGCGGCCACCAGGTTTCTGACCTGGACGGGCACGCCCACGCCGATGGTGTCCGCCAGCGCGATCTCGTCGGGCTCGCCGTCGGCAAGCCGACGGGTGAGGTCGCCGACGACCTTCGGGGAAACCTCCCCTTCGAAGGGGCAGCCGAACGCGGCCGCTACGGTCACACTGGTTCGCAGGCCGGCGGCGCGGGCGGCCTTCGCGATGTCCAGCCAGGCTTGGACCATCTCGTTGACGGAGGCCCCTTGGTTTCGCTGGCTGAAGGTTTCAGTGGCGACGACGACGCAGTTCACCTCGTCCACTCCGGCCGCGATCGCCCGGTCCAGCCCGCGCCGGTTGAGCACCAGGCCGATGTAGGAGACGTCGTCGCGCCTGGGCACGGCGGCCATCACGGCCTCCGCGTCCGCCATCTGGGGCACCCGGTCGGCGCGGACGAACGAGACCGCCTCCACCCGGCGGGCTCCCGCGTCGACGCAGCGCTGGATCAGCTCGACCTTGCGGTCCGTCGACAGGATCTCGGGTTCGTTCTGTAATCCGTCCCGAGGAGAAACTTCCACCACCTGAATCAACACATGTATACAATCCCAGAACGTTGGGTGGACGGCAAGTCCGCCGACCCAACGCCACACACAATGGAGGCACGGGTGACGAATGCGGCCGAGGACGCCTACAGGGCGCTACGGGGCGCGATCCTGAGCGGCGCGATTCGTCCAGGCGAACGACTGGGTGAGATGGAACTGTCCCGGCAGTTCGGCGTGAGCAGGACCCCCGTCCGGGAAGCCCTGCGCCGGCTCACCGCGGAAGGCCTCGTGGTCGCCGAACGTAACCGCGGGGCCCGGGCGGCCGAGTGGACACTCACCGACCTGCAGGAGATCTACGAGATCCGCGCGCGGTTGGAGAGCTACGGCGCCGCCCTCGCCGCCGAACGCATCGAGGCCGTCTGCCTGCCGAAACTGGACCAGCTCTGCGAGGAGATGGAAGACCGGGCCCGGCGGATGAAACCCGATGACCTGGAACAGATCGCGACCCTCAACGCCGAACTGCACGGCCTCGTCATCAGCGCCGCGGGCAGCCCCCGCCTCGCTTCCCTGCTGTCAGCCGTCGTCGAGGTACCGCTCGTCGTACGAGCCTTCCGCCTCTACACGCCGGACGCCCTCGCCCGCAGCATGGCCCACCACCGCGACCTCGTGGCAGCACTACGGACCGGGGACCCCCAATGGGCGTCGAGCACCATGCGGGCACACGTGCTGGCCGCCCGGACGGTGCTGCTGACCAGCATGAAGAACTCCCCCGACCTCTAGCCGCCCACCCGGGCGGCGACCGCCGTCCCCGGGGTGCGGGCGGCACGCCGATATGGGCCGTCGGGCATTACCGACGGCCCATTGTCAGCTAACGGAGAGTCAGCCCCCGGAGGCGCCCGGCTTGACGCAGGCGACCTCGTGATCGACGGCGACGGGCACGAGTCGAACCTCAGTTTGTATACACCGGTCCTCGCCGACCGGACACCGTCCGTAGAGGACGCAACCGTGCGCACGTTGGGTCGGGCTCAACGGGTCACCGACGAGCCGAGCAGGCGGCAGCTGCTGGTCGGGGTCGACCGGCAGGGCCGCGGCCAGCAGCGCCTGGGTGTACGGGTGCTGCGGATCGGCGAACACCTGCTCGGAGGGACCGGTCTCGACGACACGCCCTCGGTACATCACCGCGATCCGGTCGCTGACGTACCGGACCGTGTGGATGTCGTGCGAGATGAACAGATAGCCCATGCCGAGTTCCGCCTGGAGATCGGCCAGCAGTTGCAGGATCTGGGCGCGTACCGACAGGTCCAGCGACGACGTGGGCTCGTCCAGGACGATCAGGGACGGCTCGGTCACGATGGCCCGCGCGATACCCACCCGCTGCTGCTGTCCACCGCTGAGTTCGCCGGGGTAGCGCTTCGCCATGTCGGGCGTGAGCCCCACCTGCTCGATCACGCGGGCGACACGGGCGCGCCGGTCCTGGACGGACATCTTCGACCGGTGGATGGCGAGCGGCTCACCGATGATGTCGGCGACGCGCATCCGCGGGTTCAGCGACTCGAACGGCTCCTGAAAGATGATCTGCAGCTTGGCGCGCAGTTTCCGCAGCTCGGCGGCGGAGAGCGCGAGCACGTCCGTGCCCTCGAAGCGCACAGACCCGCGGGTCGGCTCGATCAGGCGCAGTGCCAGGCGACCCAACGTCGACTTCCCGGACCCGCTCTCCCCGATGATGGCCAACGTCTCACCGGCGTTCACCGAGAGCGACACGTCATCGAGCGCGTAGACCCGGGTACTGCCGCCGAGGTCGAACTCCTTGCTGACGTTGGCCAGCTCCAGCAGGCTCACCCGACCTCCTCCTTCTCCTGGCGCAGGTGGCACCAGTACGTCTGGCCGGACGCCATGGTCACCGCGTCGGGGACGATGTGACCGCACGGCTCGAACGCGTGCGGGCAGCGCGCCCGGAACGGGCACCCGGCCGGGTAGTTGACCAGATCCGGCAGCCGCCCGGTGAGGTGCACCAGCGGCTGGCCCGGCCGGGGAATGGCCCGGATGAGCGCTTGCGTGTACGGGTGGCGCGGGTCGTTGAGCACCTGCCGGACCGTGCCGTGCTCGATGACCTTGCCGGCGTACATGACGACGACCCGGTCGCAGTACTGGGCCACGACGCCGAGGTCGTGGGTGACCAGCAGCATCGACTGGCCGTGCTCGCGTACCAGGCGTCGGATGAGATCCAGGATCTGGCGCTGCACGGTCAGGTCGAGTCCGGTCGTCGGCTCGTCGGCGACGACGAATGCGGGGTTGAGCAGCATGGCCATGGCGATGACGACCCGCTGAGCCATGCCGCCGCTGAGCTGGTGCGCATAGCCGTCGAGCACCCGGTCCGGGCCGGCGATGCCGACGTCGGCAAGCGCGGCGCGCGCCCGGTCACGGGCCTCGCCGTCGGACTTCACGCCGTGCGCCGCCATGATGTTGGCGAACTGCCGGTGGATGCGCATCACGGGGTTGAGCGCGCTGAACGGGTTCTGCGCGATGAAGCCGATCTCCTTGCCCCGCAGGCGGCGCAGGTCCGCGCCGCGCAGGCCCAGCAGGTCGACTCCGTCGAAGTAGGCGGTGCCGTCCACGACCCGTCCGGGTGGGCGCACCAGGCCGAGGATCGACCGGATGGTCACGGACTTGCCGCAGCCGCTCTCGCCGACGACGCCGACGATCTCTCCCCGGTCAACGTAAAAGTCGACCCCGTTGACCGCGTGCACCAGCCCGTCGGGCGTATCGAACCGCGTGGTCAGACCGCGCACCTCGAGCAGACGGCGGCCCGCGCCGCCACCGTCCGGCGCGGCGGGCTGCTGCCGTGGCCGACGCAGTGCGTCCAAAGTGCTCATCGTTGCCTCGCTCGGCCGAAGGAGTCCTGCAACTGGTCACTGATGGCGTTGAAGCACAGCACCGTCAGGAAGATCGCGAGCCCCGGGAAGACGGCGACCCACCACTGGCCGGTCGTGATGTTCTGCGCCCCTGTCTGGATCATGGCGCCCCAGCTGGGGTCCGCGGCGTTGATGCCGATGCCCAGGAAGGACAGCGACGCGATCACGACGATCGAGTGCGCCACCGCCAGGGACGCCTGGGCCAGGATGATGCCGGTCATGTTCGGCAGGACGTGCCGGAACATGACGCGCCGTCCGGTCGCGCCGATCGCGTGCGCCGCCTCGACGTACCGGCTTTCCCGGATGGTCAGGCCCTCGCTGCGGACCAGCCGGACGAAGCGTGGCACGTTGATGATGGCGATGGCGATGACGACGTTCTCGATCTTGTTGCCCATCAGCGCCACCAGGGCGACGGCGAGGATGAGCAGCGGGAACGCCTGGAACACGTCCAGGGCGCGGACGAGGCGTTCCCCCCAGGGCCCCCGGTGCAGGGCGGCCAACCCGAGCAGTACACCGATCACCAACGAGATCGACATGCCGCTGACGGCCAGCGGGATGTCCACCCCTGCCGAGGCCACCAGGCGGCTGAACACGTCGATGCCGAACTTGTCCGTGCCCATCCAGTAGTCGCCATCGGGTGCCGCCAGCGTGTCGGCGAGCGGCTCCGTGGGGTCGTGGGGCAACGGCGCGAAGTAGGCCGCCGCCAGCATGGCCGTCAGCACGCCGACCGGCACCCACAGTCGCAGCCGCCGCCGGCCACGCCGCTTCTTTGCCGTCGGGGCGGTGACCGTGGTGGGGTCGGCCGCCAGGGTCTCAGTCATATCGCACCCTCGGATCGAGCACCGCGACCAGAATGTCGAGTGCGGTGAAGGCCAACAGGGTCCCTAGGCCGGCGGCCACGATGAAGCCCTGCACGGCCGGCATGTCGAGTTGGAGAATGGAGTCGATCGCCCATTCGCCGAAGCCGCCCCAGGAGAAGATGGTTTCGATGATCGCCGCGCCGCCGAGCAGCGCGGCGAGCAGGATGCCCCCGTAGGTCAGGATCGGGGTCCGCGCCTGACGGAAGGCGTACGCCAGCACGCTGCGCTCCGGCAGGCCGCAGGCCCGCGCGAACTCGACCTGCTTGGACTCCAGGGCCGGCACGAGCGCCGCGTACGTGCTGCGGGCGAAGTACGCCGAGTAGTAGATGCCGAGCGTGAGTACCGGCAGCACGGAATGCGCGACGGCCGACCGGAAGATCTTCATGTCGCCGGAGAGCAGCGAGTCGACCAGGAGCGCGTGGGTCACGGTCGGTGGCGCCTCGTCCATGAGGCCGAGCCGGCCCACCGGGGCCGGCGCCCAGCCGGCGATGTAGAAGCACAGGTAGATAAGGAGCAGCGCCAGGAAGAAGTCGGGGATCGACTGGAACGTGGTGATGACGAACCGGGACGTCCGGTCGGCCATCGTTCCCTTGTAGTACGCGCCGAGGGTACCCAGACCGATCCCGAGGACCGCGGCGACGATGAGGGACAGGATGACCAGTTCGAGCGTGGCCGGAGCGAACCGGACGATCTCGGAGAGGATCGAGCGGTCGGTGTAGTACGACGATCCGAGGTCACCCTGTGCCAGGTTGCCGATGTAGGTGACGAACCGTTCCCACAGCGGTTGGTCCAGGCCCAGCCGGCTTTCGATCTGCGCCAGTTCCTCCGGGGTTGCCGCCGGCCCGGCAATGACCCCGACCGGATTGCCCGGCAGGGCGTTGACCAGCAGGAACGCCAGGACGATGACGGACAGCAACCCAACCGGCAGGAAGAACATCCGCCGTCGGGCGTAACGGAGGACCCGCATCACGTGCCTCCTCGGCCAATGAGTGCCATCGCCTCATCCAGGGTCAGGACCTCGGCATACTTGGCACCGAGATCGAACAGTGCGGCGTCGTGCGGACGCGGGTCGCGGTCGAGGCAGGCGTCGGCCACGACGAGTGGGACGAATCCGTGTTGCAGCGCGTCGACCGCGCTCGCCCGGACGCACCCACTGGTCGAGGCGCCCGCGATAAGAAGGGCGTCCACCCCGAGTACCCGCAGGGTGCTCGCCAGGCTGGTGCCGAAGAACGCGCTGGCGTACTGCTTGGTCACCACCGGCTCGCCGCGCACCGGGGTCAGTTCCGGCGGCGCGGTGGTGAACTCGCCGCCACGCTCGAAGACCCGCAACGCCGGTACCTTGCGGGCGAACAGGCCACCGTCGATGCCGTCCGGACCCAGCTCGACTCTGGTGTGGATCACCGGCATGTCATGCAGCCGCGCCGCGTCCAGCAGCGCGACACAGGCCCGCAGGGCCGGCGGGTCCTCGTCGCCGGCATACAGCGGCGACGCCGGGTCGAGGTAGGCCCGCACGAAGTCGACCAGCAGGAGCGCTTGGCGTGAGCCGCGCCCCAGGTCGCCGCCGAAGCCCGCCCTGCGGTAGTCCGCGCGGAGGTCATCCACCGTATCCGCCTTCTCGCACCGTCCCCGCCTCCTAGATGACGCCGCTGGCACGCAGTTGGTCGATGTCGCTGGTGGCCAGGCCGAGGACGTCGGTCAGCACCTCGTCGGTGTGCTCACCCAGTTGCGGACCGGTCCACTTCACCCTGCCCGGGGTCATGGACAGCCTCGGCACGACGTTCTGCATCGGGAACTCGCCGAACTCGGGGTGGCCGAGCCGGACGATCGCCTCGCGGGCGGCGAAGTGCTCGTCGGCCAGCATGTCCGGGGCGCGGTACACCCGGCCGACAGGCACGTCGTGCTCCACCAGCACCGCCATCAGGCCCTCGGTGTCGTACTGCGCCGACCACTTAGAGATCATTTCGTCGAGTTCCACCTGGTTGCGGCCACGAGCGGTGTGCGTGGCGAAGCGCGGGTCGCTGCCCAGCTCGGCCATGCCCATGGCCGTCGCCAGACGGCGGAAGACGGTGTCCTGGTTGGCCGCGATGAGCAGCAGGCCACCGTCGCTGGTCTGGTAGACGTTGGACGGGGCGATGTTGGGCAGGATCGAGCCGGTCCGCTCCCGCACGTGACCGCCCAGCTCGTACTCGGGAAGCAGCGACTCCATCATCGCGAGGACCGCCTCGTAGATCGCCGAGTCGACGACCTGGCCGCGACCGTGACGATCCCGCGCGCGCAGCGCCATGACCGCCCCCAGAGCGGCGAAGGTGCCGGCCAGCGAATCGCCGAGACTGATGCCCACGCGACTCGGCGGCGTCTGCGGGTCACCGACGACGTAGCGCAGGCCCCCCATCGCCTCTCCGATGGACCCGTAGCCGGGCCGCTTCGAGTACGGCCCGGTCTGGCCGAAGCCGGACACCCGGACCATGACCAGCCCCGGGTTCTCCTCCGCCAGCTGCTCGTACCCGAGACCCCATCGTTCCATCGTCCCGGGCCGGAAGTTCTCGACGACCACGTCGGACTGCGCGATCAACCGCCGGGCGACCTCCTGGCCCTCGGCGGTCCGCAGGTCAACCGTGATGGACTTCTTGTTGCGGGCCACGATCGGCCACCACAACGACTTGCCGTGGGGCTTCTCCTGCCCCCACTCACGCATCGGGTCGCCCTGGCGCGGCGGCTCACACTTGATGACCTCCGCGCCGAAGTCGGCCAGCAGCTGACCGCAGAACGGCCCCGCCAGCAGCGAGCCGAACTCGACTACCCGCACGCCCTGGAGCGGACCTTCCTGCTGCAGATGGCTAGACATGGTCACCTCTCATAGCAACCCCCGATGGCTGTTTGTATACAACATCCGCCTGCCACCCACTGTCAACAGCAAGTTTGGCGAATAATTTGGACAAATAGGTCTACATTAGATCCCGAGTGCATACATGTCCTCGGTAAAGTTTCGGCTGATCTACACCTTCGCGCCCAGCCGCCGGCCCAACCGCCGGCCAAAGGCCAGCGCCGGAGTCACCGCCATCCCGCCACAGAACGCGGCGCCGCTGGTGGCCCCCATCCCGATGGCCTCCCCCACGGCGTACAGCCCGGGAATCACCCCGCCATCGTCGCGCCGGACCCGGAAGTCGACGTCGACGTCCAGCCCGCCGAAACTGCACAGCAGCGCGGCCACCGACCGGACCGCGTAGTAGGGCGGCCGGGCGACAGGATGGTCGAGGACCCGGCGGCCCAGCGGGTCCACCCCGCGCTCGACCGCCTGGTTGTACGCCTCCGTCGTGCGCAGCAGGCCACCCGGAGCGATCCCGGCGCGGCGGGCGAGAGAGGGAATGTCGTCGGCGACCCAGACCACGTCGCCCCGCTCCGCTTCCTCGCGGAGCCGGTCCGCGCCCCACCGGGGCACCAGGGGCGCGCCGGCGTCGATGCTGGCCTCGTCGAACACGATCCAGAACTCGGCGCCGGGCTGAGCCTGCACGGCCCGTTCGTGGCGCGTGACGTCGTCGAGGTCCTCCGCGATGAACCGGTCGCCGGTCACGTTCACCCAGATCTCGCGGGGCGGGCGTTCCGCGGGCGCCAGATGCACTATCTCGGACCAGAAGTCCACGCGTCCCGGCCGCGAGCGACGCTCCAGGAGGCCCAGACGTGGGGTGTGCAGGTCGGCGAAACGCACGCCCGCCCTCAGCGGCGCGGCCAGCTCGATGGCGGCACCGGTCGAGGTCTCCACCGCGTTGGTCACCAGCCGCGGCCCACCCGGGGTCAACGCGGAGAAGAGCGCGCGGTTGGCGCCGTACCCGCCGGACGCGAGGACCGTGACGCCGGCGCGTACCTCGCGCGGACCGTCACCGGCCTGCACGACCGCGCCGGTGACGCGGCCGCCCTCGGTCGTGAGCTCGACGGCGCGGGTCCGCAGCCGCAGGCTCACCCGGCCCGCGGCCACCTGCTCGTCGAGCAGGGGTCGCAGCACCTCCCGGATCGACCGGCCGTGCTCGACCCCCCAGTAGGTCCGGGGCCGGGAGTACGGGGAGTGTCCGTGGTAGACGACCGGCGTGCCCGCAGCGAACGGGAAGCCGTTCTCGTCCAGCCAGTCGACAACACCCGCCGCCTCGTCGACCGCCAGGCGGATCAGCGCGGGATCGCCCTGGTCGTGCCCGATGCGCAGGACGTCGGCGTAGTGCAGGTCCGGGTCGTCGTCGATGCCCGCCTCGCGCTGCCGGCGGGTACCCGCGGCGCTCATGTGCCCGGCGGAGACCCGCAGCGTCCCGCCGATGTCGGCGTCCGCGTCCACGAGCTCGACCCGCAGGCCGGCCTTCGCGGCCTCGATCGCGCAGGGCAGGCCCGCGGTGCCGGCCCCGATGATGAGCAGGTCAGCCTCGCCGGTCACGACGGCCCTCCGGGTACCTCGGTGATGAACGACGACAGGATTTCGGCGAACTGCTCCGGCACACGCCACGGCAACTGACCGGTCGTGTCGGTCAGCCGGACGGCCCTCGCGTCGGGACGGATCTCCAGCGCCAGCTCATCGCAGTGGGCCAGCATGTCCCGCGCGGCGGTCAGCAGCAGGATCGGGCAGGGCGCGGTCCGCAGGGCGTCGGTCGGGTCGTACCGGAAGGCCGCCCGGTAGGCCCAGTTGTAGCGCTCGAAAACGGAGGCGATGTTCGCCACGGCGAGGTTGACCAGCTGCGGCGGCTGTTCCCAGATGGTCAGGTACCGCTCCCACAGGTCGCGCAGGTGCCCACCGGTCGGGTCGATCGGCTTGTCCGGCGCCCAGGTGGCGCCCAGGTGCTCCCGCTCGGCCCGGTCGAGCACGAGACCCGACAGGATCGCGTGCGTGACCCGGCCGGGCCCCGCGAGCCGGGCGACCTCGAGCGCCAGCGAGGCGCCCGTGTGCTGCCCGGCGACGGCGAACTCCTCGATGCCCAGGGCGTCGACAGCGTCGAGCAGCAGCCGGGCGTAGCCGGAGATCTCCAACGGGCCGGCCGGCGGGTCGGACAGTCCGTACCCGGGCGTGTCGAAGGCGAACGCGCGAAGCGACCGTCCGAGGGCCGGCATCGCCGGCTCGAAGACGTTGGAAGCCTGCGGTGACTCGTGGAGCAGTACGACGACGGGCCCGCCGGTGCCGCTCGACCGGTAGTGGATCTGCGCGCCCTCGGGGCCGACGTATCCGCGCATGTCATTCCCCCTGTGTCGGGTCGCTGGGCGGGTCGGCCGGCGGGTCCGCCAGTGGCGGCTGCGGGCCGGACGCCGGTGGGCGTCGCTTGGGTGCGGTCGACCGCCCGGTCCGCCGCCCCGGCTTCGCGCCGGTCGCGGGCGGTTCGGCGCCGGCCGCCGCGGGCTCGTCCTCAGCGGACGGTCCCCCGGCTTCCGCCACGGGCTCGCCCTCGGCGGACGGTTCGGGGCCGCGGAAGAAGGTCGCCGGCACGGCCGGCCGGCCGATGACGGTCGAGGAGACCGTCCCACCGATCGCCGCGACGGCCCGGCGCGCGCTCTCGACCGCCGCCCGCACCGACGCCATGTCGCCGATGAACGACACCGCGACGAGACCGCCGCCACTGCGGCGTACGCCGATCACCTTCACCTCGGCCGCCTTGGCCATCACGTCGATCGCGACGACCGAGGCGGTCAGTCCCCGCGTCTCGACCATGCCGAGCGCGCCCGCATGCCACAGGTCCACGTCAGTCCTTTACGTAGTTGACCCAACCATCGGTCTCCAACCGGTCGACGATCGCGACGATCGTGGCGTCCACCGGCGCATGGGCGGTGTGCCGCTCCACCATCCGCGCGGCACCGCCGGTCGCGACCAGGACGACCTCACCCCGGCCGGCGCCGACGGTGTCGACCGCGACGTACGGCTCGACGGCATGCGTCTCGTCCAGGGGCGCGACCACGAGCAGCTTGGCTCCGGTCAACGCGTCGGCCTTGACGGTGCTGACAATCGATCCGATCACCCGGGCGATACGCACACCGAACCACCTCGTTCCTCTACCGCCGTTTTGACCAGGGCGTCGTCTCGAACGACTGGCGCACGGTGTCGCGGGCCGACTCGACCTCCGAGTGCGACCCGGAGACCCACAACCGCCCGAACTGTCCGACGCCCCGCACGTCCACGATCTTGACGTCCGCGGCCTTCTCCACCTCGTTGCCCACCGCGGAGATGTACGCGGCCGGCTGACACTCGACGACGAGCATGGACTCGCCGGCCACCAGCAGCGAACCCTTGCGGGACCGGTTGACCAACTGCGCCTGGTACGCGTCGACATTAGAGATGATCTTCGCTGAGACCAGCTCCGCGGGTTGCGCGTCCGCCTCGGTCATCCCCAGCTGGTCCAGGATCGTCCGGCCCGCCTGGTGGACGGCGTCCTGCGACATCGAGTGCAGTTCCGTCATGCCGTACTGCCGCTCGACGACCTGGGAACCCGGCCGCACGCCGGCCCCCTTGACGGCCGCGTCGACCAGCCCGTACACGTCGCTGCCCGGCGAGATCTCCAGGTACAGCTGGGCCATGCCCTCCACGACCGGATCCCCGGACATCACGCTGCCGAGCAGGGCGGCCATCTGCGGCTGGAGCCGGTCGACGAACGCGTAGGTCCGCAGCTCCACGGGACCGCGCGCCACGTCAGCGCCTGCCTACGAGCAGGGAGAGGCTGCCGCTGCGGCGCCGCTCGCCGCTCTGCAGGACCCGGCCGGTCGGCGTGGTGACCTCCTCGACGCAGTCCCGCTTGCAGGACAGCTCCGTGCAGTCGCCGGTGAACCCGGCGTCCCGGGCGGCCTGGAGCAGATCCATGTCCCGCATCGGGCCCCAGAACGGCTCGTTGTTGTTCCAGGTGTCCCAGTCGATGAGGAACTGCACCAGCGGGTCCAGGCCCACGTAGCCCGGGAAGTCCGCGTGGATCATCATGCCGCCGGGGGCGAGCAGCCGGTGGCACTCGCGCAGGATGGCCCGCACGCCGTCCGGCGGCACCTCGTGCAGCAGGATGTGCGAGACGACCAGGTCGAAGTGCCCCGAGGGGAACGACGTGGACTCCGCGTTCTGTTGCGAGAAGTGCACCTTGCGGCCCATCGACTCGGCGCGGGCGTGGCCGTACCGCAGCAGGGCCGCGCCGACGTCGACCCCGTACACCTCGGCGTCGGGGTAGGCGTCCGCGTACGGGATCGTGGAGTTGCCCACCCCGCAGCCCAGTTCCAGGATCCGCTTGGGGCGGAAGTCCGGGTGGTCCTTGCGGAGGAAGTTGTTGACCACGGACTGCCCGTAGTCGTCGTTGAGCGCGCCCATCTGGCCCATCGCGTACACGTAGACGCCACGGTCGTAGAGCGCGCCGGCGGTCAGGTCGTCCGGCGCGTACTCGCCCCGGTAGCCGCCCGGCATCGCGTGGATGTCGATGCCGTAGAAGTACCAGGGCAGCTCGAAGTCGGGGTCCAG
The DNA here is from genome assembly GCF_039528415.1 of Luedemannella helvata. Classification (NCBI taxonomy): domain Bacteria; kingdom Bacillati; phylum Actinomycetota; class Actinomycetes; order Micromonosporales; family Micromonosporaceae; genus Luedemannella; species Luedemannella helvata. The sequence goes on from NZ_BAAALS010000002.1 coordinate 221,300, forward strand.
CGTGAGCGAACCGAGCCCCCGCTCGGCCCGCTGCGCGCGGGCCTTCAGGTCGTCGAGCTGGCGGGCGATGCTGTCCGCCACGACGTTCCAGAGCAGGTCCTGACTCGCCCGCCGCACCGAGCTCCACAGCTGGTAGTACGGCTCGGGCTCCATCGCCTTGCGCACGGCCTCCCGCTCGCGCGGCGGGACACCCATCTCGCGCTGGTACTTCGGCGCGACGCGGTGCGAGTACAGCTCCCGGACCCCCGGGGTCACCTCGTTGGCGATGTGCGACTTGAGCGCCCGAACGAAGTTCTCCCGCGCGAGTTCGTCGTGGTTCTCCGTCGGCAACAGGCCGTGCTGCTGCTGTTGCTTCACTTTTCCTCCCCAACCTGCGCGAAGGCCCGCCGGATGACCTCCCGGTACGAGTCCGGGGTCTCCTCCCGCACGATCTCCTCGCGCCATTCGTAGAAGACCCGCAGCACCCGGGCGACGAACGCCGCCGCCTCCTCGTCGCGGGCCTCCGCGTCCTGACCGGAGGCCGTGAACGCGTCGACCGCCCCGCGTTCCAGCACACGCCGGTCCGCGAGCAGCTGCTCCAGGGTCATCACGCGTTCGCGCAGCACCCACACCTCGGACGAGAGGGTCACCAGGGTCGAGACGACCGCCTCCATGCCCGGATCGGCGAAGAACTGCGGGCGGGCGCCCTTCGCCTTCTTGGGCAGCAGCTGCCCCGGCAGCGGCTGCGCCTGCTCGGGGCTGCCCACGCCCGGCCCGCCGTAGGCACCGAGCGCCTTCAGGGTCTCGTTAGCGACCGTCGAGGCGTCCGCGCCGGGGTGCGCCGACGAGACCGCGGCGGCGATGGCCCGGATGGTCCGTTCCGCCTCCTCCGCGGCGGCGCAGCCGCACGAGCAGCTGTCGGCCTCGCCGCACCCGGCCGGCTCGCCGCCGGAACCGACCGCGGCCTGCGGCCGGGCCGGTTCCGGCGGTACGTCCTGTCCTGCCCTGCGGATATCGATGCCCAGCCCGCGGGCGATGTCCTCCGCGTGCGGCGAGATCAGGTCGCCCGGGCCCAGCAGGACCTCACGCGGCTCCGGCGACCGGGCGACGTCCTCGATATCGACAGCGGTCCACACCCGACTCATGTATTACTCCCCTCGATGAGTACGGACGCCGCGACTAGCTCTTGGACCCGCCCCGGTTGGTGCCGGTCGGCAGGATGACCTCGACCTCGTTGTGCGGGCGGGGGATGACGTGCACGGAGACGACCTCACCGATGCGCGAGGCGCTGGCGGCGCCGGCGTCCGTGGCGGCCTTGACCGCACCGACGTCACCACGGACGACGACGGTGACGAGCCCGCCGCCGACGTACTCCGTGCCCACCAGCACGACGGTGGCGGCCTTGACCATCGCGTCGGCGGCCTCGACCGCCGCGACCAGGCCACGGGTCTCGATCATTCCGAGTGCGGACATCTGAAGGTCAGCCATGACAGTTCTCCTTTGAGGGTTCGACGACGGACGGGTGCCCGCCGTTGTTGGTTTGGACCTGGCTGGTCTGGCAGTGGGTGGGTGTCATCGCGCGGCCACCTGCCGGGCGATGCGGTGCACGAGCGTCTCCAGCGCGGAGTGCGCGCCGGTGCCCGGGCGCGGCTGCGGCCCACCGGCCTGGTAGCCGCTCGGTTGCGCCGCCCCGGTCGACGGCCGGGTCGCCGTCGAGCAGGCGGCGGTTCCCGCCGGTTCCGCTCGTACGCCGCTGTGTGACGGGTCCCGGGGCGGCTCCAGTCCGGTCTCGGACAGGCAGCGCTGCCTCAGTTGCTCCAGCGTGCCGCCCCGGTTGAACCGGGGCAGCTCCGCCCGGGTGGCGGCCAGCTCCGCGCGCAACGCCCGGGTGCGGTTGAGGTCGACGACGCCCGCGGCGTCCAGGACCACGCCGTACTGGCGGGCGCCCTCGACCGTGACGAGACCCCGCTCGACGTCGTGGCGCACCTGCTCCGGGTCGCGCTCGAGCGGGTCGCCCCAGCCCCCGCCACCCCAGGTGATGAAGTGCAGGACGTCCCCGGCCCGCACCACCAGATGGTCGCACTTGGCCGGTACCACCTGCCGCGATCCGTCGACCCGCTCCAGGATCTTCGTCCCGCGCTGGCCCGGCTCGCCGCCGAGGACGCCCCAGGGCTTGGTGAACCACCGGTCGTCGTGGATGGACACCTCGCCCGGTTCCAGGAACCGGTACGCCACCCGGATGCCGTTGCCGCCCCGGTGCAGGCCCGCGCCACCCGAGTCGGGAACCGACTCGTACGCCTCGATGCGCAGCGGGTAGTAGGCCTCCAGGTACTCGTTCGGCACGTTGGTGAACGACGGCCACATGGAGTGACCGTCGAAGCCGTCGCCGACGGGCCGGGCGGGGACGCCACCGAAGCCGATCTGGTAGAGCTGGAACCACGAACCCGAGCGGTCCAGGCCGGAGTACATCAGGTGCGGGCTGGAGGAGAACCCGGCCGCGCACAGGAAGTCCGGCTGGCACTGTCCGAGCAGCCCGGCGAGGACATCGAAGAGCCGGCCCAGCGCATGCGTACGGCACGACACGGCCGCCGGTCGCCGGGGCTTGAGCAGGCTGCCCTCGGGGATGCGGATGTCGACGAGCGGGTAGAACCCGTCGTTGAACAGGATCAGCGGGTCGACCGCCATGATGGTGTACACGCCGAAGAACATCCGCAGGACGTTCTCGTTGAGCAGGAAGTTGATCGACCCCTCGGCCTGGTCGCTGGTGCCGCTGAAGTCGAGGACGACCCGGTCGCCCTCGCGCCAGAGGGTGCACTTGATCCGGAACGGTCCCCCGCCGCGGCCGTCGTCGTCGACGAAGTCCTCGAAGGTGACCGGCTGCTCGGGGACGACGCGACGGAAGAGCTTCGCCATCGCCTGGCGGTTGCGCTCCAGCAGCAGGTCCAGTGTGGACAGGTACGTTTCCACGCCGAACCGTTCGCACAGTTCCCGCACCCGGGTCTCCGCCGTGCGGCAGGACGCCAGGACCGCGTTCAGGTCGGCCCGGTTCCAGCTCGGCAGCCGCACCTGGTTCAGGACGGTGTCGAGCAGCTGCTGGTCGAGCGTGCCGCCCCGGATCAGCTTCACCGGCGGGACGATGACGCCCTCTTCGTGGATGGACACCGCGTCGGTGGGCAGGCTCCCCGGCACCTTGCCGCCGACGTCGCTCATGTGCCCGAACATCGCCGCCCAGCCGACCAGCGCCTTGTTGTAGTAGATCGGCAGCAGGACCAGCCAGTCGTTGGCGTGGCTGATCGCGCCTTCACAGGCGTAGGGGTCGGAGGTGAAGAAGACGTCGCCCTCCTCGACCGTACCGTCGTAACCGGTGAGGAATCCGTCGATGAACGAGCCGAACTGGCCGGCCACCATGCGGCCGCGCCGGTCGGCGATCAGCGGGAACGCGTCGTGCTGCTCCCGGATGCCGGGTGACATCGCGGTCCGCATGACGACGGCGTCCATCTCGAAGCGGGCGTTACGCAACGCGTTCTCGACGATGTCGAGGACCGCGGTCTCGACCTCCACCGCACGCGCCGGCCGCGGCGTCTCAACAATGACCGCGCTCATGACAGCACCCCGTTCTCGGCTGGCAGGATGACCAGGTTGCCCAGCTTGTCGACGCGCGCGACGCAGCCGGGCAGGATGAGGCTGGTCGAGTCCATCTCGACGACGATCGCCGGGCCGGGCAGCTCGTTGCCGGCCCGCAGGGCGGTCCGGTCGTAGAGCAGCGCCTCCTGCCAGGCACCGTTGACGTACACCTGTTGCCGGCCCATCACCGCGCGCTGCGCGTCGGGGCCGCCGTGCTCGATCTCGACCGGCTTGATCTTCACGTCGCCGGAGGTGCCCACCGCGCGGATGTTGACGATCTCGTGCGGCTCGTCGATCGCGAAGCCGAACAACCGCTCGTGTGCCTCGTCGAACCCGCTGCGCAGCTTCGGGATGAGGGCGCCGTCGCGGGCCGTTCCCACGTCGACCGGGACCTCGAAGCCCTGGCCGTGGTAGCGCACGTCGGCCTCGAACCGCACGATCCGGGCGTCGGCCGGCACGCCGGCCCGGTCGAACTCCGTCTCGATCTGCCCGGCCAGGTCGGCGAACTCGGCCTGCAGCTGCTGCTCGTCGAACTCGTCGAGGCGGCGCACGATGGACCGGTTGGCCTCGGCCCGCACGCCCGTCGAGGCGTCACCGTAGGCGCACAGCACGCCCGGCGACTGGGGGATCACGACCGGCCAGGAGCCGAGGAGCTTGGCCAGGGCGTTGGCGTGCAGCGGGCCGGCGCCGCCGAACCCGAACAGCGCGAACCGCCGGGGGTCGTAACCGCGCTGCACCGAGACCAACCGCAGCGCGCCGAGCATGTTTTCGTTGACGATGTCGATGATCGCGGCGGCGGCCGCCTCCACCGAGATGCCGAGCTTCGTGGCCACCGTACCGACCGCCGTACGGGCCTTCTCGACATCCAGGGGCATGGCACCGCCGAGTAGCGCCTGCGGGAGGTAACCCAGCACGACGTTCGCGTCGGTGACTGTCGGCAGCACGCCACCGCGACCGTAGGTGGCCGGTCCGGGCAGGGCGCCGGCGCTGGCCGGACCGACCCGCAGCGCACCGGTCAGTTCGGGCACGTGCGCGATGGACCCGCCGCCGGCGCCCACCGTCTGCACGTCGATCGACGGTGCGCGCACGGCGAGGTCGGCCACGGTCGTCTCGCGCCGGATGACGGGAGTTCCGTTCTCGATCAGGGCGACGTCGGTCGACGTGCCGCCCATGTCCAGGGTGAGCAGGTCGCGGAAGCCGGCCGCCGGGCCGAGCGCCACCGCGGCGGCGACCCCTCCGGCGGGTCCACTCATCAGCAGGCTGACCGGGATGTCCTCGGCCCGCTCAAAGGTCATGAGACCGCCGTCGGAGCGGAGCACCCGGCGCTCACTCACGAGGCCCTCGGCGACGAGCTTCGCGCTCAGGTTTCTCAGGTAGGCCCCGACGCCGGGCCGGACGTAGGCGTTGGCGACCGTGGTCAGGGTCCGCTCGTACTCCCCCAGTTCCGGCAGGACACCAGCGGACGTGGACACCGGCACGCCGGGTGCCTCCTGCGCGGCGATCTCGGCGGCCCGCAGTTCGTGGGCGGGGTTGGCGTAGGAGTTGACGAAGCCGATGGCCAGGGCGTCCACGCCGCGGTCGACGAGCTGGCGCACGGCCGCCCGCACGGCCGACTCGTCGAGGGGTTCGATCTGGTTGCCCTGGAAGTCCATCCGGCCGGGTACCTCGCGGACGTCGTCGAGCGCGACCAGCTCGGCCGGCCGGTCCCAGACGATCCAGCCACCCAGCCCGCCGGGCACGAACGACCTCGCGATGTGCAGGACCTGCCGGTACCCGACGGTCACGACCAGACCCACCCGGGCGCCACGGCGTTCCAGGACGGCGTTCGTGGCCACCGTCGTTCCGTGCAGGAACTGGCTGACATCCGCCGCTCGTGCCGCGGCGTCGGCGAGGATGCGGGTCACGCCCTCGATGACGCCGACGGACTGGTCCTGAGGGGTCGAGGGCACTTTGGTCCGGCGGGTCTTCCCGGTCGCGTCCTCGATGAGAAGGACATCCGTGAAGGTGCCACCGACGTCAACTCCCAAGCGGTACATGTGTGCACGTCCTGCTTTCTCCGGTACGGCAACGACGGTCCATCGACCGGCGCGGTCTGCCACGGGCGATCCCGTCCGGGTGCTCCCGTCGACCCATCAGCAACGGGAGCACCCGGCGGGGCTCAGGAAATCGAAATGTCGTAGTAGTTCACGTGGCCCTGGGCGTGGCTGACGAACCCGGTCACGTTCTTCTTGAACACGTAGTACTTCTGGGAGTCGACCAGCGGAACGGCCGGCATGTCGCTCAGCATGAAGTCGTTCACCTGCTTCACGAGGGCCTCCCGCTCGGCACCCGGCTGCGTTTCCAGGATCTTGCGGGACAGGTCGTCGACGGTCGTGGAGCTGTAGTTCTGCAGGTTCGTCAGCCCACCGGTGGAGTAGAAGACCTGCAGGTAGTAGGCGGGGTCGGGGATCAGCGGGGTGCTCGTGGCCAGCCAGGACTGCAGCTTGCCCTCACGCTTGGCGGCGTCGAAGTCCGCGCCGGACGCGACGTTGTTGAGCTTCACCTGGATGCCCACCTTGGCCAGTTGCGACCGGACCTGGACCGCCACCTGCTCGCTGTGGGCTCCCACGTTGGCCGCGTTGTAGGCCAGTTCCATCTCGAACCCGTTCGCCAGCCCGGCCTCGGTGAGCAACTGCTTGGCCCGGTCGAGGTTGTGGGTCATGGGCGGGTCACCGGCCGGCGCGCCGAAGTCGTCGTGGATGAAGTCGGCGGACGCCGCCGCGAATCCCTGGTACGCGGAGTCGACGATCGCCGTCCGGTCCAGGGCGTAGGCGATGGCCTGCCGCACGCGCTTATCGTCGAACGGCTTGGACTTCAGGTTCGGCACGAGCACGTCGATGTTCGGGTAGAGCACCCGCTCCAGTCGGACATCCGTGTTCTTCTGCAGCGCGGTCAGCTGGTCGAAGCTCATGGAGGTGGCCACGTCGACCTGCCCGCTCTGGGCGAGCTGAAGCCGGTTGGACGCGTCGGCGACGCCGCGCACCACGACCTCGGTCACCTTCGGCGCCTCGCGGAAGTAGTTCGCGTTGGCGGTGAGGCGGACCTCCTTGCCGGGGTCGAACGACTTGACCTGGTACGGCCCGAAGCTGGCGCTGTTGCTCTCCAGCCACTTGTAGGCGAAGGGGTCGTCCGCCGTGGCGTGCTTCTTGGCCTCCACCGAGTCGTAGATGGTCATGAAGAACGTGCTGAGGATGGAGACGCTCACCGCGTTCGGCCGGGCGACGTTGATGACGAAGTTCTTGTCGTCGGTCACGGTGATTGGGTTCTCGATGTCCCAACCGCCGATCCCCATAAGGATTTTGGCGATCGGCACACCCTTGCTGTTGACCATCCGCTCGATGGACCACTTGACGTCCTCGGAGCTGATCACGTTGCCGAACTGGCTCTTGGCCTCGCGCAGCTTGAAGGAGATCTTCTTCCGGTCCTCGCTGAGCGACCAGGACTCCGCGAGCTCCGCCTCAAGCTGGTCGGGGGTCTGCAGCTTCGTGGCGCCGGCCTCGGGCTTCTTGAAGCGCACGAGGGTACCAGCGATGTTGGGTAGCAGGTCGATTGAGATGAAGCCCTGGTAGCGCTCAGAGTCGAGACTCGACAGGACCCCTGGGGCGGCGATCGTGAGTGTCTGGCCGCCAGCGGCGTCAGACGTGGGCTCATCGCTCTCACCACATGCGGCGAGGCCCAGGCTCGCTGCGACAAGCACAGCCACCGCCCGCCCACGCCAGGAACGCTTTGTCATGCCGGCACGCACCTCCACATTGTATGCAAGGTTCTCTATTTTGAGCAGAAAGCCCAGAGAAGCAGCCCCGTGGGAGGAGATAGTTGTATGCAATCCATCGCCTGTCAAGGGGTTGCGCCAGGTAGATGCTGAGTCTTCACGCAGGACGGCGGGCCAGGAACCGCCCGCCGTCCTGGCGGCCGACGAATCGGCCCCGTCGGGCGACCAGTTTTCCCCGCAGGTAGACCTCGTCCACGCGCCCGGGCACATGCCACCGCTCGAAGGGTGTGTAGTCGCAGTTCTGCGTCATGGTCTGGGCCAGAACGACCGAGGCGGCATCGGGGTCGAGCACGACGAGATCCGCGTCCGAGCCCCGACGGATCACGCCCTTTCTGGGGTACAGCCCGAACCGGCGGGCCGGCTCGGTAGCCACCACCTCGACGAACCGTTCGAGGCTCAGCCGCCCCGGCCGGACGCCGTGCCCGTACAACATCGGTACCCGGTGTTCGATGCCCGGCGCGCCGTTGGGGATGCGCCGGAAGTCGTCGGCGCCCAGTGTCTTCTGACCGGACATACAGAACGGACAGTGGTCCGAGCTGACAACCCCCAGCGCGTCCTCGCGCAGGCCCCGCCACAGCGCCTCACGGTGCTCCCGGCCGCGAAGAGGCGGGCTGACGACATACTTCGCCGCCTCGAACCCGGGCGTGTGGTAGAGCTCCTCGTCGAGCAGGAGATAGTGCGTGCACGTCTCGCCGGAGATCGGGCGTCCGGCCGCCCTTGCCTCGGCCACGGCTGCGGTGGCGCCCGCCGTCGACAGGTGCACGAAGTACAACGGAGCGTCGGCCAGGTTGGCCAACACGATCCCCCGGTTGACGGCCTCGACCTCGGTCTCGGGCGGGCGGGACAGCAGGTGCCCCAGTGGACCCGTCCTGCCCGCCCGCACCATCCGGTCGGCGAGGACGTCGATGATGTGGCCGTTCTCGGCGTGCACGCACAGCGTGGCGCCCAGTCTGCTCGACTCGGTCAGAATCGAGAACAACTGGGCGTCGTCGAGCATGGCCAGGCCCTTGTACGCCATGAACACCTTGAAACTGGTGATGCCGTCGGCCACCACCAGCGCCATGTCCGCGACAAGGTCCGGGTAGGGCGACGTCACCGCCAGGTGGAAGCTGAAGTCGATGGCGGACCGCCCCTCGGCCCGCCGGGCCCACTGGGCCAGGACGTCCGGCAGCCGCTCCCCGGGCCGCTGGAAGGCGTAGTCGATGTAGGTCGTGGTGCCGCCCACGGCGGCCGCCCGGCTTCCCGACGCGTGGTCATCCGACGTCGTGGCACCCATGAACGGCGTGTCCATGTGTGTATGCACATCGACGCCACCAGGGATCACGATCTTCCCGCGCACATCGACGATCCGGACATCGCCCGCGGCGTGAATGCGCCCGACCTTTTCGATGCGACCCGAATCGATGAGCACGTCAGCAGACTGGACGCCATCCTCTGCGACTACCGTTCCACCGGCGAGCACGAATCTCTGCGGCATACCTCTCCGTCCCAGCGCGGCGGCTAGCAAGCGTTAGATTGTATGCAAGTTATCGAGCGGAGACAAGAAACTTTCGCGTTACCCCTCGGACGGGCGTTCCGCGGGCCCGGTCGACAGCCGCCCGGACCGGGCCGGGCGGCGCGCAGCCCCGATTCCCGCGTGGAACGCGCCGCGCATCGGTGGCGGCCCGGTCCTTGCCAGCCGACCCCGGGCCGGGAAGCGATAGAGCGGGCCTCATGGCACATATTGCATACACATCTGTCGCGGGACCATCCATAAAGGAGATTCTTGATGCACCTTGAGCTGCGAAAACTCTGCTGGTCAGGATGTGACTCTAGACGGCCCTAGAAGGATTACATACAATCCTGTCCTCTACGTGAAGGGGCGGGCATGACGCATACCGGGCAGCGACGGATCACGATCGACCAGGTACCCCGACGGGTGTGGCGGGCCGAAGGCCTGCCGTTCGGACTGCTCACCCGGCACATCAACGAGGATCCGGAGACCGGCGCGCAGACGCTCATCGTCGACGTGCCACCCGGCTGGCGCATGCCGGAGCACTGGAACAGCGCCGACCTCGAACTGCTGGTCCGCGACGGCGACCTCGCCATCGCCGGGCGGCAGTGCGGACGCGGGCACTACCTGTTCCTGCCGTCCGGAACCGAACTCGGTCCGGTTTCGTCCGAACAGGGCGCTTCGCTGATCTTCTGGACCGACTCGCCGTTCGAGGTCCGGCAGGACGAACGGCCCGCGCCGTCGAAGCCGCTCGGTGAGACGGTCGACATCTTCGACACGACGAACTGGGTCCCGGTGCGGGAGGCCTTCGCGGGCGTTACCGACACCAGCAGCCACGGCGACCTCGAGGTGCCGACACAGTGCATCCGGCTCCGCAAGGTGGAGGAAACCGGCAAGGACACCATTCTGTTCGTCATGCCGCGCGGGTTCAGCAAGAAGGCGCTGGAGTTCCACCACAGCACGGAGGAGATCTTCTTCCTCGGCGGCTGGTGCGCCACGGACCCCGAACACGTCTATCAGGCCGGCGAGTACCTGTGCTGGGAGCCGGGCGTCATCCACGGGGTCGTCAGCGGCTGGGAGGCCATCTGCCTCTCCAAGCACCACGGCCCGCTGACCAGCCCGCAGATCCCGGTGGGGGCCTCGGGGATAGACGCCGAGCGATGACCGCCTTCCCGTCCGGTGCCCGCCGGATCGACCCGGCCCCGCACCGCATGGCATCGAACCGGCGCCCGGCCTTCGTCGTGCGGCGCGAGGACCTCGAGTACGAGTTGATCTCCTCGCTCAACCACAACCCCCATGACGAGGGAACGGTGCACCGACTCGTCGACCGGCAACTGCTCGGGGACCCCGACTGCGAGTTCCTCACCGGTGTCTACCGGATGGAGCCCGGGATGAAGCATCCGCTGCATCTTCACGCCGATTCGGCCGAGTTCTACTACGTGCTGTCCGGCACGGCGCTGTTCACCGTCGAGGGAGAGCAGTTCGAGGCCGGGCAGGGAACGGCGATGTACATCCCCGCCGGTGCGGCCCACGCGATCGAAACCGGCACGGCCGACACCATGGAGCTGCTGTACTCGTTCAGCACGCCCGACCTGAGCGGAATCGGGACCAAATGGCTCTGATCCGCACCCTGACACGGGACGGCTCGGTCCGTCCGGGTGACGTGACGCCAAGCATCAATCGACGGAGGAAATACGGTGCGCACCATTGACCATTGGATCGGCGGCGAGTCGGTCTCCAGCACCGGGTACGGGACGGTGTACCAGCCCGCGACAGGACAACCCCAGGCACAGGTCGCGCTCGGCGGGCCCGCCGAGGTCGACCGAGCCGTCGCCGCGGCGGTCAAGGCGTACGAGTCCTGGGGCGACACGTCGCTGTCCCGACGGTCCAAGATCCTCTTCAAGCTTCGCGACCTCGTGGAGCGCCATGAGGACGAGCTGTCCCGTTTGATCACCGCCGAGCACGGCAAGACGATCGAGGACGCGCGCGGCGAGGTGATCCGGGGCCGCGAGGTGATCGAGTTCGCCTGCGGCATCCCGCACCTGCTGAAGGGCGCCTACTCCGACCAGGTGTCCACCGGTGTCGACTCGTACTCGTTGCGCGCGCCCCTCGGGGTGTGCGCCGGCATCACGCCCTTCAACTTCCCCGTCATGGTGCCGATGTGGATGCACCCGATCGCCATCGCCTGCGGCAACACCTTCGTACTCAAGCCCAGCGAACGCGATCCCTCACCGTCGAACCTGGTCGCGCAGCTGTACGCCGACGCGGGCCTCCCGGACGGGGTCTTCAACGTCGTGCACGGCGACCGGGCAGCGGTCGACGCGCTGCTCGATCACCCCGACATCGCGGCGGTGTCCTTCGTCGGGTCCACCCCGGTCGCCCGGCACATACACCAGCGCGCCGCGGCCTCCGGCAAGCGGGTCCAGGCGCTCGGCGGCGCCAAGAACCACGCCGTCGTGCTGCCGGACGCCGACCTGGCCGAGGCCGCACGGCACATCACGTCCGCGGCGTACGGCTCCGCGGGGCAACGGTGCATGGCGATCTCCGCGGTGGTCGCGGTCGGATCGGCCGGCGACGAACTGGTCGACCTGCTGTCGAAGGAAACCTCGGCGATCGTGGTGGGCCCGGGCGACCAGGCGGACTCCCAGATGGGTCCGGTGGTCACCAGGGAGGCGCGCGACCGCATCGTCAGCGCCGTCGACGCCGCGCAGGAAGCCGGCGCCGCCGTGGTCGTCGACGGCCGGGGCCTGCGGGTGGACGGGCACGACGACGGCTTCTTCGTCGGCCCCTGCCTCCTCGACCAGGTGACGCCGCAGATGGACGCGTACCAACAGGAGATCTTCGGGCCGGTGCTGGTCGTCCTGCGGGCCGACACCCTAGACGAGGCCATCGGGATCATCAACGCCAACTCGTACGGCAACGGCACCGCGCTGTTCACCTCGGGCGGGCCTGCCGCCCGCCGTTTCGTGCGCGGCGTGACGGTCGGCATGATCGGCATCAACGTTCCGCTGCCGGTACCCATGGCCTACCACTCCTTCGGCGGCTGGAAGGCGTCGCTCTTCGGCGACACGCACGTCCACGGCACGGAGGGCGTGTCGTTCTACACCCGGGGCAAGGTCGTCACCACCCGGTGGCCGGAGCAGGCTGAGGCGTCCCGCCCGACACTTCACTTCCCCACCGCGTCCTGACGACACGGAAACCGGATTCCGGCCGCCTGCTCGGCGTACCGCGCCACCGCACCAGGGTGGTGTCGAGCAGGCGGCCGTCACCGTGTGCGGCGACACCGGCTCAGCGACCCGGGACAGCCGGTACGGTCGCGTCCGCGTCACCGACGATCGTGAACGATGCCCAGTCGACCAACGGTGCGCCCTGGTCACGGGCCGCGCACATGGCCTGGCGCAACGCTTCACCGATAGGCAGGCCCGCCCGCAGCAGGCCATGCATGTTGATCATCAGGTCGGCCGTGGCCGCGTCATCCACCGGCCACAGCGACACCACGACCGCACGCGCGCCGGCGCCGAGGAACGCCCGGGCGAGCCCCAGGGTGCCTTCGTGGGTGCTGTGTCCCCAGCCGGTACGACACGCGCTCAGCACCACCACCCGGCATGAGCTCAGGTCCGTCCGAGCAATGTCGTCGGCACGCAGGTAGCCGTCGTCCGCGTCGGTCGGGGTCAGGCACAGTGCTCCGGGCGTGACGCCATCGTCGGAACCGTAGAGTCCGTGGGTGGCGAAGTGGATCAGGGCCCGGCCGGGCATGCCCGCGAGCGCGGCACGCCGGGTGGCCCGCTCGCCGAGGAACGGCGACGCCCCGTACTCCGCGGCGACGTGGCGGGCCTCCCGCTCGGCATGGACCAACGGGGCCAGGCGCGGCACAGGTAGGCCGAGGGCGATCGGCTCTGTCGGTGCGGCCGGATTGCCGAAGACCAGCGGCGTCGCCTCCCGCGGCGGGACCACCGGCCGGCCGTCCAGCTCCGCGAACACGGCCACGGCCGGTACGACCGAAAGGGCCCACCGGTCGGCCAGGCACTGTCCCGACCGCAGGCGCAGCGCCCCGAACGGCACGCGATCCAGATCAAGGTCGGGAACGACGACCAGCCGGCGGGCCGGGCTGCGCCGCAACGCGCCGTCAAGTTGCCCGATGAGCACCTGGGACAACCAGTCCACCGCGCCGACGATCTCGTGGCCATCCATGATCGGCGTTGGCACGACCACGTCCCGGGTGAGCCCGACGAAGGCGTCGACTTCGGCCTGCGCGACAGCCATCCCCGGCGGGGGCGTCAGCTCGTCCCGGGCCGTACGCGCGTGCGTGATGCCGGTCGCGTCGACATACCAGGCCTGCAGCCCCATGCTGCCTTCGTCGTACGGGGTGTCGAACGACGGCACGGCGCTGTAGATCAGGAACCCCACGTGCCGGTCCGCGGCCAAGGCGAGGGCGGCGTCGGCGGTGAACCCGCGTGCCAGCGGATTGTGCCGCGCAGGCTCGTGTGCGCGCAGCCGGCGCAGCAGGCTCAGTCCGCGGGCCTGCTCGGCCGCTTCCAGCCCGCCGGTGACGTCTCCGTCCGCCAGCCGGCAGGCCTGCAGCAACCGGTACGTCATCGCCTGCTGCTCCAGGACGTCCACATACTGCCGGTCGTCGGTCACGGTCCGACGGAGGTCCTCCCAGTCCGCGATCGCCTCGACCAGGGCCGCCCGTCCACCCGCCAGGTCGCCGGCGGCCAGCGCCAGGCGGGCGAGGTTGAAGCTGGCCGCGCCGCGCCCGTCAAGGTCGCCACCCGACAGTCGCACGCCCACGCTCGCCCACGTGCGGGCCTCGTCGAACCGGGCCGCCTTGGCGTGGAGCATGGCCAGGTTGTTGGCGGCCCGGCCGGCCAGGTGTGACATGCCGAGGGCCAACTCCTGCTCGTGCACATCCCGGGTGGCGGCGATGGCGGCGTCGATGTCGTCGGAAGCCCGCGCGAGCGCCCAGGCCATGGTGGCCTCCAGGTACTGCTCGCGCAGACCGTACCTGTCACAGAGCGCCATCGCCCGCTCGGCCATGCGGATCGCGTCGGCGGTGTCGCCGCCGACACGGTGGATCCGCGATGCCGCGACGAGCGAGCTGAGTCGCAGCCTGTCGGCCATCCTGGGGTCCTCGACCCGGTCGGCGACGGCGACGGCCTCGGTGATGGCGTCACGCGCCGGGCCGTACTGCGCGAGCGCGGTGAGGGTGGTGGCGTGGTCGGTGAGCGCGGCAGCCAGTTGCAGAGGGTCGTCCGCGTCGCGGGCGAGCGCGACGACGCGCGTCGTGGCGCCCAGCGCCTCCACGGGGCGACCACAGTGGATCACCACGTTGGCAAGGATCCCGTAGGCGATGCACAACGTCTCCCGATCCGCGGCCGCCTCAGCCGCCGCGATCGCCTTCCTGGCGGTCACTTCGGCCTCCGACAGCCGGCCGAGCCAGTGCAACGCGTCCGCGACAAGCACCAGCGCCATGAGGCCGGCCTGCCGCTGCGGCGGCGTGACCCCCGTCGAGCGGCCAGACAGCAGATCCAGCGCGTGTTGAGCGGCGGACAGTTGGGCCGGCCGGTCCTCCATCAGCGCCGCCTGCCGGGCGGCCCGCACCCACAGCGAGCCGGAGATCACCGGATGCGTGTCCTCCCAGGCCACGGCCGCCTCCTGGTACGCGGCGAAAGCCTCCGCCCGCTGGCCGGACTCGTCCAGCGCCTCGGCTCGGCGGCGTGTGGCTATGGCACGAGCTTGATCGACGACCGATCGCCATCGGCTCGGCAACGGGGAAACCTCCTCGGCGGGCGGTCGGGCAGTTGCGACACGGTGGCCCGGCCGTGCGAGCGCGACCGGGCCACCGTGATGCTCGTTCTATCCCGAGATCTCGCTCGGCGGCTTCGGCCCGGTGTTGAGGTCGACGACCACGGTCGCCAGGACCTTTCCGTTCAGGTACACGGTCACCTGACGGCCGGCGCTGTCCAGGAGCGTCAACTCGGCGACGCTGCCGTTCTCCAGCGCGGATCGGATCTTGCCGAGAACCTCCTCGACGTCCGCGTCGTGAATGGCCCACTCCGACTGCCCGACGATGACGCGCTTGCGACTGGTACTCATGGCCTACGGTCCTCCTTCTGTGATGTTGGGGCGCGGGGGTACGAGGTGGTGCTGCGACGAGGAACGGTCAGCCGACGTCCTCGATCGCGTACGTGAAGGTGAAGTCCTGGGCCCGCACCGTGTTCTGCGCGGGAAGCCGTCCGACGCCGAACCGTTCGTGGGCGAGGAAGGTCGTGCGGTACAGGCCGATGCTGTCGCCGACCGCGCCGCGGAGGAGGTGGTACGCGGCGTTCACGACGATCGCGCTCGCGCTGATGGCAGCGACGGCGACCGCCACCTGAGGGGCCGCGGTCAGCATGCCGCCGAGCTGGGTGAACGCGGCCTGCACCTCGCCGTCGGTCAGCTTCTCCTTGAGGAGGTCACTCAGGGCGAGGCTGTCGGCGCTGTCGCGCGACACCCAGACGGCCAGATCGAGAAAGTCGGCGGCGCTGCCGTTGAAGATCTGCATCCGGTCGAGCGGCAGGCGCTGATCGTCACGGATGTTGTGGAAGCGCTCGGTGTGAGCCTCGCACGACGGCTGTCCGTCCGCGTCCCGCGTGAGCACCAGCGTGTCGATGCGGATGTCGGCGCTGCCGAACGCGCGGTTGCGGTGCACGACAAGGTCGGACAGCCGCACGGCGACCTTCTGCGGCGCCGCCGACCTCGGCACGAACAGGCGGAACGAGGGATCGGGCCGCTCATCGACCTGGAAGGTCGCCTCCTCGGCCACCGCCGCCCGCACCGGCAGGAGAGTGAAGTCGACGGTGTGCACGGCGTACCGGACGGACGGCCGGGGCTCGCCGGTCAGGTCGCGGTAACCGCCGGTGCGGATCTGGCCGACGACGTTCTCCAGGGTCGACCGGTAGCGGGTCGGCCCGGCGGAGCGCACTCCGTCGTTCTGGACGAACCACAGCTCGTGCGGTGCGGACATCAGGACGATCTGGATCGTCTCCGGACGGGGCTGGCTGCGGTCGAGCCCTTCGGGCCAGGTCAGCTCCGCACCCTGCAGCACACCGGTGAAGTCGTTGCCGCCGAACACGTACATCTTGCCGGCGTCCAGCCGCACGCCCGACGGCGCGGCGTTGGTCAGCAGGCTGATCCTGCCCGCCACGCCGACGTCCAGGACCGACAGGTAAACCGTCTCGGTGCCCTCGTTGCGCACCCGCAGGCAGATGCGCTGTCCGGTGGACACGATCGCACCGGACTGCTCCAGCGGCTCGAACTCACCGTTGTTGACCACACCGAACTCGATGGTGACGGGCGCGGCGAGCGCGTGCTGCGGGTCGTCGGACAGGCGGCGCATCAGCTCCGCCTGGGCGAGCCGTCGGAGGTTGGTCAGGACGCTGCTGATGCCGGCCGCGTCCGGCTGCTCGGGCGTGGTCAGCGGGCCGACGGCGTCGACGATGATGAGCCCGGCGGGGTCGGCCCGCACCTCGATCGGACAGGGCTCGCCCGTCTCCGCGAGGCGCACGTGGGTGCTCTGGACGATCGCCTGGCGCAGCTCGGCGACTCCCGCGCCGGCGACCGGGATCCGCACCGCCAGGGACGGCGCGGAGAGCCGGGTGGGATGGGCCCTGGCTCCCAGCGGTACGGACGCCGAGCGGACGTTCCGGCTCGGGCGCAGCGGGCCGTAGGCGGCGAGCGCGTCGACCCGATCGATCGTCACGTCGCCGATCCTGGTGGTCTCCTGCGGCTCGACGCTGTCCGCCGGCATGATCGTGAACTCGTCACCGACGCGCACGCCGAGAAGCGGACCACCCTTGAGACACACCCGGCCGTCCGCGCCCGACACGGCGGGCAGGGTGCCGATCGGGTCCGCCTCGACCGTGTCGAACAGCAGGCGCCGGCTCGGACCCTCCGCCTCGGGGCGTTGGGTGGGGACAAACAGGAGCACCCGGTCGCGGACCTGCTCGACCACCGTGGACCACGTGACGGGCAGAGCCCGGGCCTCGGCCAACGCCATCGTCAACGACTCGGTGAGGATGCCCATCTGCACCCCGTCCCGGTTGGCGTACTCGTACGCCGCCTGATCCGGCGCACACGCGACGACCCGGACCGCGTTCTGGTTTCCGGT
This sequence comes from Luedemannella helvata, assembly GCF_039528415.1. Taxonomy (NCBI): domain Bacteria; kingdom Bacillati; phylum Actinomycetota; class Actinomycetes; order Micromonosporales; family Micromonosporaceae; genus Luedemannella; species Luedemannella helvata. Next base: position 238,355 of record NZ_BAAALS010000002.1, read on the forward strand.
AGGACTCCACCGGTCGAAGCGGGCACCGCGCGCCCGCAGCGACTCGAGGTGGTCGGCGACCATCTCGTACGACGCCGGTCGGGTCTGCGCCCGTACCCGCAGATTGCTGTCCCGCGACATCAGAGCGGCGTGGCAGCAGTCCAGGGTCACGGTCACGTTGCGTGTCTTCTGCGTGAGGCGGCCGAGCAGCACGGACAGCTCGATGGACGTGATGCCACGGAAGTCGCCCTCCGTCGAGGCCGCGTAGTCACTGGGAACGATGAACTGAAGGGCCGCGCGCGGCCAGATCGCCCGCTCGTAGTCGGGCGGTCGGCAGTATCCCCCGTGTCCGCTGTAGTAGACGAACACCGCGTCGTCGGCGCCCGCGTCGGCGATGAGTCCCTCGTACGCATCGAGGATTCCGGCGCGGCTGGCCTGGTCCCCCTCGCATCGCGCCACCTCGAAGCCCCACTGGCTGAGGGCGCCGTCCATCGCGTCCACGTCGTTGACGACACCCGTCAGGCCGCCGGTCTGCGCGCCGATGAGCAAGGCTCTGCGTGCCACGATCGCTCCCCCACAAGAAGATCCGGTGGATGAATCCTCTGTGGAGCGTAGGTCGCCACCTGGGGACACTTCACTACCCGCGCCTTACGCTGAAGAGCGTAAACCGGCCTGGTCCTCGAAGAAGCGCTCCCGGATGGCGACCGTCGCCGCCTCGGTGCGGTTGCCGACGCCAAGCTTGATGAGGATGTTGGACACGTGCACGCTCACCGTGGACTCGGCGATGTGCAGCTTCCTGGCGACCTCCCGGTTCGTCTCGCCGGCGCACACCCGCCCGAGGATCTCCCGTTCCCGCTTGGTCAGGCCGTAATGGTCGGCCGGCGCGGTGGCGCGCGGCACGCCCGACGGGGGCGGGCCCGCAAGCTTGAGGTCGATGCGGGCGAGGCGGGCGAGCGCCTCCACCTCCCTCAGCAGCGGCGCCGCGGCGAGCCGCGCCGCGACGGCGTGCGCTGAGCGCACCGCCTGCGTGGCCGCGGGCTTGTCGGCGGCCCTGACCGCCGCCTCCGCTTCCCGCCACCGGGCGTAGGCGGCGGAATATGGACGGCCGAGCTCGGTCCACGCGACGGCCACATCCGCCCACATCCCGGACCGGTCACCACCGCCGGCCCGGCACCGTTCGGCATCACACAGCCGGGCCAGGATGCCGATCTCCCGCGGCGCCGAGCGGCCCTCGGCGGCGTCGTTGGCCACGGCGACGAGTTCGCGCACCCAGGCCGCGGTCGCGTGCACCTGCGTGCCCGACCGTACGCACTCGTCGGCGGCAGCGCTGAGGGCGACCGCGCACAGCTGCAGCAGCACGAGGGAGTTCTCCGTCCCGCCGAGTGCCTCAAGACCACGCTCCACGGCGGCTCGTGCCGACGCGGCGTCGGACTGCCACATCGCGAGTTGCGCCTCGCAGGCGTGGAGCGGCCCGAGGAACCGCGGGTCTTCCGGCGCCTGGCTGCGTACCTCGTCGAGTAGTGCCCGCGCGTCGTCGAAGCGCCCCTGGGCCACGTCGATCTCGGCGCGGGTCAGCCGCAGGTAGACGCTCTCGCGCACCGGCCGGTCGACGAGCACCTCGTCGAGCAGCTCGACGGCCTCGTCCCAGCGCCCGAGCAGGAACAACGCGGTGCTGGTGTTGTTGGCGAGCACGCCGCCCTGGCGGGTGTCGAGGAGGCCGAGTACGCGGATCTCCCCCAGACCCTCGAGCTGTACGCGCACGGCCTCCGCCAGGTCCCCGGCGTGCTCGAGGGCCACCCCCAGGTTTCCGTAGACCCGTAGGCGATCTTCCAGGTGGTCGGCCTCGGTCGCGATCCGCAGCGCCTCGCGCAGCAGAGGTATCCCCTCGTCGACGCGGTCCAGCATGGTGAGCGCCAGGCCCGCGCTGTTGAGCGCGCGACCTTCCTCGGCCGTCGCGCCGACGTCGCGCGCCATGTCGATCGACTGCTGAGCCCGGGCGAGGCCCTCGGTGTACCGACCGGCGCGAATGTCCGCAGTGGCCAGTGCGGCCAACACCCTCGCCCGGACCGCCGACGGCGGCTGGCCGGCGGACAGCTCGAGCGCCCTGGTGTACGCGTCGACCGACTCGGCGAAGGAACCGGCCTCCCACTGGTAGCTGCCCAGCCGCACGTAGAGCTCCGCGGCACGGCGGGGATCCGCCTCGAGGTCGGTCTCGGCGATGGCGCCGCGCGCCCACTCGACCGCCCGATCGACATGCACGGCCCAGCGGGCCGCGTCCGCCGCCGCCATCAGCACCTCCGCCCGGGTCGTGCCGGCGACGGCCGCGGGATCGGTGACCGCTGGCCACAGACCCAGCGCCCGCTCGTACTGGATCTCGGCCTCCCGGAACGCACGCATGCGCACGGCGAGCCCGCCGGCCCGGACCGAAGCCGCGAGGGCCTCCTGGGCACGTCCGGCCTCGAACCAGTGGTACGCCAGCTCGAGTGACACGTCGGGGCCCGCCTCCGGGTCGGCGGAGAGCGCCTCGGCCATCGCGGCGTGCAGGCGCTTGCGCTCGCGCCGTAGGAGCCCTCGGTACACGGCCTCACGCAGCAGCGCGTGCCGGAAGGCGTACGTCTCCTCGACGGGATCCGCGGTGAGCATCTGCCGGGTGATGCACTCACGCAGCGCCCGGTCCAGTGCGCGCTCGTCCAGCTCCGTGACGGCGGCCAGCAGGCGGTCACTCACCCTGCGACCGGCCGTGGCCGCGAGACGCAACACGCCGAGAGCGTCCTCACTCACCTGGTCGATCTGCGCCGACATGATCTCCGCGAGATCATCCGAACCCACCCGCCCGTCGCTGGCGGCGTCCTCGGCGGCCAGCAGCTCCGCGAAGAAGGGGTTACCTTCCGACAGCTCGTAGTAGCGCTGGACCCGGTCCCGATCGATCGGCCGGGTGGCGACGTGGGACAGGAGGTCGCGCAGTTCGGGCCGGCTGAGGCCGGCGAGCGTCAGCCGGTGCGTGCGCCGGGTGAAGTCGGGCTCGGCCAGCATGCTCCGCAGCGGATGGCCGGACACCAGCTGCGACCGGTGGCTGCACACGAGCAGCATCCGCTCCCGCGAGGTGGCCCGGGCCAGGTACGCGATCAGATCCAGGGTCGACGGGTCGGCCCAGTGGATGTCTTCGAAGATCAGGACAACCGGGCCGTCGATCCCGACGTGGTCCAGCAGGCGCAGGACCGCGCCGAAGACCCGCGCCTGCGATCGCTGCGCGCCGGACACCGGGTCGGCACCCGTGAAGTCGGAGATGAGCTGCGCCAGCTCCGTCCAGGCGGGACCGGCGAGCGCACGGGCCTCCTCCGGTCCGTGCAGCCGGACGAGCAGGCGCAGCGCCTCGGTCAGCGGCGCGTAGGGGACGACGCCTTCGCCAAGTTCGATACAGGCGCCGGACAGCACCCGCGCACCGCGGGCACCGGCGTCCGCGGCGAACGTCGCGAGCAGCCGGCTCTTGCCGATGCCAGGGTCGCCCCCGACCAGCACGATGCCCGGCTCCTCGTCGGCGGCCGCAGCCAGCCACTGGAGGAGCTGCTCGCGTTCGCGGACCCGTCCGATGAAGGGCTGAGACATGCCGTCATCATGTCGTGTCACACAGACCCGACAAAGCCTTCATATGAGGCTCGCCGCGACCTACACCTGCCGTTACTTCCCGAGCACGCCGGGTCACAGACGCGGTCCGTCAGATCCCGCTGACGAACGGTACGGCGTTCCCGGGAAGGAAGTGCGGCGTGACGATGGTGACCGACAGGCGCGCCGGCAGCCGGCGACGGCGGGTCTCACGACGGGCGGCCGGAAAGCAGATCCGACAGCACATCGACGATCCGGTCGAGAGCCTCCGGATCGGTGAGCAGCGCCCCCACCTGATCGCCGGTCGTGGACGCCGCGTTCGGACGGTGACCCGGCTCGCCGGCGCCGAAGACCGTACCCAGGACGTGCACCACGGCGCTCCTGGCGTCCTCGCCCGACGCAAGGCGCGCCTCGATGGCGTCCATCGCGACCGCCGCCAGCTCGACCAGGCGCGCGTCCTCGGTCTCGTGACGGTCGGCAAGGACCAGGTACGTGGGCTCCGTCGCCGACTCCGGCCCGCTCAGTACGGGCACCTGCTTGCGACCGAGCGGGCGCTCGACGTAGCGCGCGTACCAGGCCGGACGTCGACGCATCGCGGCCAGAACGGTCTCGACATCGGCGACCACGGCGCGGTACGCGGCCGGGTAGTCGCCCGACGCCATCGAGCGCCGCTCGGCCCACACCGTGTACGGCCACACCGACGGACCGGCCGTGGCCTCGACGCCCACCCAGCCGAGCATGTCGACCGCGAGCGCCGTCAGCCGCGGCTCCCCACGCAACTCCGCGGCGAGCCACTTGGGCACTCGTGGCCGCTGCAGCGCACCGCGCGCACCGCGGCGGCGCCGATGAGCGTTGACGGTGGCCGCCGTCAGGCGGCTGCTGACCCAGCCTTCGAGATTGTCGATCGGCACCCGGGCGTGGCGGAACAGGTCCTCCAGGGCCGCCTCCACGTCGTCGTGGAACCGGTCCAGGCACTCCGGGCGCAGCCGTTGGACGGCACCGGCACAGCCCGGGTGCCCACGACGCATTTCGAGCCGGCGGGTGAGCCGGCCGAACACGACGGGCCACACGAGCTCGTACGCGGCGATGCGAAAGTCACGCCGCCGCACGGCGTCGAGGGTACGCACGTGGTCCGCCAGGACGCCCCGTCGCGCGAGTTCCCGGACAACGTCCGGCGTTATCTTCGATTTCACGGCAGCATTCACGAAGCGCTCCTTTCCGGGGGATCCGAAAGGGCGAGCACCGCTTTCCGAATAGCGCATGACGACCTAGCCGTCTGATGCCGGGGAATCAGTTGGCCAGACGAGAATTCGTCGATTCTTCTTTCGCGGAACTAGGGATGCCCGCCCACGAACAGAACCGTATGGCGCGCCCGTTGATGAAGCCACATGGGAAGTCAGAAATAGCAATACATCACTAGGCGGAGTCGCAATCTCCGCCATGATCGACGCAAGGGAACGCGTTTCCTAAGCGCAAGCTGCCGATCGTCTAAGGGCTCCGCGCTCGGAGCCTAAGGAGCCGGGTCGGCAGGACCACCACACCGCAAGGAGGTCGCCACCGCGATGTCGACGGAAGAAGCCTCGACGCCCACAGCACCACCCAGCCGTGACGATCACGAGCTGCTCATCGATGAGCTGCTGGCAGACGCGTCCGACACGACCGGCGGCCGCCTGCTCGCCGCAGCCTCCGGTGGCGACCCGGTCATGATGCGCGCCCTGGTGCTCATCGCGGTCGGCCTGGGCGAGCTGACCAGAGTGGACGGTCGGTGGCGGTGGAACACCGGCACCTCCCGCTCCGGCCGGCTCGCCGGCGTGCTCGAGGACCGCTCGACCGCCCTGTCCGACCGTCAGCTCGTCGCACTGCGCGCGGTGACGGAGGGTTGGGTGAGGCCGTACGAACTCGTCGCCGCCGAACTGGAGCACCGCGCGGCGCCCGGGACGCGCGTGTGCCCCGGGCTGACGCCCCGCCAGCGGCAGGTGCTGACGCTGCTCGGTGATGGCCTGACGGTCGATGCGATCGCCCGGCGCCTGTACCTGTCGCCGCGTACGGTCGGCAAGCACCTGGAACGGGTTTACCGCCGGCTCGGCACGTCGGACCGGCTCACCACCGTCCTGCAGGCGAAGCGGCTCGGGCTGCTGGGTCCGGCCGACGGCGGCGAGCCGGTGCCGGGAGCCGCGCGACAATCGCCCCTGGCCCACCCCACCGGCCACCGGGCAAGGCGTAGCGATGCCGCCTGACCCTGCCCGGCGCCGGCTCATGGTCGAGGTCCTGCGTGCCGAACTCGCCAGGGCGTACTCGGACGCACGCCTACGCGGCGCATCCCGCCAGCAGCTCGACAGCGCCCTGCGCGCGAGGATCGACGCGATTCGCGCCGGCGGCGCGGGGCTCGGCCAGGATGCTGAGGACGACCTGAACGATGTGGTTGAGCCTGCCCGGATCGGCGAGCACGTGCGGGATCTGCTCGTCCACATCGCGCACCGCGTGCGGCGGATCGGCTAGCGCGCTGGAAAGATCCGCGCTGCCGAACTGTTCGAGCAGCACCGCGGCGGTCAGCTCATGGATGTCGCGTCCCCGCGCCGTCTGCTCGCGGATGGCCTGGATCGCGGCCGCCGCCAGCTCACGGAGCCGGCAGTCCTGCAGCTCGTCGTCCCCAACCAGGGAAAGCCCCGGCGCGTCCGCCGCGTCGCGGCCGCCCACGGTGGCCGGCACGACCGGCGCGACCTTGGCGCCGAGAGGCCGCTCGACGTTGTCCGCGTACCACCGCGGACGGCATCGCATGGCCGCGAGCACCCGATCGACGTCACGTTGGACGGCAACGCTGTCGGCGCCGGCCCAGTCCCCCCGGGCCGCGGCCCGCATGTCCGACCACCGGTCCAGTGGCCAGAGCGACGTGCCCGCCGCGGTCGGTACCCCGACCCACGTCAACAGCGCGACGGCGAGGTCGCCCAGCCACGGGTCGTTGCCGAGCCGGTCAGCGAGCCAGCGGGGCAGGCGGGGCCGCTGCAAAGCGCCGCGCTCCCCACGACGGCGGCGGTGTGCGTTCACGGTCGCGGCCCGCAGCCTGGGCACCATCCACCCCTCAACGTTGTGGATGGGCGTATCGGCGTTGGTGAGCAGGTCGCCCACGACGGCCTCGACGTCGTTGTGGAAACGATCAAGGCAGTCGTCCTCAAGGTCCTGGATCGAGGTCGCGCACCGGTAGTGGCCCCGTTGACGTTCGAGGCCGCGAGTGAAGCGGGTGAACACAAGAGGAAAGGCCAGGTGGTATGCCGCGCCGTGCAGCTCGGCCCGCTCGCCGGACGTCGCGCGGCCAGCCGTCGCGGCCAGCAGACCCTCGGCCGCGAGGCGCCTCAGCCGGGCCACACCCACGCGGCCTCCATCGGTGGCGAATGGACGGTCCGCCTCGATCTCCTGCATTTCAATTACCTCCGGATGCCCTTTCGGCCACAGTGAAATAGGCATGCCGCAATCGTCTGCGGCGTGCCGAGTAAACCGGCGGAGAATGGCCGCAAGTGAGACACCGTCATTGGTGGGACGATGTGCCTCGGGCCATGGACTATGGATGTCCGAGAAGAAGTCTGCCGACGCGCCCGACGCGCCCACAAGGGCGTCAATATCCGTTTGACGGATCAGAGACGACCTCTGGAGTGCGAGCGAGCGTGCGCACCGTAGCGTCTTCTGTTTTCTGGCGGTTCAGATGAGTCCACCCATGCGTTCGGCGGCGGGTGTTGTCACTTGTGGACCGCGCGGCGCACAAGGTGCCGACCGGGCCGGAGGTTCAGCCCACCCGTTTCCCCTGCCGCCGTCACATGACGTATCCAGCGCCGTCAACGGCGGTTTCCGGCGAGCCACGAGTCGTGACGTGGTCATCCACTGGTCGCCGCCCGATACGACGAACGGTCACCCGCACCCCGACGGTCCGTCAACCACAGGCGAAGCCAACGGTCGCGTGAGGTAACCGCATCGCCACGCGACCGCCAGGAGATGCCACCAGGAGGGTCGCGCAGAATGAGCCTCTTCGCCGCGCCCGGCCGCGCCGCCCGGACCTCGGAATGGGGCACCGAGCTGCTGGACCTCGACGCGTACGTCACGCGGCTGCGGGACCGGGGTCCCCTCGACGCGAGCGCACCAACGCTGCGCCGCCTGCATCGGGCGCACGTCATGGCGATTCCCTTCGAGAACATCGACGCGGCACTCGGCCGCGGCATCCAGCTGGACCAGACGTCCATCCAGGCGAAGCTGCTACACCGCCGCAGAGGCGGTTACTGCCACGAACACAACCTGCTGTTCGGCTGCGTGTTGGAACGGCTCGGGTTCTGCGTGACCCGGCTGCTCACGCGGGTGTGTCAGGCGGACGGCACTGTCCTGCCGCGCGGTCACGCCAGCCTGCTCGTCGAGGCCGACGGCTGCGTCTGGCTGGCGGATGTCGGGTTCGGCGGCGGCGGTCCCCTCGAGCCGATCCCGCTCGTCCCCGACGTGACCGTCCGCCAGGCCGGTTGGCTGTACCGGGTGGTCGAGGACGCCGGCTGCTGGACACTGGAGATCGGGGGCCGGGGCGGCTGGCGGGGCCTGTACGCGTTCAGCCGGCTGGAGTTCCGGCAGGCCGACTTCGCCATGGCGAACTACTTCACCTCCACGCATCTGAGTTCGCCCTTCGCCACACAGGTCCTCGCCTACCGCACCGGCGCCGACGGCGCGCGGTACGGACTGAACGGTCTTGAGCTCACCGTGCAACGGCCGGGCGACGGGATCGTCCGACGCTCGCTGCATGTCGAGCAGGTCCCGCAGGTGCTCGAGCGGGTGTTCGGCGTCCAGCTGCCGGCAGCGGACCGGCTCAAGGTCTGTGACCTGCTGAGGGCTGGCCGCCGCGTCGAGGACACGTTCGCGCCCTGAGCCCGCTACCCCGATGCCATCCCGACCTGCGCGCCGGTCGCGGACCGAACCACGTCGACAAGAGTCGCGATGGCGGCGCGCGGGGACAGCCGGCCGTCGTGCATGATCAGCAAATCCTCGACGGCACACACCGGGGGCGCGCAATCCAGCGCGACAGCCAGCCGGGTATGCGCCCTGGCCCAGTCGGTGACGGTCGATATCAGCGCGAGCGGGCCTGTCCCGTCCTCCGGACGCGGTCCGGCTCCGCATCGCGCCAGCCACGCCTCGCGGTACGGCCAGTACGTCCACACCTTCGCCTCGTCGACGAGCTGGGCGACGGCGTCGCTCCTGCCGTAGTACCACGCCAGATAGAGCGCGTCGGCGTACTCCTGGCGGGCGTACCCACCGATCAGCGGGTGTCGGGAGCGCCGACCGGTGACGCTGTAGAAGGTGCTCGCGTTTCCTCTCGGGCACATCGACTCGACGACATGCCGCCAGCTGATCTCGTTCACGGACCGGGACTCGAGCAGCTGCTCCACCGCGGCACAGTAGCTCACCTTGGTGAGCCAATGGTTACGCTCCGTGACCCTGGCGCGGTTGAGGTCACGACGCCATCGGGCGGCGACTGTGTCGTGTAGCGAGGTCACCGGGGTAGCTGACACCACCACGTCCTTCCTCGATCGGATGACTCACAGTCTTGCGACAGCACGGACAGTCGCCATCACGCATTCGCGTGATCTCCGGCCCGCCCAGCCACCCGGTCCAGGACCGCGGCCCAATCGTGCGGCGGGGCGTCGCCGCGCCACACCACGTGATGATCCGGACGCACCAGGACCAGGTCGCGCTCCCAGCTGGTCCGAACCGCCGGGTCGCGGACGGCGAGATGGGTGACCGGGTATCCGCGTGCGCGTGCCGTTTGCGCGAGGTGGCGACCAAAGTGCCCGGCGGTCTGATCCACCAGCGTGAAGCCGGCTCCGAGCTGGTCGAACAGCTGCGTCCCGTCAGCCAGCCGCACGGCCGGCGCCCGGGCGCCGGGCCAGGTCGTCGGGCTGATCTTCCGCCAGTGCCAGGGCGGCCCGGAGCCCGCCTCGTGGCAGATGACGGCGGACCCGCCGTAGCGGTACCCGAAGTGGACACCCAGGTTGTCGATGAGGTCCACGTCCTGCTCGAGCAGGCCGGACAGCTGCTCCGCGGCGATGCCGGCGGCGGACAGGCTCTCGAACCGGCGCCACGTATCGAGCAGGCGGGCGCACATCTCGCGGTTGAACAGTGCGGCGGGCCGGCGTTCGGCCTCATAACTGGCCAGCAGTGTGGGGCCGCCCCAACCCCGGATCGACGCAGCGAGCTTCCAACCGAGGTCGACGGCGTCAGCGATGCCCGTACCCGTACCGAATCCACAACCGGGGTAGAACTGGTGCGCGGCATCGCCCGCGAGAAAAACCGGCCCACGCCGGTACGTCGCCGCCACGGCAAGCGAATCCGTCCACTGGGCGACGCCATGAACCGCGTCGACCTTGAAGTCGGCTCCCATCCACTGCCGGAGCAGGGCGACCGGATTGGACCCGAAGTGCTGGTCCGCGTGCACCGGCATGGTGCTGCTCCACTGGTCGGCATCGTTGCGGCGGACGAGGGCCAGCCCCGGTGGGGCGGTGACGTAGGCCCGGCCGTGCTCGGGCAGCAGGGCGGCCGGGGTGGTGAAGTCCACCGAGCAGTAGGGCCGCCCCCCGCCCCGATCCTCCATCGGTATGCCCAGACACAACCGGACCGCACTGCGCGCACCGTCGCACCCGACCACGAACCGCGCGCGTATCCGGTGGCGCGTGCGGGTCGCGGCCTCCACGACGGTCGCGGTCGCACTCTCCCGGTCGAGCCGTACGTCGCTGAACGTCCAGCCGCGCCTCATGTCCACCAGCGGGTGGGCGGCTGCGGCCTCCCGGACCACGTCCTCCAACAGCGCGCCACGCACCCGCTCGTACTCCTCAGCAGGGGCCGTTCCGTCGTTGACGGCGGCGAACCGGCGGCGCATGTTCTCGACGGACGGCTGCTGCCAGACCAGCACCGGTTCGCGGTCGAAACCCTGCGTGAACATGAAGTCGGTTGACCGGGTCGCGTCGACTCCTCGCAGCCGGATCGACGAGGCGAGGCCGAGGCGGCGGAGCAGCTCCATGCTGCGGCCGCTGATGAACTGCACTTTGGAACTGGCCGACAACGACGTGGTCCGTTCCACCACGACAGCGGATACGCCATGATGAGCCAGTTCGAGTGCCACGAGGCTGCCCACGATGCCGCCGCCCACGACGAGCACGGGAGTCTCCCCGATCTTCGAGCTCACGTGACTCCCCCGTCCTGCGCCGCTGGCGTCGTCGACCTCCCGTCAGAATCGCGGTTCGCGGCGGCCGGAACATGACGTCTTCGCGGGATTGCACGACGGACCCGTTCAGGGGCGCCGATCGTCCTCGGCTCTGGCGACGAGCCGGGCGAGCTCGACGCGCTTGTTGATGCCGAGCTTGCCGAAGATGTGCCGCAGGTGGCTGTCGACGGTGTGCGGGGAGATGAAAAGCTGCTGGGCGACCTGGCGGTTGGTCGCGCCACTCGCGACGAGACGGGCCACCTCGTACTCGGCCCTGGTCAGACTGGCCAACATCGGGGCAGGTGAGGCCACCGCGTCACCGCGCGTCCCGGCGCCGAAGGTCTGCATCCGCCGCTCGAGCCGCTGGTACACCCGTGTCGCGCCATGTCTGCGGGCGATCTCGTCCGCTTGGCCCAGCAGGTCGACGGCGCGTGACCGGCTGCCCGCGGCGTACTCGGCAACGGCAGTGTCCTCCAGCGCGCTGGCGAGCGCCAGCGGGCGCGGGACGTCGCGCAGGCGGGCCACGGCGTCCCGCAGCAGGCGGACGTCCGTACGCAGCAGGCCCGCGGCATGGCGGGCGGCGCCCGCCAGCGAACCGATCACGGGGTAGGCGTCGGCCAGGCGCTCGGCAGCGGCCACAGTCGCCCGTGCGACATCCCGCTCGCCCGTCTGCCTGGCCGTGCGCACCAGCATCGGCGCCGCCGCCGGATCGTTTCCGAACAGGAGAAGCCGACCGGGGAAGCGGTCCACGATGCTCCGCAGAGCGACCAGGGCCGCGGACGGGTCGTCGTCGGCGTCCGCGAACACGGCCCGGGTCCACGCCACGTCCTCGGGAGCGGCGGTAACGCCGTCGTCGAGCAGGGCCTGCATGTCGCGGATGTGGTCGCGTGCCGCCGGCAGCTGGTCGCGCACCGTGGCCAGCCGAGCGAGCAGGCCGAGCAACGGCACGCTCAACTGCCGGGCCGTCAACTGATCCGCGATACGCAGGCCCGCCTCCGCCTCGGCCTGCGCCTCGTCGAGGTCGCCACGCAGGCCCAGGAGCACCGCGTGATAGTAGTGCCAGAGCGGCTGCGACCAGGCGGTGCCGAGTTCGTCGGCCTCGCGACGGCCCACCGAGTACGTCTCATCGGCCTCGGCGAACAGGTCGTGCGAGGTGAGCGCGACCCCCAGCCAGATCCGCGGGTGGCGGTGACGGGCGGCGCCGCCGAACCGCTCGGCGATCTCCACGGCCGCCCGCGCATGCGCCAACGCGTCGTCGAGCCTGCCCTCCACATGGGCGGCCAGCGTGCGGGCCGCCAGCCCGTACGCGGCGGCGGCATGCTCACCGGCCCGCCCGCCCAGCACATACGCCTGCGTACCCGCCCGGTCCACGCCGGCCACGTCGTCCATGTCGTACATCAGGGCGTGCGCCTGTACGGCGTAGAGCTGCGCACGCACGGCGTCCGGCACGGAGCCGGCGGCCAGACCGCGGGCGGCGTACTCGACGGCCGCCTCGTTGTTGCCGGCGTGTTTGAGCGCCTCGGCCAGTCCCAGGAGCAGCGTCGCCTCGGTGGTCGCGTCCAGCCCGCGCCGCAGTGCGGCCTCCCCGAACGCGCGGGCCTCGGCCAGGCGCCCGGCGGAGGCCAGCAGCCCGACCGCGTCGGCGCTGAGCTGGACATACGCCTCGTCGTCGGGGTCCAGCCGCTCCAGCGCCCACACGATGAGGCTGGCTGCCGTGCCGGGCGCCCGGTCGGCGACCTCGGCCGCAGCCTGACGCAGGACGTCCACGGACGACCGGTCTGCCGGGGTGCCACTGCGGATCAGGTGCGTGGCGGTTTCCACCGGCGACCCGCCCGCGTCGTGGACGAGCGCCATGGCCTCGCGGTGCATCGCCGACCTGACCGGGGCCGACGTCCCGTTGTAGACCGCCTCGCGGATGAGGTCGTGGCCGAACACGAGAGCGTCACCGTCGATGGCGAGCAGGCCGGCACCGACCGCCTCCTCCGCGGCCGTCGACAGGTCGCCCCCACGCACCCCGAGCAGGGTCGCCGCGGTGTGCAGGGCGAACGGTCGACCGAGCACCGCTCCGGCTTGCAGCAGCCGTCGCGTGTCCGGGGCAAGGCCCCGCAGCCGCTGGTCCACGGCCGAGTAGAAGCCGGTGGGCAGCTCGTCTCCGACCACGGTCGCCACGCCGTCGCTGACCACGATCTGCCCCGTGTCCTGCAACGTCCTGAGCAGGTGCTTGATGAGGAACGGGTTGCCGGCGCCGCGCTCGGCCAGGGCGAGAACGGTGGCGTCCACGTGCGCGCCGAGGACCGAGGCGCACAGCTGGCTCACGGCGCGCTCGTCGAGCTGGCCGAGGACGATCTCGTCGCTGCCCTGCTCACGCAGCCAGTCCAGGGCATCCTGGACGGGTGTGCGGGCCGGCACCGGCCGCCGGCTGATCAGCCAGCACAGTGGCGAGGCCGTGAACGCCGGCACCAGCGACCGGAGGGCGAGGACGCTGAACTCGTCCGTCCACTGCGCGTCGTCGAGGATGAGCAGCAGCGGCCGCTGCGCGACGTAGTTTTCCAGCGCCTCGGCGATGCGTTCCACGTACCAGAAACGCTCCCCCTGGTGGCTATCGAGCCTGGGCAGGTCCAGCGGGACCGGCCCGATCCGGCGCAGCATGGTCAACAACGTGGACAGCGGGGCCACCTGGTCGATCTCGGTCGCCTCGGATGAGCCGACCGCCAGCCCCTTGGCCCGGGCGTGCGCCCGCGCGTCCGCCAGCAGCCTCGTCTTCCCGATACCCGGCTGGCCGGTGATGACCAGGCCGCCGCCCGCGCCGCTGCTGGTGGCGTCGATCATCCGGCGCAGCGTCGCACGTTCCCGGTCCCTGCCCAGGACCGGCGGCGGCGAGTCGACCATGTGCTCCTGCTCCGTTCGCGCTATCCCGTGTCGGCTTCAGAGTTAACCCAGAAGGCGGGCACGCCGCCAGCGTCGTATCGGATCCGCTGTGGACACGCACGCACAGACTTCCCTGGCACACGGCCTACTCGAATGCGCAGATCTCCTGCTCATCGGCTCATCATCCGAGTGATGCGGGCCGTTCTGCGCGCCGCCTACGGTCGGGTCACAGCCCAACTTCGCGTATGTCGACCCCGGAGGTGCGGTGCACGTGTTCCTTCACGATTCATTCGCTCGACAACTACGGCTCGGTCGCCTGCGCAAGGGCGACAGCCGCCTGTTCGTCGTTCCCCTCGACCACTCCGTCAGCACCGGCCCCGTGGTTCGCGACGGCCGCCTCGACGACCTCGTCGAGCAGATCGGCACGAACGGCGCGGACGCCGTCGTGCTGCACAAGGGCAGCCTGCGCCGCGTGGATCCGCGTCGGTTCGGCACGCTCTCACTCATCGTGCATCTGAGCGCCAGCACGGCCCACGCCGCGGATCCCGACGCCAAGGTTCTCGTGGCGACCGTCGAAGAGGCCCTGAGCCTCGGCGCCGACGCGGTCAGCGTTCACGTGAACCTCGGCTCCGCGCAGGAGGGCCGTCAGATCGCCGACCTGGCCACGGTCGCCGGGGCGTGCCACCGGTGGGGCGTACCCCTTCTCGCGATGGTCTACCCCAGAGGGCCGCGCCTGCATGACCCGGCCGATCCCGACCTTGTGGCCCACGCCGCGGCGCTCGCGGCTGAGCTGGGCGCCGACCTGGTCAAGACCGTGTTCCCGGGATCGGCGCAGGCCATGGCCGACGTCGCCCGCAGCTGCCCCATCCCGATCCTGGTCGCCGGCGGCCCGACCGGTCCCGCCGACGACGACCTCTTCGGCCGCCTGCACGACGCGGTGCGCGGCGGCGCCGCCGGCGTCGCCGTCGGTCGTCACGTTTTCGCGTCGGCGAACCCCGCCGCGGTTGTCAGCAAGATCTCCGGGCTCGTCCATGACGCCGCACTGGCCGACCCGCACGAAACGACGGGAGGCCGGGCATGAAGCTCACCTGGCTGGACCTGAGGCAGCTCGCCCCCTCGACGCCCGGCGACGGCGGGCCGCGCGACGCGATGCTCGCGGAGGCCACGCAGCAGCGCATCGACGCCATCGTCGCGGCCGACCCGGCCGACCTCAAGGATGTTCCACCGACGATCAGCAGGGTCCTGTGCCCGCCCGGACCTGAGCTGCCCGCCGACGCGGGCAACGCCGACATCGTGATCCTCGACCATCGGCACGGTCCGCTCGAAGAATGGCAGGCGCGCTACCCCGCCGTGCAGCTCGGGCAGTTCATCGAGGTCACCGACGCGCACACGCTCGACCTCGCCTGCGCCAGCGCGCGGAGCGCACCGTGGACCGTGCTGTCCTTCCGCGACGCGACGAGGATCCCCTTGGAGATCGTCCTCGCCGCGGCCACAGGCGCCACCGGCAGTGTCATCACCGTCGCGAACGACCCGCTGGACGCGGAGATCCTATACGGCGTGCTGGAGCACGGCTCGGACGGCGTGATGATGGCCGCGCACGCCGTTGGCGACGCCACCCGGCTGAAGGCCGCCGCGACGCCCGCGACGCCCGACATCGCGCTCGTCGAACTCGAGGTGATGAAGGTCGACCACATCGGGATGGGCGAACGGGCCTGCGTCGACACGTGCTCCTATCTGCGGCCCGACGAGGGCCTTCTCGTCGGTTCCCGGTCGCGGGGTCTGATTCTCTGCGTCAGCGAGACGCATCCGCTGCCCTACATGCCGACCCGCCCGTTCCGGGTCAACGCCGGGGCGATCATGTCCTACACGCTGGCGGCGCCGGATCGCACGCGCTACCTCAGCGAGCTACGCGCCGGCGGGGTCGTGCTGGCCGTCGACGCCGCCGGACACAGCCGGTACGTGACGGTCGGCCGCGTCAAGATCGAACGACGGCCCCTGCTCAGCGTGGACGCGTGCGCACCGGACGGTCGCGTCGTCAACCTCATCGTGCAGGACGACTGGCACGTGCGGATCCTCGGCCCCGGCGGCGCGGTGCTCAACTCCACCGAACTGCGCCCGGGTGACCGCGTGCTCGGCCACCTGCCGCACGGGGACCGCCACGTCGGGTACGCCATCGACGAGCTGTGCTACGAGCAATGACCGCAGCCGCCCTCCCGTGCCCGATCTTCGACTTCCACGCGCGGCTGCTGCCCCGCCCGGGCGCCACCGAGGACCTGCTCACAACCATGGCCGGGGCCGGCATCGCGGGCGCCGCCGTGGCCGCCGGCGGGGTCGTCGGCCTCGACGTGCTCTCCGCGCAGATCACGTACGGCGGTTACAGCACGGCGACGCCGGCGAACGACGCGGTGCTGGCCGCGTGCGCGGCGTCGGGCGGGCGGCTCGTGCCGTTCTATTTCGCCAACCCGCACGCCGGCGTGCGGGCCTACCGTGCGCAGGTCGACGCGTACCGGGGCCTTGAGCTCTCCCCCGCGGTACACGGCCTGTCCTTCGACGACCCCCGCACGAGGGATTACGTCGCCGTCGCGTCCGACGCGGGCCACCCCGTGTACGTGGTGTGCCTGGGCCGCCCGGGCACGCGCCCGGCCGACCTGGTCGCGCTCGCGGCGCGCTTTCCCCGCACCACGTTCGTGTTCGGTCACTGCGGCCACACCGGGATCGACATCGCCGGTATCGACATGATCGCCGCCCGGGAGAACGTCGTGGCCGAGACATCCGGCTGCTTCGGTGTGGTGGTCCGCCACGCGCTGTCCCGGCTCGGCCCCCGGCGGGTGCTCTTCGGGACCGAGTACCCGTTGCAGCATCCCGCCGTCGAGCTGGCCAAGTACGCCTCCCTCGACCTGTCCGCCGACGACTGGCGGCAGGTCGCCTGGCACAACGCCCGTCGCATCCTCCGCGAGGAGTACCCATGACAACATCCCTGGCCGATCCCGCCGCGCTGCCCCCGCTCGGCGCGTGGCACGACTACGACGAGCTCGCGGACGTGCAGGCGCGCCAACTGCCGCTGGCCCTGCGACGAGCGGCGGCGTCACCCTTCTACCGCCGGCGCCTCGGCCCCGCCCTGCCGCGCGACCGCGCCGGGTTGGCCGACACCCCGCTGACCACCAAGCAGGACCTGCGCGACAGCTACCCGTTCGGCATGCTCGCCGTGCCCAGGAACCGGTTGGCCACCTACCACGAGTCCAGCGGCACGACCGGGGTGCCGACCGCGTCGTACTACACGGACGGGGACTGGACCGATCTCGCCCAGCGGTACGCCCGCAAGTGGACCGGGATCGGACCCGCCGACACGTTCCTCGTGCGCACGCCGTACGCACTCATGATCACAGGACACCTGGCGCACGCCGCGGCCCGGATGTGCGGGGCGACGGTCGTACCCGCGGACAACCGGACCACCGCCATGCCGTACGCCCGGGTGGTGCGCGCGCTGCACGACCTGGACGTGACCCTCACCTGGTCGCTGCCGACGGAACCCTTGCTCTGGGCGGCCGCGGCGCGCCTCGCCGGCCTACGGCCGGACCGCGACTTCCCGTCACTGCGCGCGCTGTTCGTCGGCGGCGAGCCGCTCAGCCGGGCCCGGCGCGACCGCATCGCGGAGATCTGGGGCGTGCCCGTGGTCGAGGAGTACGGGTCGACGGAGACGGGCAGCCTGGCCGGGCAGTGTCCGCGGGGACGCCTGCACCTGTGGGCCGACCGGGCGATCTTCGAGGTGTACGACCCCGGTACGGGCCGGATCGGGCCGGACGGGTGCGGGCAGCTGGTGGTGACGCCGCTGTACCGCGAGGCGATGCCGCTGCTGAGATACAACATCGAGGACGACGTCGAGGTCCGGTATGAGTCGTGCGGGTGCGGCTGGGCCCTGCCCACCGTACGGGTGCTCGGCCGGTCCGCCTCCGGGCACGCCGTCGGGCCGGCGACGGTGACGCAGGCACGCCTGGAGGAGCTGGTCTTCGCCCTGCCGGTCCGCTACGAGGTGATGTTCTGGCGGGCCAGCGCGCAGCCGCACCAGCTGCGCGTCGAGATCGAGGTGCCGGCCGGGCACCGCGACGCCGCGTGTGCTGAGCTGGCCGCTGCCGTGCGGGCCGAGTACGGCATCGAGGTGCGGGTCGACCCCGTCGAGCCGGGCGGCCTCGTGTCCCGCGACGCGCTGACAGCCACGGCCGACGTGGTCAAGCCACGCGGCCTGTTCGGCCCGGACGAGGACTGGGACCGTGCGCTGCGCTACTACTGAACCGACCATCATCGGCGCGGGCATCGCCGGCCTGACCCTGGCGGCCGCGCTGGGCCGCGAGGGCACGGGCTGCACCGTGTACGAACAGGCCGACGCGTTCACCGGCGTCGGCGCGGGTGTCCAGCTGACACCGAACGCCACCCGGTTGCTGCGTCGGCTCGGGCTCGGCGCATGGCTCGCGGGGACCGGGGTGCGGCCCACCGCGATCGAGCTACGCGACTGGCGGTCCGGCTCGGTCCTCACGCGTGTCGAGCTGGGCCGGGCGTGCGAGGAGCGGTACGGCGCGCCGTACTACACCATCCACCGGGCGGACCTGCACGAGGGGCTGCGCGCTCTGGTGGCCGACCGGTGCGGCGCCCACACCGTGCGGGTGGGCCGCCGCTGCGTGGCCGTGCGCGAGCGGGAGGACGATGTCGAGGTCCGGTTCGCCGACGGATCGGCCGTCGCGGCGGACCTCGTCGTCGGCGCCGACGGCGTGCACTCGGTGGTACGGGCGGCGCTGTCCCCGGACGCGTCCCGTCCCACGGGCACGAGCGTCTACCGGGCGCTCGTACCGGCTGCGATCGTGCCGCGCCTCGCGACCGAGCCCAGGGTGCTCCTCTGGCCCGGGCCCGGCCGGCATGTCGTCTGCTACCCGGTGCGCGGCGGAGCCTGGCTGAACGTCGTCGCCACCGTCCCGGACGCCACACGGTGCCAGCCGGCCGACGCCTACCGAGGTTGGTACGAGGACGTCCTCGGCCTGCTCACCGCGGGCGAGCCGACCACCTGGGCGGTGCACGACCGACCCGCACCGCCCCTCTTCGGCGCCGGCCGGATCGCGCTGACCGGCGACGCGGCCCACCCGGTGCTGCCGTTCGCCGCCCAGGGCGCGAACCAGGCGATCGAGGACGCCGTGGTCCTGGCCGGCTGCCTCCGGCTGCCCGAACGCCGGCGCGCGCTGGGCGAGTACGAACGCCTGCGCCGGCCCCGGGTGGCGCGGATCGCCGCCGCCTCACGGGCCAACGGCGAGCGCCTGCACCGGCCCGACGCCGATCGGCGCGACCTGTTCGACAGCGCGTGGATCTACGGTCACGACGCCGAGCTGGCCGTCCCCGCGGGCGGCCGGCGATGAGCGACCGTCTGGACGGCCGGGTCGCGATCGTCACCGGCGCCGCGCGAGGCATCGGCGCCGCGGTCGCGGCACGGCTGGCCGAGCTGGGGGCGGTCGTCGTGGCCGCCGACCGGGACGCGGCCGGCGTGAGCCGCATGGTCGAGCACCTGCGTGCCGGCGGCGACCGGGCGTACGCGTACCCCCTGGACGTGCGCGATACCGCGGCCGTCGAGGCAACCGTGAGCACGGTGGAACTCGACATCGGCCCGATCGCGATCCTGGTCAACGCCGCCGGGATCCTGCGGACCGGGCCGCTGACGGCCCTGACCGACGCGGACTGGGCGGAGCTTGTCGACACCAACGCGGGCGGGGTCCTGCGGATGAGTCGCGCCGTCGCGGGACCGATGCGGTCGCGACGGCACGGCTGCATCCTGACGGTCGGCTCGAACGCGGCCGGCGTCCCCCGCGCGGACATGGCGGCGTACGCGGCGGCCAAGGCGGCGGCCACCCACCTGACCCGATGCCTGGGGCTGGAGCTGGCCCGCGACGGGGTGCGCTGCAACGTCGTCGCGCCCGGCTCCACCAACACCGCCATGCTCCGGTCGATGCTGACCGAGGAGTACGGGCTCGACGACGTCATCGGCGGCTCGCCGGACCGGTTCAAGCTGGGCATCCCGCTCGGCCGGCTCGCCCAACCGGGCGACATCGCCGACGCGGTCGCCTTCCTGGCCTCCGACCGCGCCCGGCACATCACCATGCAGCAGCTCTATGTCGACGGCGGCGCGAGCCTGCAACCCTGAGGAGCCTTCCCCCGGGTCATTCGCGCTATCGCCCGCCCGGCTGCCGGGACGCGTGAACGAGCGCGGCGAGCTGCACCCGCGAGGTGATGTCCAGCTTTCGGAAGATGTGGCGCAGGTGGTAGTTCACCGTGTGCGGGGACACGAACAGGCGGCTGGCGATCTGCCGGTTCGTCAACGCTTCTCCCACCATGCCGGCGATCACCCGCTCAGCCGCCGTCAGGCTCGGCCAGCCGTCGATCGTCGCGGGGTGCCCGGCCGTGTCGCGCGGACCGGACCCCGCGCTGCGCGACACGGTCTCCGGGCGCTGCGTGCCGAGCACCGTCAGGGCTCCCTCAAGCGTGGCCGCCGCGACCCGCAGGAGATCGGCCAGCTGCCGCAAGGGCGCTCCGGGGTCGCCCTGCTCGACCTCGCCGGCACCGACCGGATACCGCGGTCCATCCCACTGTTCGACTGTCATCGCGACTCCTCTCACGACTCGCGTGGTGCGTCGCTCGAACACTGACGGCCCGCATGAGTGGGCCCGCCACCGCAACCGCGCTACGTCAGCTGAGGCGTGATCGCGTTCCTGCGGCGGTTCACAGGAGCCCGCGCCCTGTGCGGCGGCTGGGATTCGTCAGTGCGCCTCAGCCGCGCCGCTCGCGGGTACGGTTGAGTCGTTGGTTCTCGTAGCCCGTCAGCGACGCGGTCGCCAGCCCGCGCGCGAGCTTGAACTCGATGCCCGCGTCGATCAGCGGCCACGCGGCGGGATAGTCCAGCGCCTCACCGCCGTACATCTCCCAGACGAGGCACGCGGCGCCGAAGGTGACGAAGCCGCCCCGATCGTCGGCCACGACGGCGCGCAGCTCAGCGAGGAAGCCGTCGCGGTCCTCCCTCGAGTACGCGCGTAGCAGACCGCCACGGTCCCACAGGTGGTCGACGTCGACGCCGCTGTGCTGGGTATCGAGCGAGAACCGGCCGAGGGTCTCCAACCAAGGCGGCATGTCCTCGGGCAATCGCGATCGAGGGGTCCTGCGGAACCATCGCACGCTCGTCTCTGACGGACAGCGGTCCGTCAGAGAGGACGAGAAGCGCCAGGGAGGCGGCCCGAGTTGTCACAGCAGACCGCGAGCGGCAGGCACCAGCCATGAGCCGGCGGCCGCCGCGCACCTCCTACGGCTACCTCGCCCCGCCCGGAGCGCGGGTGCGGGGTTGGCAGTGCGACAACGACGGTTGCGGAAGCAGCGACGAGCCGGCGCCCAGGTCGTGGCCGCATCCGTGCCGCCTGTGCGGGCGCCCGACCGACGCCGTGTTCGAGGAGCCGTGGGCGCACGAGGCCAGGATCTACCGGATCAAGCACGATATGCGCGCTTCTGACGCGTACCGCCGGGAGCTGGCGCAGGTGGAACAACACGTCTGGGCGTACAAGGACGCGCTCCTGCGCGACGATCGCGCGGCGGCCGGTCGCGCCTGGCAGGCGTACCGGGCGGCCAGGCCACCGCGATGGAAGGAGACCGGCTGGTGGGGAGCGTCCGTGACCCTGACCGAGATGATCTGGCTCACCAGCAGATTCGGCGACCTCGACCAGGCCGTCAACGAGGTGCTGGAGTGGTACCCCTCGGTCGACACCCGCGACGTCGAGAACGACAACAACCGCCGGACGATCTCGCGCCTTTTCGTGTCGATGTGCATATACGTCCTTGAATGCGAGTCCTCCATCGACCACCCGCGCGAGGCGGAGGTCCACGCCGCGATGCGCGACATCGCCGCCCGCGTCGAAGGCGTACTGATGGACCACCACCATCGGGGGTTCCAGCGCATCGGCGAGCTTCGCGCCTTCCACCGCACCCGCGCCGCCATCGCCGCGGCCCGCCGCTCGGCGGCGGTCGCCCGCGACGGTCTGCCGCCGTTGTCCTGGCCGGTCGCGCGCGGGGAGACGCCGGGTCCACCGGCGCAGGACGATCCGCGCGACGTTGTCCGGACGCTCGCGTCCAACCCCCGGCGCGGCCTGAGGCTCGTAGACGCGGCCATCGAGGCGGCGCAGACCCACGACGACATCCGCCCGCTCGCCGATCTGGCCCACCATCTCGGCACCACGAGGACCTGTCCGAGTCTGGCGCACCTGGTGCGCGCCCGGCTCCACGTGGTCACCGGCGAACTGCACGCGGCTCTCCGCGAACTCGAGCACGCCTCCCGCGCGGACGACCTCTTCGCGCCCCACCTGCGCCCGCAGATCCTCGCCACCCGAGCGCTGCTCCTGGTGCACACACATCCGGACGACCTCGACGGCGGCATCGCGCTGTGTCGCGCCGCCCGGCAGGCGGGCGTGCGCTGGTGGCGGCGGTTGACGCCCGCCGACCAAAGCCTGGCCAGGCTTCTGCTGCGGCGGGCGTCGGCGTCCGAAACACCAGCCGCCGTACGTTTCGCCGCCGACATACGCGAGGCGCTGCGGCTGATGCGCCGCCGCTGTCGCGTCTGGCGCGTTCACACGGCGGACGACCGGATCCTGCTCCATGAGGCCCGCGCCGCCCACGACGCGCTCACGGGTCGTCGCAACGACGAGCGGCGCCACCGCGCGTGGCGCGACTCGGTGGAGGACCCCTGGAGTACGGCCGGTCGCGCCCGGCTGGCCGCGGCCTGGGCCGAGTGGGCCGTCGGTACGGGCGTCGCCGAGTTCGCCGCCGAGGCGTACCAACAGCTTGTCGCCCTCGCGGCGCGGGACGCCATCGCACGCCAGGGCGCCGGCGCGCGCCAACGCGTCCTGACCGCCGCCCAGGAGTACGCCGAGGAGGCCGGCTACTGGCTGGCGCGCACCGGACGGTACCGGGAAGCGGCACTCGCGCTCGAGACCGGGCGGTCAGTCGGCCTGACCGGTGCCGGACCGATCGGGCTCGACATGAGCTATGACGACATCACGGCCGAGACCGGCGACGGTGCGATCGTCTACCTCGCCGCCGCGAAGGCCGGCGGGTACGCGCTCGTAGTGGCCGCCAGGCATGACCCGCAGTACGTCGACCTGCCGAAGCTCGACCGCGCCGCCGTCGCCGGAATCGTCGGCAGGGTGCTGCCCGAGGCCGACGCTTCGACCGGCCTCGCGCGCCTCGTCGAGCGCGACCTCGCGCCACCGGAGCAGTCGCGGCCCCGGACCGATCCGATGGCCGAGGGCCTCCGGACCCTGTGGAACGACGCCCTCCGGGACCTTGTCCTGTTGCACGCGAGGGGCCAGGTCGTGACCCTGGTACCGATCGGTCTGCTCAACCTGCTGCCGCTGCACGCGGCCGGCGAGCCGGGCCACCCCGGGGATGAGTTCACACAGTGGCGCCACGTGGGCAACTTCTCCGCGATTCGGTACGCGCCGAACGCCCGCGGCCTGCGACGCTGCCGGGACACCGCGCGGGAACTCGCCGGCCGGCAGCCGACGCTGCTCGCCGTGGACGTTCCTGACGGGCACGGGGTCAGCCCGGCCGGCCACCTTCGGTACGTGGCGGTTGAGACCGCCGAGGTCACGCGCCGTTGGACGGGGAGCGCGACGCGGCCGATCCACGCCTGCACCTGGGAGCAGTTCCGCGCCGCAGCCGATCAGCACACCGTCTGGCACCTCGCCTGCCACGGTTCCGCCGAAGCCGGATCCATCATGGACAGCCGGTTGTACTTCGCCGACCGCCAGGTCACGCTGGCGGACCTGGGCCGCGCCCTGCAACCGGCCCAGCGACGGCTGGCGGTGCTGTCCGCGTGCCGGACGAACCTCACCGGCTCGGCCCTGCCCAACGAGGTGGTCGGGCTGCCGTCAGCGCTGATCCAGATCGGGTTCGCTGGCGTGATCGCGGCTTCGTGGGCCGTTGACGACCTCGCCACCACCTACCTGATGACCGCCTTCTACCAACGATGGTGCCGCGACGGCCACGAGCCGGCCGTGGCGCTCAACCGGGCGCAGCTGTGGCTGCGCGCGGCCACCCGCGCGGACCTGACCGCCTTCCTGCCCGGCCTCGATCCGGCCGGCGGCCCAGGCGAATACCCCTACGTCGACCCGCGGTACTGGGCTGCGTTCGCGTACACGGGCGCCTGAGGCCGGAGTTCACGCCGGGGCGCCGTCGCGCTCGTCGTCGTCCGGCAGCCTGCTGAGACGCTCAGCGAGAGCCCGGGCTACTCCCTGGATCGCGACGGCACGGTCGCCCGCCCGCGATCTCGGTGCGGTGGTGACGGGGATGCCGCGGTGCTCGGCCTCGTGAACGATCGCCGAGGCGGCCCGCCTCTGTCCACCGGACGCGTTCGCGCTCCCAGCGGACACGCGGCTAGCCGATGCGTTGGGCCAACGACACGATGAGCCCTTCCGGACCCCGAACATACGCCATCTTCCAAACACCCCCGTACTCCCCGATGCCACCGACCAGCCCGTATCCCTCGCTCGCAGCCCAATCGACGGCGGCCCGCAGGTCGTCGACCTCGAAGGCGACGTTGCGCAGGCCCAGCTCGTTGGCCATCGCGCCCGGCGAGCCCGGCACGGCGTCCGGCCGCACCCACCGCGCGAGCTCGAGGCGCGTGCCGTCCCCGGGCGGCTTCAGCAAGGCGATCTCGGTGCGGGAGTGGGGAATGCCGCAGACCGTGTCAAGGAACTCCCCTTCGACAAACATCCTGCCCTCGAGCTCCAGACCAAGGGCCACGAAGAAGTCGATCACTAGATCGAGGTCGGCGACCGTGATGCCGATGTGGTCGAAGCGGCGCGCAACCGGCATGAACCGGGCTCCCGTCGTATCCATCGAACTGGCCATATTCCGTTCTCGCGCTTCGAGAAACAGCGTGGACGCTGCGGGCGCGCGTCGGGCACAGTCGAACCGTGGCAGATCCCATCACCGTACGCCATCGCTCGCTGGACGAGATCATGAACGGGCTGGACCTCGTGCGCAGCTCTCCACGGGGTGTCGGCACGCTGATGTTGACCGTACGTCGGCCGGACGTAGGCGTCCGGGAAGTGTTGTCGGTGGCCGAACTGGACCCCGCGGTCGGGCTGGTCGGCGACAACTGGAACCAGCGGCCCAGCTCCCGGACGGCAGACGAGACGCCACACCCCGACATGCAGTTGAACGTCATGAACTCCCGTTTCGTCGAGCTGATCGCGGGCCCGGATCGTGATGCCTGGGCGCTCGCCGGTGACCAGCTCTACCTGGATCTCGACCTGAGTTTCGACGCCATGCCGGCCGGCACCCGCCTGGCCATCGGCGACCGGGCCGTCATCGAGGTGACCGACCAGCCGCACACCGGCTGCGCCAAGTTCGCCGACCGGTTCGGCCGCGACGCCCACAAACTCGTCTGGACCGACGAAGCCCAGCAACTGCGATTGCGCGGCCTCAACGCCCGGGTCATCGTCGGCGCCACGATCAGAACGGGCGACACCGTACGGCACCTTCCCGCCTGACGCGCGACAACGCGGTCACGGGAGGATCAAACAACTGACGGTCGGCTGATCTCAACCAGATCCGGTATTGTGACGTCCAAATCATTCGCCCGGAACGTCGCGAAGTCGCCCTCCAGGCACACGGGACAGGCGACGTACAGTGCCCATGGCCGTATCAGTGAACAGTTCGCCGAGTGGGCCGCTCACCTCTTGATGGAAAGACTTTCCCGAAGAACCGGCCACGCGCCGGCCGCTCGCACCTGATCGGGAACGGTGACGTGAAGACTGACCCAGCCAGTCGGTTCGTACACATGTTCTATCCACAACCTGTGGACGAGATCAGGGTCGGACGACCTGACACGGTGTCAGGATCAACACCAGCCGTGGCTTACCTCGACGGCGGGTTGAGAGCCCATTCCACGTTGACAGTCACCGACAACCGGTGCCGGCCCGGCTCAAGCGCCCCCGGTGCGCCACCACCAAACCCGCCTCGGGACGCCTCGGAGCTGTCGCATCCCTCGCAACCGGAGGCCGTCTCGGTGATCTTGAGGACCCGGCCGAGCGGCCGGCCCGCCTCACGGGCATACAGTTCGGCGGTTCGCCGTGCGTCGGCGAACGCTCCCCTGCGCGCTCTGGCGACCAGTGCGGCGTCGTTGTCCATCACGAATGACACGCCGTACAGCCGCGACGCGTTGCCTCCCGCGGCGATGCCGGCGGACAGGATGTCTCCGGCGCGCGGCAGGTTCCGGATCTTCACCGTGAACCCTTGACTCGCGGTGTAGCCGGTTGTCGCCCCGTCCTCATTGGTTCTCGTGCCGATGCTGAGGCTCGACGTCTGGATGTCGGCTCTGGCGACCCCGGCGCGGAGGAGCGCGTCGCGCATCCGGGTAGCCGCGGCATTGGCGCGATCCACGGCATCGCTGACCGTGGCCGCAGTGATCTCCACCGCCAGATCGGTGATGAGCGTGTCGGGATTGCCATACACCTCGCCTGTACCGCTTACCAGCACGCTGTCCCGGGACGGACCATCGAGCGATGGAGCCGTCGTGGCAGGCGCCGCAGCGAACGCCGGACTGCTTCCGAGCGGCCCTGGCGACAGAACGGCGAGCGCCGCCACGACAACAAGCGCGGCAGTTGTGAGACGTAACCGGAGCATTTCCCACCTTCAAGGCTCTCGTCGCAACGGTGACCTGCTCTTATAACGCCCCCACGGTGTTGAAAGACGCTGCCGGGTTGAGACCGGTGCAAGCGCCGGTCTCAGGACCGCAGTCCGTTGACGAGGAGCGCGACCATGCGAGGGCCGTAGTCGGCCTCCTCTTCCGGCAAGGACGCGCACGGTTTCTTCTCCAGGCACCTCACCGACGAACGCCGGATCGACATCGTCGGACAACTCATCCCGCTCGCCGACAAGGCCGACCTGCCGGGGAGCGCGACACAGCCGATCCACGCCTGCACGTGGGAGCAGTTCCGTGGCGCTCAACCGGACGCAACTGTGGCTGAGGCCGGAGTTCACGCCGAGGCGCCGTCGCGCTCGTCGTCGTCCGGCAGCCTGCTGAGACGCTCAGCGAGAGCCCGGGCTACTCCCTGGATCGCGACGGCACGGTCGCCCGCCCGCGATCTCGGTGCGGTGGTGACGGGGATGCCGCGGTACTCGGCCTCGTGAACGATCGCCGAGGCGACCTGCGGCACGGAGGCGGCGATGAGCGAAGCAAACAGACCGGGCTCGGTCACCTTGCTGCGGAATTGGCCCTTGTAGCCAACCGCGACCGGGACCGTGCCGGACAGGGCGTCGTCGACCGAAACGGCGAGAGATCCCGCCGCTACGCAGACGGCGACGAGCGTGTCGACCGCCTGCCGGACCACCCACGCCCGGCCCGGCAGCGGGGGCAGGACCGCCGTGAGCCGCTCGACCTCGCGGGGCACGGCCATCGCGGTCAGCACGTCAACAACGGGTCCAAGCGTCACCTCAGTGACGTTCTCCCATCGGATCTCGGCCCCGTCGAAGCCCACCACATCACCGGAAACGACCACAGCACCAAGGCGGTCGAGTTGGTGGACGAAAGGGCGCAGCGCCGCAGGGGCGCCTGTGCGATGCCCGATCATCTGCCCGAGGCCGGCCCGCCATTCGTCCTGCGGCGGCACACCGGGAGCGCCAAGGTCGCTCAACAACCCGGACGCCGTCGTGGCGATTCCCTCGCCCACGACGCTGCCTGCCCGCGCCACGCGGCCCATGCCGGACCGTACCGAGCCGCCGAGGCGCCTGGCCGCCCCGCCAGCCGCGCCACCCAGTCGATCACCGTAGCCCACGCTGCCCCCTCGTCCGTGACGGATGCGTTCATGGACACATCTGACGGACAGGCTCGCGCCCGTCCGTCAGCAACGATCCGCGGACGGTGGGCGGCGGCCAGACGCTGCGCGTGCCGTTCGACATCTCTGACCCGAAGGCCCCCGCTTCGGGTCATGCACGGTCATCGGGCGCGCCTGCGTGATGTCCTGACGGAACCGCAGGACACTCCCCCAGCAGGACCCGCTGCCGGGCTGTGTCCGGCGTTGTCCGGTGCTGTCCAGGACCGACCGCGCCGCGGGCGTCGTCTCTCCAGAATGGCCGTCATTGGTTCGGGACGGCGAAGTGACCAGGGGAGAACGTATGAAGATGGTTCGACGGGCGGCACTCGTAGCAGTCACGCTGATGCTGGCGACGGCCGGCGCGGTTCTGGTGTCGGCGTCGCCGGCGCAGGCGGCACAAACCTGCCCGGCCACCGACCCGGGTTTTCAGATCGGCGGCGGCATGGGCGGTGCCGAGGGCGTGGAGACCGGGACACTGACCGGAACCGCGGGCAACGGTTTGCAGACGTTGACGTGTTACTACCGGGGCCGGCACTGGGTCGCGCCCAACGGCGCCGGCGTGAGCTACGTCGGGTACTGCTACTGGCACAAGGAGTGGTACCTCATCGGCGGTTGGACCGGCCGTAAGAACGTGACCTGTTAGCGGCCCGCACGACCGGCCGGCGCCCGACCACCTACGTGGGTGTCGGGCGCCGGCAGCATGTCTCATCCTGGCCCTTGACGGCCCGTGTAACCGCTATCGCCCACCGTCCGACACGAGTGCCAGGCCGTCAAGCGCCTCCGCCTCGCTGGCGCGGTCGCCGACGCGCCGGGCCAGATCGACAGCCCGATGGTAGTGCCGCGCCGCCTCCGCGTGGTCACCCCGACGGTCGGCCAGCGCCGCCAGGTTGAGCACGCAGCGGGCCTGGCCGTAGACGTCGCCGCGCTGGGTGAACCGGCGCAGCGCCCGTGCGTGGCACTCGGTCGCCTCGGCCAGCCGACCGAGTTCGCGCACGGCCGCGCCGAGGTTGTCCAGGGCGTACGTCTCACCCGTGCCGTCGCCCACCTGGCGGAACTCCTCGATGGCCCACCGGTGGTGCGCGGCCGCCTCGTCGGGCCGGCCCTGGCGCGCCAGCACCTCCCCCAGGCTCGTCACCGTGTACGCGCCCCCGTCGCGGCAGCCGATCTCGCGGTGCACCAACAGCGCGCGGCGCAGCAGGTCGCCGGCCTCGTCCAGTCGGTCCTGGCGCAGGCGGACCACGCCGAGGTTCGTCATCGCCCGGGCCTCACCGTGCGGATCGCCGAGCCGCGCGAAGCCGGCCGCCGCTTCGCCGTAGTAGCGGGCGGCCTCCGCCAGCGCACCCTGGCGCCAGCACACGATGCCCAGGCTGTTCAACATCCGGGCGCGACCGGCCTCGTCGCCGAGCGCGGTCAGCAGGTCATGTGCCCGCTGAAAATGGTCGGCCGCCCGGACCAGGTCACTGCGCTGCCAGTACGCGCTGCCGAGATCGCCGAGCGCGCGGGCCTCGGCGGCGGGGTCGGCGAGCTGCCGAGCGGCCTGCACGGCACGGGTGTGCACGGCGACGGCCTCGCGTGGGTGGCCGCCGTCCAGGTAACGGAACAGGACCCTGGCCAGCAGCACCGCGTGCCCGTGCCGGTCGTGGGCCACGGCGTCGTCGACCACCGCGACGAGGTTGGCGCGCTCAACGTCGAGCCAGGCGAGCGCGTCGGCGGGGTCGTCCAGCGGTGGCCCGGCGACCACCCGGCGCCCGGCCGGCGGTCGGCGGTCCACATCGGCCGGATAGAGGGCGTGCACCGCCAGGTCGGCCGCGCGCAGGTAGTGCCCGTAGAGACGCTCGCGCGCCACGTCCGGGGCGGGCCGGGCGTTGCGCGCGAGCGCGAGGCCCGCCGCGTAGGCCCGCAAAAGATCATGCATCTGGTACCGGCGGGAAGCGTCCGCACCGGTGGCACCGACCTGCACGAGGTGGGCGCGCGTGAGGGCATCGAGCTGATCCACCGCCCGGTCGACAGGCACACCGGCCAGCGCGGCCGCGGCGTAACAGTCGACGTCACGCCCCGGATGCAGGCCCAGGGTCCGCAACAGGCGCCGCGCGGCCGGCGCGAGCTGCCGGTACGACCAGGAGAGAACCGCGTCAACGGCGGTGAAGCGGTCGGTGCCGGCGCTGAGCCGGCGTAGCCGGCGCTGCTCGTCCGTCAGGTCGGTGACCAGCTCGACCAGACCGGCCGCCGGTCGGGCGGCCGCGATCTCCGCCGCGATCCGCAGGGCGAGCGGCAGCCGGTCGCACTGATCGACGAGCTGCCGGGCCGCGAGGGGGTCGCGTCGCACCTGCTCGGCCGCCAGCCGCCGCAGCAGGTCGAGGGCGTCCGTGTCCGGTAGCACGTCGAGCGCCACCCGATGCGCGCCGTGGCGCACGACCAGCCCGGCCTGCGTGTCGCGGCTCGTGACCAGCACCAGGCACGTGCCGCAGCCGGGCAGCAACGGTCGCACCTGCTCGGCTGTCGCCGCGTTGTCGAGCACCACAAGAAGGCGTCGGCCATCCAGTTCCGTGCGGTAGCGCGAGGCGCGTTCCTGCTCGTCGACGGGGATCTCGGGGGAAGGCACGCCGAGCGCACGCAGGAAGCCGGCCAACGCGTCGGCTGGCTGCACCGGTCGCTCCGGGTGGTAGCCCCGCAGATCGACGAACAGCTGCCCGTCCGGGAACGCCGCCCTGGACCGGTGGGCGAAGCGCACGGCGAGCGAGGTCTTGCCGACGCCGCCGGCGCCGACGATGACGATCAGCCGGCCCGGGCCAGCAGCCAGCTCGTCGAGTCGTGCCAGTTCGGCCTCACGCCCGACGAAGTCAGCCAGGTCCAGGGGCAGCTGCGCCGGCACCGCGGGCCAGCCGGAGCTCGTGGCCGGGCGCCGCCGGCGGCCGTCGGCGACCCGATCGAGCGCGGTGGCCAGCCGGCCCTGCTCGCCGGGGGACGCGCCGAGCAGGCGGACGAGCACGTCGAACCGGTCCGGCGGCGGTAGCGTCTGCCCGGTGAAGTACTGGCCGATGATGCTGTGCGACCACCCGGCGCGGGCGGCGATGTCGCGGTAGGTCGGCACCGGCTGCCCGGTGCGGCGCGCGTACCGGCGCCGCAACGCGTGCAGCACCTCGGCCAGTTCGGCAAGCGTCGTCACCGACGCCAGGCGGTCGGGCGGCATCCCCGTCGCGTCGTCCGCGCCCATCACCCTCCCGCGAAATCATCGACGTAATTCGATGCATTTCGACAGTACCCGCGCGACGCCAGCCACCGGTGGGTCAGGATGCCAGCGTGGCCGGATCGAGTGCCGCCTGGACGAGCACCTCCTCGACCCGCAGGACCAATGTCTCCAGGTCGGCGACCGGGATGAACGCGGTGTCCGCCAGAAACGACATCGACACCGCGTCCGGGGCGTCCAGGATCGTGAGCATGAGGCTCTTGTTGAAGAAGTCCAGCCGTTGCCGGCGCACCGCGGTGAGCGACGTCGCGGCACGCAGCTGCGACGCGGTCGGGAGCGGACCTTCGCTGTGCACCACGGTCTGGGTCCTACGATCGTTGAGGAAGGAGTCGATCTCGATCGTGGCCCCGCGTTCCCGCGAGACGCGGGCGACGAGCCGGTCGCGGTCGACCTGGTTGTAGTACGCGTACTTGTACGCGGAGGCCGCCCGCTGGCGGGTGCGGACCACCGCCTCGTCGAACGTCGTGTCCTCCTCGAGATCGAGCACGAACAGGCCGGCCTGGTTGACCAGGCTGACCGCTCTGGCGAGGCGGGGCCGGAACCGGTTGCTCGCGAACACCTGCAGGACGACCGGGCAGTGTCCGGCCACCCGCGCCAGCGCGACGGCGTACGCGGCCAGCATCACTGATGTCGTCTCCGCGCCCAACCGGCCGGCGAGGCAGCGCAGCGCGAGACTTATCGCGGACGACTCGTAGTCGTAGCGCAGGAAGCGCGCCGCCGTGGCTGGCACGGCGGCAGCCGGGCGGACGGAGCGCCGTGCCGGAATGCTCCGAAGGTGGCGCTCCCAGTGCCGCAGCGCCGCGGCGCTCTGCCTCAGCCCCGCGGGAGAGGACTGCCACGCGGCCAGCTCCAGCGGAGTCATGTCCGAGATCGGCTCCTTGGCCGCCCCCGTCCGAGGGTCGCGGCCGATCAGGTCGGTGAACATCACCATGGCCGCCGCGGCGTCGGCCACGACGTGGCAGAGCGTCGTCACCAGGTGCGTGAGCCGGCCCTCCTGACGGACCAGGGCCATACGCACGGGCCATTCGTTCTCGTAATCGAAATGCGACTCCTGATGTTCGTCGGAAACCATCGCCGCGACCTCGGCCGGATCCGTGCCGGCTGGCGCATCGACGATGTATAGCGGCACCTCGCCTGACCGGTGGACCACCTGGCACGGCCAACCGTTCTCGTCGAACCGCAACCGGGTACGCATGGCCTGGAAGCGGCTCATAAAGAACCGCAACTCGTCGACGAATTCGTCGATCGTGGCGCCCTCGTCCAATGTTCGCACCGCGGTCATGTTCAGCGGCAGGCCGCTTTTCGCCATCCAGTCCCAGATGTGCTGCTGCCCCCAGGTCAGCTCGGCTTGCCCGGAGCCTTCTCCTTCGAAAGGAACCAGGATCTGACCAGCCATGATCGCCTCCGCACCTCGGACCATCCCATTGCGCGCAACGACTGACTATCGTCAATTTATCGATAACCGCTGTCAACAGATACGACGGCTGCGTTCTCCGCTGGACCGGCGCGGCAGCCGGGGTGTGCGGACTGCCGCGCCGGCCTCAACGGCACGGGGTGCCGATCCGGCTCAACTGACGCGAGCGGTCGCCCAGTCGAGGAAAGTGGTGTCCAAGACCTTCGCGGGGTCGATGGAGCCGCTGTAGTTGAGGGTTCCGTCGACCTGACGCCAGACCTGCTCGTACGTGACGATGTAGTTGGCGGGGAACTCAGGCTTGAGCTTCAGGATCTTGCCGGGCCCGCCGGCCTTGACGGTGTCCCAGCTCTGGTCCAGCGCCTTCGCGATCAGCGGTCCTGTGGTCGGGTCGTTGACGTAGTCGCCCTGCATATGGCCGAAGGTGGCCAGCAGCGCCGATACCACGGCCTTACCCACGGCGGGCCTGTCGGTCAACAATGACGGCCCGAACAGGATGACCCCGCTCGGGTGGTCAGCCGGGGAGTTGGGCGCGACCCGTACGGCCGCCTTCTTCTCTTCGAGGGCGGCGTTGAACGGCGGAACGACGGAGCCGCCGAAGATCGCGCCGTTCTCCAGCGCGGTCGCGATGTCCGGCGAGGCCAGTGTCTTCACGTTGACGTCGGCCAGGGTCATTCCGGCGGTCGCCAGCAGGCCGGCGAGCCCGAGCACGACGGTTCCCGAGGCGCCCTGGCCGGAGGCGAAGGACTGCCCCTTCATCATCGACGGCTCGAACGTCCGCCCGTTCAGCGCCTTGGTGCTCACGTACCAGCCGCTCTGCCCGTCATCGGGTTCATACCCCGACGGCATGACAGCCCGGATCTCCGCGCCGCCGGTGATGGCGTTGAGCAGACCGGCGCTCAGGCCGGTGTGGATTCCGTCGATCTCGCCCTTGGCCAGCAGGACCATCGCGTCACTGGACTTCAGGACCTTGACCTCGAGATCGATGTTGCGTTTCTTGAACTCCCCGAAGGCGTCCTCCATCAGCCAGGGGATGATGGACGTCGACTTGTTGGGGATGGTGACGGTGACCTTGGCGGTCTCACTGAGCTTCCCCGTGTCGTCCACCGTGAGCTCACCGGTCTGGGGTTCGTCGCTCCCGCACGCGGCTGTCGCGGCAACGAGCGTCGTGACCAGTGCCATGAGGCCGATGCGGCGTATGAGGGGAATCCTGGATATGAGTGTCAACGCTTCTCCTACGGCAAGTGACCCGGCTGGGGTCAGAAGAGGTCTCGAAAGCCGCGTCGGCTCGCTGGGGTCGGCGAGCCGACGCGGAGGCGGGTGGCGTCAGCCGGACCGGGACAGCGCCCAGTCGAGGTAGCTGGTGTCCAGGACCTTGGCCGGATCGATGGATCCCGCGTAGCTGAGGGTTCCGGGGATCTGGCGCCACGTGCTCTCGTAGCGGCCGACGTAGTTCGCCGGGAACTCGGGCTTAAGTTTCCAGATTTTGCCTGGTCCGGCGGCCTTCAACGTGTCCCAACCCTGGTCGAGCGCCTTCGCGACGATCGGTCCGGTGGTGGGGTCGTTCACGTGGTCGCCCTGGAGATGACCGAAGGTGGCCAGCAGCGCGGACACGACGGCTCTGCCGACCACCGGTTTGTCTTTCACCAACGACGGCCCGAAGAGCACGATTCCGCTCGGGAAGCCATCGGGTGAGTTCGGGGCCACCCGGAACGCGGCCTTCTTCTCCTCGAGCGGCACGTTGAACGGGATCAGTACCGAACCTCCGAACAGTGCGCCGTTCTCGAGGGCGGTCGCGATGTCCGGCGTGGCCAACGTCTTGATGTTCACGTCGGCCAGGGTGAGGTTGCCGGTGGCCAGCAGTTCCGACAGGCCCAGGACAGTGGTGCCCGAGGCGCCCTGCGAGGAGGCGAACGTCTGGCCCTTCATCGCCGGGACGGCGAACGGCTTCCCGCCGAGCGACTTGGTGCTGACGTACCAGCCGCTCTTGCCGTCGTCGGGTTCGAAGCCGGAGGGCATGACGGCCCGCAGGTCGGAGCCGCCGTTGAT
Organism: Luedemannella helvata; assembly: GCF_039528415.1. Classification (NCBI taxonomy): domain Bacteria; kingdom Bacillati; phylum Actinomycetota; class Actinomycetes; order Micromonosporales; family Micromonosporaceae; genus Luedemannella; species Luedemannella helvata. The sequence continues at coordinate 272,626 of NZ_BAAALS010000002.1, forward strand.
GGCGTTCATCAGTCCGGCGCTCATGCCGGTCTGAATGGCGTCGATCTCACCCTTGGCCAGCAGCACCATGGCGTCACTGGACTTCACGACCTGGACGTCCAGGTCGATGTTGCGCTTGCGGAACTCGCCGAACTCCGCGTCCAACAGCCACGGGACGGTCGAGGTGGACTTGACGGGGATGGTCACCGTCACCTTGGTCAGCTCACTGAGCTTTCCGGTGTCGTCGACGGTGAGTGCGGTGGACGTGGTGCCGTTGTCAGCACTCCCACAGGCGGATGCGCAGGCCAGGACAACCACGGCGAGCACGGGCAGGCCGGCCCGGCGGAGGTTGGAGCGCCATCGATTCATCGATTCTCCTCTATAGACCTCGGGACGGATGTCAGCCTCAGGCCTCGTGGCCCGAGGACAGCCAGGCGGAGCGAGATCAATAGAAGTTAGCGCATAAGCCAGCGAAGTTAAATCATCCAACTATTCAATCTGATTCAAATTTAGCTCGAGTACTCCCTGAGCAGGCCGCGCGAGATGATCGTCTTCTGGATCTCGGACGTGCCCTCGCCGATGAGCAGGAACGGCGCCTCCCGCATGAGGCGTTCGATCTCGTACTCCTTCGAGAAGCCGTAGCCGCCGTGGATGCGGAACGACTCCTGCACCACCTCGGCGCAGTACTCGGAGGCCAGCAGCTTGGCCATGCCGGCCTCGACGTCGTTGCGGGCGCCGGAATCCTTGAGGCGGGCGGCGTTGACCATCAGGGCGTGCGAGGCCTCGATCTTCGTACCCATCTCGGCCAGCTTGAACGCGATCGCCTGGTGCTGGGCGATCGGCTTGCCGAACGTGGAGCGCTGCTGCGCGTACGCGACGGCCAGTTCGAACGCCCGGATCGAGATGCCGCAGGCGCGGGCCGCCACGTTGACCCGGCCGACCTCGATGCCGTCCATCATCTGGTAGAAGCCGCGGCCGAGGCCCGCTTCCACCCCACCCAGCACGGCCGTCTGCGGCACGGTGACCCCGTCGAGGACCATCTCGGTGGTCTCGACGCCCTTGTACCCCATCTTCTCGAGCCTTCCGGGGATGGTCAGGCCGGGCGCGGTCTGCCCGAAGCCGGGCTTCTTCTCCAGCAGGAACGTCGTCATGTTGCCGTACACGGTGGGGGCGCCGGTCTCGGTCCTGACCAGGGTCGCCACGATCGAGGAGTAGCCCCCGTTGGTGAGCCACATCTTCTGTCCGTTGAGGACGAAGGTGTCGCCCCGGCGGTCGGCCCTGGTCCGGATGCCGGCCACGTCCGAGCCGACCCCGGGCTCCGACATCGAGAAGGCGCCCCGGGCCTCCCCCGCGGCCATCTTCGGCAGCAGCCGGCTCTTCTGCTCCGGCGAGCCGTACTGGGAGATCAGGTACGCGACGATGAAGTGGGTGTTCACGATGCCCGAGATCGACATCCAGCCCCGGGACAGCTCCTCCACCACCAGCGCGTAGGTGAGCAGGGACTCGCCGAGCCCGCCGTACTCCTCGGAGATCGTGAGCCCGAGCAGCCCCATCTCCCGCATCCCGTCCACGATGTCGGTCGGGTACTCGTCGGCGTGTTCGAGCCGTTGGGCGTTGGGGATGATCTCCTTGTCGACGAACGCCCGCACGGTGGCGAGGATGTCGCGCTGGATCTCGGTGAGACCTGGCGTCTGGGCGAGCCGAGCCATGATGTGTCCTCCTGAACGTCAGTGGGCGATGAATCGCAGAGACTCGGCGACGCACGCCGGACGTTGCTTGCCTTCGATCTCGACCACGATCTGCGTACGCAGCAGCAGCCCCGAGGGGCGCTCGTCGAGATCGGTGATGGTGGCGCGGGCCCTGATGCGCGAGCCGCACGGCACCGGCTCCGGGAACCGGACCTTGTCCGACCCGTAATTGAGCCGGCGACCGAACCCGATCTTCATGAGTTGTGACAGGAACATCGGCGCGAGCGAGGACGTGAGGTGACCGTGGGCGATCGTCGCGCCGTAGGGGCCGCGCCTGGCTCGTTCGGCGTCGACATGAATCCAGTTGTGATCGCCCGTCGCCTCGGCGAAGGCGTCGATGCGCTCCTGGGTGATCTCGAACCAGTCGGTCGGGCCGAAGCTCCGGCCGACGCTGGCGCGGAGGTCCTCCGGCGTCGGGATGGGCGTCGGTTCAGTTGCCATGGGACGGCTCCACTTCACGGGATCGGGGGTCGGTTGACGCTGCGGTCGGTTCGAAGAGGGCGCGGATGGCGGCACCGTCGGGCTTCATCGACGGCGTGCGGGGCAGTGCGTCGAGGACCCTGATGTCGACGGGCACCTGGTAGCGCGGCAGCCGGCGGGCGACGTGGTCGACCAGGTCGTTCGCGGAGACCAGGCCGTCGGGTACCTCCACCACGGTCACGGGGACCTGGCCCAACCGCTCGTCGGGCACCCCGATGACGACCGCGTCGCGTACGCCGGGATGGGCGAGCAGGACCTCGCGCAGGCCGGTGAGCGACACCTTGAATCCGCCGCGGATGATGACGTCGTCGGCGCGGCCGAGGATCCAGAGGAAGCCGTCGTGGTCGAGGCGGGCCCGGTCCGTGGTGCGGACCCAGTCCGTGCCGGCCTGCCCGCCCGTCACCTCGAGCAGCCCGTCCCGACCCGGTTCGAGCACCGTGCCGGTGTCGGCGTCGACCACCCGGACCGAGACCCCGGGATTGGGCCGCCCGACGCTGCCCCGTTTGGCGGCCCGGTACCGGCGCCAGTCGGCCAGGGTCCAGCCCGCGACGCCGCCGAACTCGGTGGCGCCGTACATGGTGAGCACGGCGACGCCGTAGCGCCGCTCGAACGCGTCGACGAGCTCCGGCGTCACCGGGGCCGTGCCGCACATGACGACCTGCACGCTGTCGAAGGTCCCGCGCGGCACGTCGGCGTCGTACACCATGCGCAGGGCGGTCGGCACGAGGGAGATCACCCGCGGCCGGTGCCGCGTGAGGAGCCGGCGCCACGGCCCGATCTCGAACTTCTCCAGCATCGCGAGCCGCCGCCCGGCGACCACCGCCGCGATCACCGCCCGCAGCCCGCCGATATGGACCATCGGCGCCCACGACACCGCGGTACCGGTACGGAGTCGGGCCTGGTCAAGCTGCCCGGGGGGCGAGGTGGCCGCCAGTTCCCGGCTGAGTCCGTGGTAGGTGAGGTCGGTCCGGCGGGCCGGCCCCGTGGTGCCGCTGGTGAGCATCTGGACGGCGACGCCGGACGCGGTCGGCGCGCCCCGCGCCGCGCACGTCGGCACCGCGATGCGGCCGACGACCGGCCCGCCCGCACCGGTGTCGTCGCGGACCTCGATGACGTGGCTGCCGGCCGCCGACGCCACCGTGGCCAGGTCGCCGGTGCCCCAGTCCCGTTCGCCGACGAGCACGGCGGGCAGTCCGAGCCGGTCGGTCTCCTCCAGCAGCGCCTCCCGTGGCGCCATCGGGCTGAGGGTGACCACACACCGGCGGGTGGCGAGCATCGCGATGAGGGCTCGCACGATCTCGGGCCGGTTGCGCATCACGATGCCGACCCGCGCGTCGCGGCCCACTGCGTGGGCGCTGAGGAAGGCGTCGAGTTCGTCCACGGCCCGGGACAGGTAGGACCACGCTCGCCACCGGTCATCGGCGTTGAGCGCCGGCGCGTCGGGGTCGATGCGGATGATCTCGTTGATCCGGGTCGACAGGTCGAAGGACATGCTGGCTGTCCCTTCGGGAGCGATTACATGAACCGCCCACCGGACACCTCGATGACGGTGCCGGTGAGGTAGGACGACTGGGGGCCGGCCAGGAAGGCAACCGCCTCGGCCACCTCGTCGGGCGTGCCCGCCCGGCCGAGGGGGACCTCCGCCTCCTTCTGCTCCCACACGCGCGCCGGCATCGCTTCGGTCATCGGCGTGCGGATCAGGCCCGGCTGCACCGCGTTGACCCGGATCCCCTTCGACGCCAACTCCTTGGCCGCCGCCTTCGTCAGGCCGACAATGCCGGCCTTGGCCGCGCTGTAGTTGGTCTGCCCGGGGTTGCCGACCTTGCCGGAGATCGACGAGATGTTGATGATGCTGCCGCTGCCCTGCTCGCGCATCACGGCCGCAGCCGCGCGCACGCCGAGCCAGCTGCCGACCAGGTGCACGTCGATGACGGCCCGGAAGTCGGCGAGGGTCATGTTGCGCAGCGAGGCGTCGCGCGCGATGCCGGCGTTGTTGACGAAGACGTCCAGGCGGCCGAACCGCTCCGTGGCGGTGCCGGTCAACGCCGCTACGGCCGCCTCGTCGGTGACGTCGCACGCCACGCCGACGGCGTCGGGGCCGAGGTCGCCGGCGACCTGCCGGGCACGGGCACCGTCGAGGTCGGCGACCACGACCGACGCGCCGCGGGCGGCCAGGGCCCGGGCGATGGCTGCGCCGATGCCCTGCCCGGCGCCGGTGACAACGGCGACGTGACCGTCGAGTTCTGCCGTCATGGATTTCCTTTCTGAGGTACGGGTCAGCCGGCCGCGCCGGACGCCGCGAGGGCCTGGGCGGCCTGGTCGAGCATCAGGAGCCTGCCGTCGAGCGTTGCCGCGTACGGGGCGACCGTCAGGGTCGTCACGCCGGCGGCCGCGAACGCCGCCATCCGCTCGGCGATGCGTTGCGGCGGTCCGAGCAGGGACGTCTCATCGATGAAGGCGTGCGGTACGGCGCGCGCCGCGCCCTCCCGGTCCCCGCCGAGGTAGCGCCGCTGCACCTCGCGGGCCTGCTCGCCGTAGCCCATGCGGGTGGCGAGGTCGAGGTAGAAGTTGTGCTCGCGGCTGCCCATGCCGCCGATGTAGAGGGCGGCGCGCTGACGGATCCGGTCGCCACATTCGATGACGTCGTCGCCGACGACGAGCGGGGTGATGGACACGACGTCGAAGCCGGCGAGCGTCGTTCCGGCGCGCGCGCGGCCGGCCTCGATGCGGCTGAGCGCCTCACCCGCGTGCGCGGGCGACAGGAAGAAGGCCAGCCAACCGTCCGCGATCTCCCCGGCCAGTTCGAGGTTGCGCTCGCCGAGAGCGGCCAGGTAGAGCGGAATTCGTGGCCGGAAGGGCTCGACCATGAGGTGCAGCGCCTTGCCCGGCCCGTCGGGCAGCGGGAGCACGTGGGTGCGACCCTCGTAGCGGACCTTCTCCCGGGACAGGGCGAGCCGGACGATGTCGACGTACTCGCGGGTGCGCGTGAGCGGGCGGGCGTACCTGACCCCGTGCCAGCCTTCGGAGACCTGCGGGCCGGACAGCCCGAGTCCGAGGCGGAACCGCCCGGCGGACAACGCGTCCAGCGTCGCGGCCGTCATCGCGGTCATCGCCGGCGTCCGGGCGGGGATCTGCATCACCGAGCTGCCGACGTTGAGTCGGGTGGTGCGGGCCGCCACCCAGGTGAGCACGGTCACGGCGTCCGATCCGTAGGCCTCCGCGGCCCAGGCGACATCGAATCCCAGTTCCTCGGCCCGGATGGCGAGCCGCAGGTTGCGCGCGTCCGCGGACGAGCGCCAGTACCCGAGGTCGAGCCCGAGTCTCATGCCCGCTCCCCGGCGAGGAGCCCGTGCAGCCATCCGGCCGCCACGCCCCGGTGGGCGGCCCGGCCGCCGAGGGACATGGCCAGGCGGGCGGCGCGCCGAAGATGAACGTGGGCCTGGTGCTCCCAGGTGTAGCCGATTCCCCCGAACACCTGCACGGCGCCCTCGGGTACGTGGACGAGCCGGTCGAGGGCCCAGAAGGCGGCCAGCGAGGCGATGGCCGCGGCGTCGGGCCGGGCGCGGTCGACGGCGTCGGCCGCGCGGGCGACGAGGGCCCGCCCGACCTCGATGTCGGCCCGCTGGTCGACGAGGCGGTGCTTGACCGCCTGGAAGGTCCCGATGGGTTTGCCGAACGCCACCCGCGTGCCCGCGTAGTCGACGGCCGCGGCGTTGGCGGCGGCGGCCACACCGACCAGCTCCGCGATCTCGCCGAGCATCATCCGGCGCACCGCCTCCCGGTGGCGGCGTACCGCTTCCTCGCCCTCGGCGAGGAGCGTGCACGGTGCGCCGTCGAACTCGACGTTGGCGGCCGGGTTGTGGTCGATCGGGACCACCGGCGTACGGCGCACGCCCGGCGCGGACGCGGACACCGCGCAGAGCACGGGCGTACCGGCGTCGTCGCCGAGGACGAGCAGTCGCGCGGCGACCTGCGCGTAGGCGACGGCGGGCCACGACCCGCTGACCGCCCCGGCGGCCAGCTGACCCGGTTGCGGGAGCACCACCGCGATCCCGTCCGCGCAGCCGCCCTCGGCCCACATCGCGGCGGCCGTCGCGGCCAACGGCAGCCCGGCCGCGGCGTACCCGCACGCCTCGGACAGCACGCAGAGCTCGCGTACGCCGGCCCCGCCGCCGCCCGCGTCGGCGTCGACCATGACCTCGGGCCAACCCAGCTCCACGACGGTGGTCCACAACGCCGGCTCGTACGCGGGTCCCGCCGTGTCCAGCAGGTCGCGGGCCGCCGACGCCGACCACGCCCTGGCGAGCACGGCGTCGGCGCTGGCGCGCAGCTGCGCCAGCTCGGCGGCGCGGTCGGCCAGTTCCTCGAACGTCGGGCCGGCCGCGGCCACAGCGGCTTTCTGTTCAGACATCACGGGGCAGCCCCAGGAGTTTCTCGCCGATGATGTTGCGCTGGATCTCCGACGTCCCCGCCCCGAGCGTGGCCGCCCGCATGAGCAGGTAGGCGAGGGCGACATCGCCGTCGTCGGCGGCGCCGGGCGAGCCCCGCTCCAGCGTCCCGGCCGGCCCGGCAAGCTCCAGGGCGAAGGTCGCCATCGACTGGTCCACCTCGGAGGTCAGCAACTTGGCGATCGACGCCTCCGGACCCGGGCTGACGCCACGGATCCCGGCCGCCGTCGCGTCGGCCGCGATCTGGCGCAGCGCCTCGACCTGAGCGGCGAAGCGGACGAGACGGTCCTCGATCGCGGCGTCGCCCAGCGGCGCCTGCGGTGTCCCCGACCGTGCGGCGAGGCTGACCAGTGACCGCAGTCGCCGTTCGATGCGGTGCGTGCGGCTCTGCCCGACCCGCTCGTAGGACAGGGTCGACCGGGCGACCCGCCAGCCTCCGTGCAGCGGCCCCACGACCTGCGTCAACGGGACCCGGACGTCGGTGAGGAACACCTCATTGAACTCGGCCCGGCCGGTGATCTGGCGGATGGGGCGCACCTCGATGCCCGGGGAGGCCATGTCGGCGAGGACGTAGCTGATGCCGCGGGTCTTCGGCGCGTCCGGGTCGGTGCGCACGAGCAGGTAGATCCAGTTGGCGTACTGGGCCTTGGACGTCCAGATCTTCTGACCGGTGATCACCATGGTGTCGCCGTCGATGACCCCACGGGTACGCAGGGAGGCGAGGTCGCTGCCGGCGTCCGGCTCGCTGAAGCCCTGGCACCAGACGTCCTCGCCGCTGAGGATCCGGGGCAGGTAACGCTCCCGCTGGTCCGGGCTTCCCCACTGGATGATGGTGGGGCCGAGCTGGTTGATGGCGTTGCGGTTGACCGGCTCGGGCGCCCGCGCGGCGGCGATCTCCGTGTTGAAGACCAGTTGCTGGACCGCCGTCGCCGAACGGCCCCCGTACTCGGTCGGCCAGGAGATCGCCGCGAGCCCGGCGGCGTTCAGCCGCCGCTGCCACTCCCGGCCGCGCTCGACCCGGCCGGCCTCGCCGCCGGTGCGGGCGCGCATGTCAGCGTCCAGCGCCGACGCGAGGAACGCGCGAACCTCCGCCGCGAACGCGCGGGTCTGCTCGTCGAGCACGACACCGTAGTCGCGTTCAGGGCCATCCACCGCTCGGGCCGCCATCCCGTCACCCGCTCCATCTCGTTGACCGACCTGTCCCATCGCTGCCCCTCACCCCCGCGGGCGCCCGCGGGGAAGGCCGAGGTGCTGCTCCGCGATGATCTCCCGCTGCATCTCGCTCGATCCGCCGTGGATGGTGGTCACGACCTCGGCCCGGTAGCCGTGCTCGAAGCGTCCGTCCGCCGGTGAGCCGGGAGCACCCGTGCTCAGCAGACCCTCGGCGCCGAGGATGTCCATGGCGTCGGCGTAGTGCCGCTGGGCCGCGGTGGTGGCGAACAGCTTGCGCATCGACGAGGTCGCCCGGGGCAGCTCGCCCCGCTCGACCTTGTCGCGCAACGAGAAGGTGATGAGCCGGGCCACCTCCTCGTCGATGGCCATCCGCGCGATGCGCTCGGCCACGTGAGGGTCGTCGAGCACCCGCGACCCGTCGGGCCGTCGGGTGTCGGCGGCCCACGCCGCCAGTTCACGGGCGAGCGTGAGTTCCTTGGAGGAGCGGCTCGCGGCCCCCCGCTCGTAGACGAGCGCGACGTGCATCACGGCCCAGCCGCCGTCGACGGCGCCGACCCGCGCGGCGTCGTCGACCCGTACGTCGGTGTAGAAGGTCGCGTTCGTGCGCTGCCCACCGAGGGTGTGGATCGGGCGCAGGTCGAAGCCGGGATCGTCGGTGGGGACCATGAAGAGCGTGAGGCCCTTGTGTTTGGGCACGTCGGGGTTGGTCCTGGTGAGCAGGAAGACATGGGTGCACGCCTCGACCGTGCTGGTGAACATCTTCTGCCCGTTGATGACCCACCCGTCCCCGTCGGGCACCGCCCGGGTCCGGGCGGAGGCGACGTCCGAGCCCGACTCGGGTTCGGTGTAGCCGAGCGCGATGAGCACCTCGCCGCGCAGGGCCGCGGCCACGTAGGTCCGCTTCTGCTGCTCGGTGCCGACCTCGAGGATCGTCCGGCAGACCATGCCGGTGGAGCCCCAGGCCCCGGTGGCCAACCCGCGCCGGTTCAGCTCGTCGAACACGGCCCGCGAGAACGCCGGGTCCACGTCCGAACCGCCGTACTCGGCCGGCCACGCGGCCCCGAGGATGCCCTCGTCGATGAGCAGCCGGTGCAGTTCGGGCGTGTGGTGGGTCCCGGTGGCCCGCTCGCGCGCGGCCCACTCGGGCGGGACGTGCCGCTCGGCCCACGCCCGCGCCCGATCGCGGACCGTCGGATCCACGTGCTGATCACGAAAGTCCATGTGCGCCTCGCCTGTCGTCGTCGAAGAGCAGCCGGGCCAGCCGGACGTACTCGGTCCGGCGGTCCCCGAACACCTGGGACCAGGCTCGGGCGCGCCGGAAGTAGAGCTGGATCGCGTACTCCAACGTGAATCCGTAGCCGCCGTGGAAATGCAGGCAGGCGTCGGTGGTGCGGATCGCCGCCTCCGAGGCGAACAGGAACGCCGACGCGCCGAGCACGTCGGCCCGGTCCGGATCGGCGGTCTGGGCCCAGGCCGCCTCGTACGCCAGCAGTCGGCCACCCTCAAGCGCGGTCGCGTCGTCGGCGAGCCGGTGCTGGACCGTCTGGAAGGTCGCGATGGGCGTGCCGAACGCCTTGCGTTGCCTGATGTACTCCAGCGCGATCTCGATCGCCCGCAGGCCGAGCCCGACCAGCGCGACGGCGGTCAGGGCCTGCCACCGCCCGCGGAGGCGGGCGAACGCGCTGTGGGCCTGCGCTCCGCTGGCGAGCACGACCGTGTCCGCCCCGGCGAGGTCCCAGCGGGCCAGCGGCATCGCTCCCAGGTTCGGTACGAGCGCCTCGCCGCGTACGCCCGGCGCCGTGCGGGCCAGGACGAGCTGGTCGTCGCGAAGCGCGATCACGACGTCGGCCACGGCACCGGCCGGCACGATCGGCGCGGTGCCGGCGGTCACCGGGTGCAGGCACACCGTCGGCACCAGGTCGCCGGCCAGTGTCGACCGCAACGCCTCGCCGGCGGCGGTCACGGCCGCGAACTCGGCGAGGACGCTCACGGCGCTGGTCACCTCGACGAAGGGCACCGGCGCGAGGTGGCGACCCATGAGTTCGGCCGCGATGGCGGCCTCGACGAATCCCGCGCCGCCCCCGCCCTGCTCCACCGCGACCGTGAGGCCGGGCAGTCCCATCCCCGAGCAGCGGGCCCAGAGCGCGGTGTCGACGCCGAGGGGCTCGGCCTTACGGACCGCCGCCTCGCCACAGTGGCTGGTCAGGAACGCGGCGACAGCCGCCCGCAGATCCCGCTGGTCCGCGGTGGGCTGGAGGCTCATCGTCACCCTTTCCCGTTACGTGTACTGGTGTCGATTCGTGGCCGGTCGACCTTGGTCACGGTTCGCTAACAACTTTGTCTGGTGAGGCTTAATCATTAAACTTATTCTACGCTATCGGCACTACCAGCGGGAGACAAGGGGCGTCCCCAAGCACCCGACTCTCCCCGGTCTCCGAGGAGAACACATGGCAGGAAGGACTGTGACGCTGCGGCGTCGCGCGGCGCTCGCGGCGGCGACGGCGGCAACGCTCGCCATAGCGCTCGCCGGCTGCGGCGGCGACAGCAACGAGGTCACCCCGCAGGCGACGGCTGACTCGTCGGGCAAGCTTGCCCAGCTGACACCCGTCAAGATCACGATGGCCGGCAAGTTCGGTTCCGTCGCTCCCGTGCTGACCGAGAGCACCTACGGCGAGTTCAAGAAGCTGAACGTCGACATCCAGACTGAGATCGTGAAGTCGAGCGACGCCATGGTCCTGCTGGCCAAGGGCGAGATCGACGCCATCTTCACCGGCCCGAGCGCCGGACTCTACAACGCGGTCAAGGGCGGCAACGAGATCAAGATCGCCGTCCCCGGCTCGTACCAGCCACCCAACAACAAGGGCGGCTGGTGGGTGAGCAAGAAGGCCCTCGGTGGCCAGGAGTACTCACCGGCGCTGCTCAAGGGCAAGACGCTGGCCTCCGCCCAGGGGGCGGTCGGCGCTTCGGTGCTGGGGCTCAGCCAGGAGCTGGCCAAGGCCAACCTCAAGATCACTGACGTCGAGATCAAGACCCTCGGCTCGGCCGACATCGCGACCGCGGTCATCAACGGCGCCGTCTTCGGCGGCGTGCTGACCCAGCCGTTCAACGTCGCGGTCGAGGAGGCCGACGCCGGGTTCCGGTTCGCCACCGGCGCACCGGACTCCTACCCGAACACGATCATCCTGTTCGGCCCGTCGATGCTGAAGGATCCGGCGAAGGCCAACGCGTTCGTCGCCGGGTTCCTCGCCACGACGCGCAACCACTACCAGGGTGACTACGTCAACGACCCGCAGCGGGGACCGGTCCTCGCCAAGGCGCTCGACCTCACCTGGGAGCAGCTCAAGGACGTGCCGGCTGACATCTGGCCGACCGACCCGAAGTTCCCGCCCGGCTACGTCAAGGCCTACGAGGACGTCTGGCGTCAGGTTCCCGGAACGCTGTCCTACGAGGGCACCCTCGACGAGTCGGCCATCCTCGACCTCACCTACCTGCAGAACGCCCCGAAGTAGTCCCGACGGCTGCCCGGGACTGAGCGGGCGGGCCGGGCGTCACCAGCGCCCGACCCGCCCGCTCGTTTTCGTGCCCGACGCGCGGGTCAGTCGAAGCCAAGCTCCTGAAAGCGCCGCTCCAGCTCGGCCAGGGCCTCGCGACCACCGCGCTGGTTGCGTTCGCGCATGAAGTTGAACTCGTCCTCGCGCCAGACGAGGTTGGTGAACACGGGGTGGGCCATCGTCATCCAGTCGCCGAACTGCGCCATGCCGACCGCGTGCCAGAACGTGATGAGGGCATGCTTGCCGATCATCAGCCCGTCGGCCGAGTGATGGGCGATGGCCCGGGCGTAGCGCAGCGCCTCGTCGTGGAGCCGCTCCTCCGCGACGACGGAGGCGGCGACGCCCCAGTCGCGCAGTTCGGCGGCGCGCACCTTCCGTCCGGTGATCATCGCCTCGTAGCCGCGGTTGGGGCCGAGCTTGAGCAACGCCAGCGGCATGGCGGTCGAGAACCCGGCGAAGCCGATGCGGGCCTGCCGCCGGGCCAGGTACATGTCCTCGGACACGACGAGGATGTCGGCCGCCAGGGCCAGGTTCATGCCGGCGCCGAGGGTCGCGCCCTGGCAGGCGGCGATGACCGTCTTGGGGAACTCCAGCCAGTTGGCCAGGTGGCGGTGCAGCTTGCGCGCGTTGGCCAGCCGGGCGGTCTGCGGCAGCTTCGACCCCTTGCGCAGGCCCGCCGCCTCGACGGGCAGGCGGCGCACGTCGTCGCCGCTACAGAAGTCCTTGCCCTCGGCGGCCAGGATGACGACCTTGACCTCATCGTCGCGCTCGGCCTCGCGGAGGCGGTGCTCCATCAGCTCGTGCATGTCCGGCGAGAGGATGGCGTTGCGCCGCTCCGCGCGGTTGAGGGTGATCTGCGCGATGTGCGGCTCGATCACTTCGTAACGGACCCAGCTCTCATCGACCGCGAAGTCCTCGTCGGACATGTCTACCTCCGCCTCATGGGTGTATCATCTAAATTATTCTGCCAAGTCGAAGGGTTCAAGGAGTCCGATGGACGGCGACGCTTTGCGCGACGTTTTGGCGACCGTGCGTGAGTTCGTTCGCGAGCAGGTCGTTCCCCGCGAGGCCGAGATCGACGACAAGGACCAGGTGCCCGACCCGCTGCGCCAGGCGGCCCGGGCGATGGGCCTGTACGGCTTCGCGATCCCCGAACAGTACGGGGGCCTCGGCCTGTCGATGTACGAGGAGGCCCAGCTGGTCTTCGAGCTGGGGTACACCACCCCGGCGCTGCGCTCCCTGTTCGGCACCAACAACGGCATCGCCGGGCACGTCCTCCTGGAGGGCGCGACCGCCGAGCAGCGCGCCCGGTGGCTTCCCCAGCTCGCCGCTGGCGAGATCACCGCGGCGTTCGCGCTGACCGAGGCCGACGCCGGCTCCGACCCGGGCGGACTGCGCACCGTCGCCCGGCGCGACGGGGACCACTGGGTGATCGACGGCAGCAAGCGGTTCATCACCAACGCGCCGGTGGCCGACATGTTCATGGTGTTCGCCCGCACCGACCCGGACGCGGCACCGTCACGGGGGATCACCTGCTTCCTCGTGCCCCGCGAGAGCACCGGCCTCAGCGTCGGACCCAAGGACCAGAAGATGGGCCAGTTCGGCGCCTGGACCGCCGACGTCGTACTCAACGGTGTTCGGGTCCCCGACGACGCGGTCGTCGGCGGGGCGGCCGGCGTCAACCAGGGCTACGCGATCGCCATGCGGTGCCTGGCGCACGGCCGGGTCCACATCGCGGCGCTCTGCGTGGGCATGGCTGAACGCCTGGTCGACGAGACGGTGCAGTACGCACGGTCACGGCGGCAGTCCGGCCGGGCCATCGCGTCGTTCCAGCTCGTACAGGGGCTCATCGCGGACTCCGTGACCGACCACTACGCCGGCCGGAGCCTTGTCCTCGACGTCGCGCGCCGGTACGACGACGGAAGTGACCGGCGGGTCGGTCCGGCCGTGGCGAAGTACTTCGCCAGCGAGATGGTGGGCCGGGTGGCGGACCGCGCCGTGCAGGTACACGGTGGCTCCGGCTACATGCGGGGCGTCGCGGTCGAGCGCTTCTACCGGGACGCCCGCCTGTTCCGCATCTACGAGGGCACCAGCCAGATCCAGCAGGTCATCATCGCCAAGTCCGTGGTCGGCGAGGCCGCCAACGAATCAGCGTGACCCGCCACGCGGCGGCGACGTCGACCGTTACGGCACGTCAGTCGAGCAGGTCAACGACCATGGTCGGGTTGGTCCCGAGCAGGTAGGCCTGCGCCTCGTGCAGGTGGCTGCGCCACAGCTCGACGGCCGCGTCGGCATCCTGGGCCTCGATGTGGTCGACCAGGAGTTCGTGGGCCCGGAATCCCTTGCGGATCGCCGCGATGTTGGCCGGCGTACCGGCGTCGGCGGCCATGTGCGCGGCGCTGGACTCCTCGATGATGTGGCGGACCATGTGGTTGAGCACGGTCAGGGTCTTGTTCCCGGCCAGCTCGATGACCAGAGCGTGGAAGGCGTTGTGGTACTCGATCAGGCGGGTCGAGTCCTCGATCACCTCGCGCGCCTCCGCGAGGGCCTCGCGCAGGCGGGTGATGTCCTTCTTGGTTCGACGCTTGGCGAGCAGGCCGACGCAGGGCGCCTCGATCACGTTGCGGGCATCGTAGACATCAGCCAGGGTGGTTCCCTGGAACTCGAGGATGAGCCCGGTGTACCGGGCCGCGGCGTCGCCGTCGGGCCGCTTCACGAGCGTGCCGCCATGCGCGCCGCGTCTTACGTAGATCAGGCCCTCGGACTCGAGGATGCGGAAGGCCTCGCGCAGGGTCGGCCGGGAGACGCCGAACTCGGCCATGAGCTCGGTCTCGGAGGGCAGCGTGTCGCCCTCGGACAGCTCACCGCGCACGATCTGCCGGCGCAGGTTCTGCGAGACCAGCTCGGCCATCTTCGGCACCCGTACCGGGGACCGGCTAGGGCGTCGTTGCCGCACTGTGGAAGTGGACATCGAGCGCCTCGATTCCCCCGGGTTCGGGTCAGCGGATTCCAGTTGTACAGACAGTGAAATGATTATAGGCGATCGACGGATCGCGCTTGAGCCGACACGGCGGGCGTCGGCCCTCAGCGACCCGGGCCCGGTAGCGACGGCACCGCCCGGCCGGCGGCGAGGTTCCAGTCACCGAGCACCGGCGCGCCGCGCCAGCGCTGCCGCCCGTGCTCGGGCAGCCGCCACGGTTGGCACAGAGCCACGTACTGTCCCCGCTCGGCGTGCTCAACCACCCGGAACAGCCCACGGGCCCGCAGCACGGGGTCGTGACAGGTCTGCTCGGGTCCGACCACCCGCGCCGCCGCGATGCCGTTGGCCTGCAGGTACGTCTCGAGGTCGACAGCCTTGTGGCTCCTGAGCCGCTCGACGAGTTCGTCGTGCAGGCCGTCGGGGTCGGCTTCGCGGGCCTCCCGGCCGGCCCAGCGGGCGTCGATTCCCAGGTGCTCGGCCAGGACCGACCACTCGCGGTCGTCGCGGATGGTGACGGCGATGAAGTCCCCGTCGCCGACCGGCAGGATGTCGTTCGGGGCGGCGCCGGGCTCGCGGCGGCTCCACGTCGCGCGCGACTGGCCGTCGGCGCCCGGTCCGGTCAGGACGTCGAGTAGCCGCGCCACCATGACGTCGAGCATGGCGATGTCGGCGTCGGTGGCCGTGCCGGACCTGGGTCCGAGCGCCCAGGCGCTCATGACGAGCGCGGTGGCCAACGACGTGCAGATGTCGGCCAGTACGGTGAAGATCTCGGCGTACTCGCCTGTCGGGGTACGGGTGGCGTCGGTGAGACCGGCGTAGGCATGGATGTTGTTGGCGTAGGCGCGGTAGTCGGCGAGCGGCCCGGTGCGCCCGAACCCGGAGACGCTGACGGTCAGCTTGTCGTCGCGGTTGAGCGCGTCCAGGTCGATCCGCCACCGCCGCAGCCGTGCCGCCCGGACGTTCTCCAGGACCAGGTCGGCTCCGTCGAGGACCTCGGCGACCGGTGCGAGGTCGGCCACGGAGAAGGCCAGGCTCTGCTTGTTCATGTTGGCCGTCAGGAAGTAGGCGCCCTGCTCGACACCGGGTTCGCCGTCGACCCACGGGCCGATCCGCCGGTACATGTCGATGCGGTCGACATCCTCGAGCCGCAGCACGCGGGTGCCCATCGCGCCCAGGAGTGATCCCGCGATGGGGGCCGAGATCACGTGGGTCGCCTCCACGAGGAAGAGTTCCGACAGCGTCGGGCGGTCCTCGCGATCCCAGTGGCCGCGGCTGTCCGGCGTCGGCGTGGCCCCGGACGGGGAACCGGCGGGCCCGGCCAGGCCGAACGCGGAACCGTGGACGACAGCGTCGCCCTCGGCGCGGAAGAAGCCGCGCTCCCACAGGTGCGGCGCAGCCATCACCTCGGGACCGTTGTTCACCGGGGTCGCCGGCACGCCGTGCTCCTGGAGCAGCTGGGCGACCTCGGCCTTGGCCCGCCCGAGGGTCCACTGCCTGACCTCGGCGGTGAGCCGCTGGGCGTGATCGCGACGGTCCTCGACGGTGCGGTACTTCTCGGCCCACTCGGGGTTGCCGAACGCCGCTTTGGCCCCGTTCCACTGGTGATCGTCCACGGCCGCCAGCCGCAGGTGGCCGTCCCTGGTCGGGAAGATGCCCGTCGGCGCGGTGTAGCGGCGCCCGCCCGAGCTACCCGGGCAGTTCAGGAGATGGTGCGCGCAGTCGAGGTAGGTGAAGGTGAACACGACCGCGTCCCGGGCGGCGACGTCGACCTCGACCGGGGCGTCGGACTGCTCACGGGAGGTGTTGAGGCCGTCGAGCGCGGCCAGCGCCGCGACGGCGCCGGTGGAGAGCATGGCCTGCCACCCCGCGGTCGGGACGGGTCGCCCCTCGGCGTCGTGGACGCCGGCCATTCCGCCGCCGGCGGCGAGGGCGACGAACTCCGACCCGACCCAACCGTCGTGGGTGCCGTCGAGGCCGAACGCGGTGATGGTGACGAGCACCCGCGGCGACCGCCCGAGCAGAGCGGGGGCCTGGCTGGGCGTTCCCGAGTCGATCCGGTCGTCGATGACGACGTGCCACTCGCCGCCGGCCACCGCTGACCGGTCGCCCGTTACGGTCTTGAACCGGTCCAGGTCCAGCTGGCCGGCAACCTGCGCCCGCCCGTCGCCGGCAGCGGTCAGCTTGGTCACGGACGCGCCCAGCTCGGCCAGGGCGGCGGCGGCGCACGCGCCCGCCACACCGTCGCCGAGTTCCAGTACCTGCAGGCCTTCCAGCAGCGTCGCCATGTTAGATATCTTGCCTAAATCATTCGTATAATTCAACTAGGTTTGCAGTAGGCTCCTCGCAGTCGGTCACCAGAGAAGGGGAGGGCGGCGGTCCGATGACCTCAAGCCGTGACGCAGTCATCTGCGAGCCCGTACGGACGCCCATCGGCTCATATGGCGGCAGCCTCCGCGACGTGTCGGCCACCGCGCTCGGCGTCGCCACGCTGACCGCGCTCCTCGAGCGCACGGGAGTCGACGGGGCGGATGTCGACGATGTCGTCCTCGGCCATTGCTATCCCAACAGCGAGGCCCCCGCCATCGGCAGGGTGGTCGCCCTGGACGCCGGCCTGCCGGTCTCGGTGCCGGGCTACCAGGTCGACCGCCGGTGCGGCTCGGGCCTGCAGGCCGTTATCGACGCGGCACTGTACGTCGGCACCGGCGCCATGGACACGGTCGTCGCCGGTGGCGTGGAGAGCATGAGCAATGTCGCGTTCTACTCCACCGAGCTGCGCTGGGGCACGCGGCGTGACAGCCTGGCCCTGCACGACGGACTCGCCCGCGGCCGGGTCACCGCGGGCGGCGTGAACCACCCGGTGCCGGGCGGCATGCTCGAAACCGCCGAGAACCTTCGCCGCCGCTACGCCATCACCCGGGCGGAGCAGGACGAGTTGGCCCTGGAATCACACCGGCGAGCGGTCGCGGCCCAGGCATCCGGCGTCTTCGCGGAGGAGATCGTCCCGATCGAGGTGACGACCGGACGCGAGACGAGGACCGTCGACACCGACGAGCATCCACGCCCGGCGGCCTCCATGGAGAAACTCGCCGCCCTACGCCCGATCCTGCGCGCGTCCGATCCCGAGGCCACGGTTACCGCCGGCAACGCGAGCGGCCAGAACGACGCGGCCGCGATGTGCCTGGTCACCACCCGCGAGCTTGCCGAGCGGCGCGGCCTGGCTCCCCTGGCGCGCATCGTCACGTGGGCGGCGGCCGGCGTGGCACCCGACGTCATGGGCCTCGGCCCGGTCGCCGCCTCCGAACGGGCGCTCGGCGCGGCCGGCCTCACACTGGCCGACATGGATGTGATCGAGATGAATGAGGCCTTCGCCGCGCAGGCCCTGGCCGTGTACCGCGCGTGGGGCTTCGGTCCAGCCGACCTGGAGCGCACCAACGTGCATGGATCGGGGATCTCGCTCGGCCATCCGGTGGGCGCCACCGGGGGTCGCATGGTGGGTGCCCTGGCCCGCGAGCTGGGCCGCCGCGGTGGGCGCTACGGACTGGTCACGATGTGCATCGGGGGCGGGCAGGGCCTGGCCGCGGTCCTCGAACGGATCACCAATGACTGACGGCGAGGGCATGCTGGCCGGCGTGACCGTGGTGGCGATTGAGCAGGCGGTGTCGGCGCCGCTGTGCACGCGGACCCTTGCCGACCTCGGGGCGCGGGTCATCAAGATCGAAGAACCGACCGGTGGGGACTTCACGCGGGGCTACGACGACAGCGTCAACGGTCTCGGGTCGCATTTCGTGTGGCTCGCCCGCGGCAAGGAGTCGGTGACGCTCAACCTCAAGCACGAGTCGGGCAGCGAGATCCTGCATCGGCTCCTGGAGAAGGCCGACGTCCTGGTCAGCAACCTCGGGCCCGGCGCGACGACCCGGCTGGGCCTCTCCCCCGCCATGCTCCGGTCCCGCCACCCGCACCTGATCACGCTGGAGATCTCCGGCTACGGCGAGGGCGGACCACTCGCGCACAAGCGCGCCTACGACCTGCTGATCCAGGCCGAGAGCGGCGCCTGCGCCATTACCGGCTGGGCCGACGCGCCGGCCAAACCGGGTCCCCCGATGGCTGACGCCTGCACCGGCCTCTACGGTGTCATCACGATCCTCGCCGCGCTGCATGACCGGGGCCGCACCGGCCGGATCGCGTCCGCGTCGGTCAGCATGTTCGACTCGATGGTGGAACTCATGAGCTTCGCCCTCAACCATGCCCGCTACACCGGCACCAACCAGGTTCCGGTCGGGATGGGCTCACCGGCGGTCGCTCCGTACAGCGCGTACGAGACGGCCGACGGCGAAACCGTCGTCCTCGGCACGACCAACGACGGCGAGTGGACGCGGCTGGCTGCCATGATCGGACAGCCTGAGCTGGGGACCGCAGAGAAGTACCGCACCAACGCCGGCCGCGTCAGCGCTCGCGAGGAACTCGACGCGTTGATCGGGCAGTGGTGTCGCGCGCGCACGATCGCGGAGATCCAGCAGGCCGCCGACCGGGCGGGCATCGGCAACGCCCGGTACAACACCCCGCTCGGCGTCCTTGAGCACGAACAGTTGACCCAGCGTGGTCGGTGGCGGACGGTCCAGACCCCGGTCGGCGAGATCGTCGCGACCCTGCCGCCCCCGGTCTTCCAGGGCTGGGAGGCACCGATGAGGCCGGTTCCGGCCCTCGGCGAGCACACCGACGCCGTTCTCGGCGAGCTGGGTTTCAGCGCCGATGACCTGGCCCGGCTCCGGGCGAGCGGCGCGATCGGGGCGGCCCCGGTCACCGCCGCCGACACACCTCGCCGGTGAACAGACCGACGGACCCGCCGACGAAGTGGGGGCGGTCGGCGGCAATCGCCGCCCGCCCTTCCTCGCTGCCGTAGCGCCGCTCCCGCGCGTCCGCCACCGTCGGGTAGTGCAGTTCGGCGACACCGTCGAAGGGCAGCCCGGCCTCGCCGAAGCGGGCGACGACGAGGTTCTGCACGTACTTCCACATGCCGACGTGATGGCGCAGCGCCAGCGGATGGTGGACATCGAGCCAGTGCGCCGCGAACTCGGACCGGGTGCGCCCCGCGGGCCGGGTCAGGAGGAAGATCTCCTTGACGCCGGGCACCCGCTGGCCGATGGGGAAGGCCGGTCGCTCGTCGCGACGAACGTGCTCCTCCACGTGGTAGTGCCATACAGCTGGGCCCTCGCGGGGCATCCGCGCCGCCACGCTCGCGTGGAGGTCTTCGGGCGAGGCGAACCAGTTCTCCTCGACGGCGGCGAAGCGCGGGTAGTCGGCCGGCTGCGGCCAGCCACAATCGGCCGGGCTCACATCGGCCGGACTGACCGTCCGCCGAAGGGCCAGCGACGCGGGCCCGTCCCGCGTGTCGGCCTCGTGCCGCTGGACCGTGTCCGGTCCGACGTGGACGCTGATGAGCTTGCACCGGCCCGGCGGCGCGGCGTGCCTCACCGGAACCCGTCCCGGGCGGCAGCCGCGGCCGGACCGTACTGCGCGACCACCGCGGTCGCCAGTTCGAGGGCGGCGAACGACTCCTCGGACGCGGACTCCGCGGCGACCAGCAGGCGCTTGGTGAGTTCCAGGGCGCCGGCGTCGCGGCCGCTGAGCGTCTCGGCCGTCGCCACCGCGGACGCGAGGGCGCCACCCGGCTCGACCACACTGCTCACCAGCCCGAGCGCCCACGCTTCCTCGGCGCCGATCCGCTCACCCAGGAAGAGAGCGCGTGCGGCCCGGTGCCGGCCCAGGAGTTCAGTGAGACGCCGGGCCAGACCCCCGTCCGGCACGACGGCCCGTTCGACGAACGGCGCCGAGAACCACGCGTCGCGCGCGGCCACGACGAGATCGCAGGCGAGAGACAGGCTCCACCCCAACCCCACGGCCGCGCCCTCGACGGCGGCCACGACCGGGACCCGGGCCTGACGGATGCGAGCGAGCGCCTCCTGGGCCCGCTCGACCCGGCCGGCCGGTGCCAGGGGACCGCTGCCGTACGTGGGCGGGATCTTGAGGTCGCCGCCCGCGCTGAAGAAGCCGCCGGCCCCGGTGATGACGACGGCGCGGATCGTGGGGTCGTCGTCCACATCGGCCATACGGGCGATGAGGGCGGTCCACGACTCGTGGACGAGGGCGTTGCGGCGCTCGGGACGGTTGAGGGTCAGCACGAGGACGCCGTCGTGACGCTCGCGTCGCACCAACTCGACCGGACCACGCTCTTGATCGGAGCCTGACATCTCCTTAGATTATCCAGATCATTCAGGTTAACCAACTGATTCGTCAACCACCGATGGGACCGCCGCGATCGGAGCCCACCGCGGGACGGGCCTGGAGCCCTCGGCCGCCCCGGGAGGCGGACCGCGCCGCGCGCCGGGCCGCAGACACCGTGGCGGCCAGCCGGCCCGGGCCGGCATGGCGCGACCATTGCGCGCTCTTTTCGGCCGGGTTACGCTGCACGCCAGAACAATTGGTTGAATGATTTATCCAGATGGCGCCTCGACCGCCGACGTGGCAGGCAACAGGGAGATCGTGTGGACGAGAAGATCCGGATCCGGGACGTCGGAAAGGTGTACGGCACCACCCACGCCGTCACCGCACTCGAGGGCGTGGACCTCGACGTCATGGACGGCGAGTTCGTCTGCCTGGTCGGGCCGTCCGGCTGCGGCAAATCCACGCTGTTGCGGATGATCGCCAACCTGCACCGGCCCACCTCCGGCCTCGTCGAGAT
Organism: Luedemannella helvata; assembly: GCF_039528415.1. Lineage (NCBI taxonomy): Bacteria > Bacillati > Actinomycetota > Actinomycetes > Micromonosporales > Micromonosporaceae > Luedemannella > Luedemannella helvata. The sequence continues at coordinate 293,724 of NZ_BAAALS010000002.1, forward strand.
CGAGACGCAACGCCCGGTGCCGTGGCCGACCGCGATGGTCTTCCAGGACTACGGCATCTTCCCGTGGAAGACCGTCGAACAGAACGTGGCCTTCGGCCTGCGACCCCGAGGTGTCGGCAAGGAGGAGGCCCGGCGACGCGTCGCGCACTGGCTGGAGCGGATGGGCCTCACCGACTTCGCGAAGACCTACCCGGGCAACCTGTCGGGCGGCATGCGCCAGCGCGTGTCGATCGCCCGGGCGATGGTCGTCGAGCCGGAGGTCCTGCTCATGGACGAGCCTTTCGCGGCCCTCGACGCGCAGCTGCGCCGCCTGCTGCAGGAGGAACTGCTGGCCATCTGGCAGGAGAACTCGCGGACGGTCGTCTTCGTAACACACAGCCTTGACGAGGCGATCCTGCTGGGCGACCGGATCGTCGTCATGTCGGCCCGCCCCGGCCGGATCATCGGCGACTACCGCGTCCCCTTTGAGCGACCCAGAACCCCCGACATCCGCGGCACGGCCGAGTTCAGTGCCCTTGAGGAGCGCATCTGGGCCCAGCTGCGGGCGGAGGTGCGGCGCGCACCGGGCGGCGAACCCGCTGGCGCCATGGACGACAACCAGCGCGAGGTGGCCTGATGACCAGTACCGAACAGCGGACGGCTGCCCGGAGCACCGAGGCGAACGCCCGCGCCGCCTGCGCGGTCGTGCCGAGCGGGGCCGAGCTCGACCCGGTCGGCTTCGCGCGCAAACGCCGACGCATCTCCCGCACGCTCGGCATCGGCGTACCCATCGTGCTCATCAGCCTCTGGCAGCTGTGCGCCGCACAGGGTCTCATCGACACCCGGTTCTTCCCCGCACCCTCCCAGATCGTCACCACAGCCCAGCGCATGATCGCTGACGGCACGCTGTTCAGCGATGTGTGGACGACCCTGCGGGCCCTGCTCATCGGCTTCGCCGGTGGTGTCGTCGTCGGGGTGACGACCGGCGTTCTGCTGGCGCTGTCCTGGCCGATCCGGGCGGGGTTCGAGCCGCTGTTCAACGCGCTCTACACGGTCCCCAAGCTCGCCATCCTGCCACTGCTGCTGCTCATCTTCGGCCTCGGCGAGACCCCGAAGATGATCCTGGTCGGCATCGGTGTCTTCTTCATCATGTGGATCTCGACCATCGAGGCGGTCTCGGACATCCCCGAGGGCTACATCGAGGCGGCACAGTCCTTCGGTGTGCGCGGCTGGGATCGATTCGCCAACGTCACCCTGCCCGCGGTGCTCCCCCGCATCTTCACGGGGCTGCGGCTGGCGATCGGCAACGCGGTCCTGATCGTGGTCGGCATCGAGTTCGTCAACGGCGACGCCGGCATCGGCTACCGCATCTGGCACTCGTGGTCGCTGTTCGTGGCCGACCAGATGTACGTCGGCATCGTGACCGTGGCACTGCTCGGATTCTCGCTCGCTCTGGTGATCCGGACCGTGGCCCGCCTGGTCATCCCGTGGTCGCCGAGCAACAAGGACTGAGAGCCGACGACCGCGATGGAGGTCGGGCTTCAGCTGCCCCACCTGGGTGAGCACGCGACACCGTCGTTCGTACGCGACTTTGCGCAGGCCGCTGAGGAGCTGGGCTTCGACGGGCTGTGGGCGGCCGATCATGTCGCGGTGCCGCGCCGGATACGGTCGGCCTACACGCTCGCGGGCGGTCGACCCCCCGAGGACGGCGCGCTGTCGGCCGTCCTCGGCGGCAACCTCGAGTGCCTGACGACGCTCGCCTACGTCGCGGCCGTGACGCGGCGGGTGAAACTCGGCACCAGCGTCGCCGTCCTTCCGCTGCGCCACCCGCTGCTCAACGCCGCGATGCTGGCCAGCCTGGACGCGTACTGCGACGGGCGGTTGTGGTTCGGCGTGGGCGCCGGCTGGCTGCGGGAGGAGGCCGAGGCGCTGCAGATGCCGTGGGACCGGCGCGGTGCCCGCATGGACGAGCATCTCGAGCTTCTCCGTCGCATGTGGAGCGAGCCGGGCGACTACCTCACGTTCCACGGGACGTTCTACGACGTCGAAGAGATCGACGTACGCCCCCGACCGGCCCGGCCGGGCGGGCCGCCCATCCTCGTCGGTGGCCACAGCGCGAGCGCGCTCGATCGTGCCGGTCGCCTGGGCCATGGCTGGATCGCGTCGCGGATCACGCCGGCCGAGCTGGCCGCCGGCTTCGCGACCGTACGGGAGACCGCCCGCCGCCACGGCCGCGACCCGGCCACCCTGCGGTTGCACGCCAATGTCGACTTCTCGCCCCGCGCCGATCTGCGCCGGTTCGCCATCGTCAGCGACGCCGTCGCGAAGCACGGGGCGGCGGCGCAGGGCGTGGGCGTGTCCGAACGGCCGGAGGAGATCGTCGCCAGCCTGCGCGCCTACGCCGGCGCCGGCGTCCACCACCTCAAGGTGTCGGCCCGCATGGCGACCGCCGAGGCCGAGCTGGCGTGGCTGCGGCTACTGGCCCGCGAGGTGCTGCCCGCGTTGCGCGGCGGGAGCGGACCGCGACCGGCCGGCCGGGCCGACGACGCTCAGCGCCAGGTCACCTGAGCCGGCACGGCGGCGGTCGCTCCGCCGGCCCGGACGGCTGTTAGGACCTCGCTCCATCGCTCGACGGCGACCAGCCGGCCGGTGGAGGCCAGCGACGCGACCAGGCGGTCGCCGTACCGGTCGACGGTGGCGTTGGTGGTCATCGGATCGCCGGTCGGGATCCACAGCCGCAGTCGTCCGGCCGGGTCGTAGACGGACAGCCCGGCCGAGCCCAGGGTCGCCACGACGACGTAGCCGCTGGGATCCACGCAGACGCCATCGGCGCCGCCGAAGTTCATCGGGCCACCGCTCTCGACGGTGGCGAACCCGTGCACCGCGCCCACCTGGCCGGGCCCGTCGAGGGAGACGCGCCAGACCCGGCGGGTACGGGTCTCGGTGAGGTACAGCGTGCGGCCGTCGGGGGCCAGCGCGACACCGTTGGGCATCTCCAGGGGGTACAGGATCTCGGTGACGGTCCCGTCCGGCCGCCCGTGCAGCAGCCCCATGAGTTCGCGTCGGCGGTCGCGGGTGGCACCGGCGTCGGTGAGGTAGAAGCCGCCCTGGCCGTCCGAGCAGATGTCACTCGGCCGGCTCAGGGGACGCACCTGGCCGGTGGCCGTCGTGAACTCGGTGGCCACCGTGGACACGGCGCCGTCTTGCGCCACCCGCAGCACGGCCGGCGGCACCGGCCGTTGCGGGGGGCCGTGCGGAAGGCGCAGCCGCACCGCGCCCGGCAGGTCGAAGGGCCAGGCGACCTCGGCCCAGGACGCCCCGCCGTTCTGGCAGACCAGCAGGTCCGCGCCCTCGGCCAGGAGCCCGTTCGGTCCACCGCCGAGGTCGGCGTAGACCTCCGTTCTTGCATCGGCCACGCGGCTGACCCGCCCGGCGGACAGTTCGCTGACCAGCACCGAGCCGTCCGCCAGCGCCAGCGGCGATTCGGGAAAGCCCAGGCCGGCCGCCAGCTCGGTCAGCACGACCCCGACCGTCATGTCAGGTCCTGCAGCAGGGTCCGGAGCATGGGCTGGCTCACCTTGAGCGAGTCGGTGCGCGGCAGCGCGTCCACGGGCACGACCCGCACCGGAACCTGGTAACCGGTGAGCCGGCCGCGGACGAACGCGATCAGGTCCTCCTCGGTCGCCGCGTCGGGCGTCACCAGCTCCACCGCCGCCACGGGTACCGCCCCGAGCCGGGCGTCCGGGATGCCGACGACGCCCGCGTCGCGTACGGCCGGATGCTGCCGCAGCACGTCGACGATGGTGGCCGGCGTGATCTTGAATCCACCACGGATGATGACGTCGTCGGCCCGGCCGTCGATGAACAGGAACCCGTCCTCATCGATGTGGGCCAGGTCGGTGGTACGCACCCACGACGCGTCACCCGAGGTCCGCACCTCGAGCAGGCCGCGTTCGCCGGCCGGCAGCGGCTCACCGTCCTCGGTGACGACCCGCAGTTCGCGGCCACCCTGGGGCCGCCCGACGCTGCCCCTCTTGCGGTCTCCCCATTCGCGGTAGAGCGGAAGGTTCCAGCCCGCGACGCCGCCGGCGAACTCGGTCGCCCCGTAGGAGGGCATCACCGCCACCTGGTAGCGCTCCTCGAAGCGCCGCTGGAGGTCCACCGGCAGGTGCGACGTGCCCGCGGTCACGACCTTCACGCTGTCGAAGACCGCCGCCGGCACGTCGGCGTCGAGGACCATGGCGAGGGCGGCGGGCACGAGGCTGACCGCCTTCGGGCGGTGCCGCTGCACGAGTCCGGCGAACTCGGCCACCTGGAAGCGGTCCATCAGGGCGATGCGCCGCCCCTGGCAGATGTTGAGCACGGTACGGAACAGGCCCGACATGTGCACCATGGGCGAGCTGATGATGGCCACGCCGGTGCCCAGCCGTACCTGTGCCGATCCGGACGAGTAGTGCCGGCCGGCGGCGAAGATCGCCCGGCCGAGCGCCCGGTAGCCGAGGGGCACCCGCTTCGGCGGGCCGGTCGTACCGCTCGTCAGCATCTCGATGGCGACCTCGGGCCGTGGTGGCCGTCGACCGGCGGCCACCGCGCCGTCCGGCTCGCCGATCTCGACGCCGACCGCCGTGGCGTCGCCCGGGCCGACGCGCAGCCCGAGCGCGCCCGCCGCGGCGGCGCGCGCCCCGTCCCGGTCCCAGTCCCGGCGCAGTGCGACAACCACCGGCGGAAGGAGCGTCTTCAGGTCGTGCTCCAGGCCGGCGTCACCCTGATGCGCGCTGATGGTCACCACGCAGCCGCCGGCGAGCAGCACGCCGAGCACGGCCCCGACGATCGCCGGGTCGTTGCGCAGGACCACGCCCACCGCGATGCCCGGGGTGTCGAGGGCGCGAAGGCGCCGTTCGACGTCCACGGCGACGGTGGCCAGGCTGCGCCAGTCGTACCAGGTTCCGTGGTACTCGACGGCTGGGGCGTCGGGGTCGATAGCCAGCACCGCCCGGATGCGGTCGGCCAGGTCGCTCTGTTCGCTCACCGCGTCCTTCCCTCGCCGGGGACCGGTGCCCCGCGTTCACCGGACAAGTAGTTGCGTTAACTGCAAGTACTATGTCAGCATGCCGGAAGGAAGGTCAACAAGGCCGCAGGGCTTGTCACATAACGAGTCCCGCGGATCGAACGGAGGCCACGTGGACCTGCGGCGCGTTCGCGGGCAGCGCAACCGTCAGGCGCTCATCGACGCGGCCCTGGCCCTGTTCGAGCAGCAGGGCTTCGAGGAGACGACGACCGACCAGATCGCGGCGCGGGCCGGCGTGGCGCCGCGGACGCTGTTTCATCACTTCCCCGACAAAGAGGAGATCCTCTTCGACCAGCAGTCCGAGCGACTCGAAGCGGCCATCAACGTCCTGCGCACGATGCGGGACAAGTCGTTGGCCGAGTCGCTCACCGCGGTCGCGGGTGCGGTGGCCACGTCGATCCTCGACCAGGGCGAGGTGTTCCCCGCCCGGGCCCGCATGTACGGAAAGGCCCCCGCGCTGCGCTCACGCATGCTCTCGATCAACGAGAAGTGGATCGACAAGGTGACCGACGAGGTGGCCGCCCGCTACGGCGTGGACGCGCGCACGGACCCGCGTCCGCGCATCGCCGCGTCCATCGTGAACAGCACCAACCGGGCCACGATCGAGGCCTGGCTCGCGCGCGGCTGCCAGGACGACCTCACCGAAATGATCATGACCTCGGTGGAGCTGCTCCGACCGACCCTCGACCGCGTCGAAGCCGAACTGATGGAAGGCCTGAACGCACATGGAACCTGACCGGCCGGCCGCGATCGTCACCGGCGGCGCGCGCAGCATCGGACGCACGATCGCGCTCGAGCTGATCAGCCAGGGCTGGCGGGTCGGCGTCCTCGACGTGAACCCCAAGGCCATCGCCTCCTCGCAGGCGCTGGCGGAGGCCGAAGCCGGACTGCTGGTCCCCCTGACGGCCTCGATCACCGACCGGTCGGCCGTCACGTCCGCGCTCGGAACGTTCAGCGCCACGGCCGGCCCGGTGCGTGCCCTGGTCAACAACGCGGGCATGACGCTGCCCGCGCGGTTTCTCGACCAGACCGACGAGGACTGGGACCGCATCGTCGACGTCAACCTGAAGGGCACCTTCATCGTCTCGCAGGTCGCGGCGCGGTCCATGGTCGAGCAGGGCACCGGCGCCATCGTCAACATCAGTTCCATCTCCGCGCACGGCGTGCGCACCGGACCGCCGGCCTACGCCGCGGCCAAGGCCGGCGTCGAGGGCCTGGGCCGGCTGATGGCCGTCCAGCTCGGCCCATTCGGCGTACGGGTCAACACAGTCGTCGTGGGCACCATCGGATCCCCCTGGCTCCTGTCCCGCAAGACCCCGGACGAGCTGGCCGAGATGGCCGCCAGCACCCTGACCGGCCGGATCGGCACGCCGGCCGACGTGGCCGGGGTGGTCGCCTTCCTCTGCTCCGACGCCGCCTCCCACGTCACCGGCCAGCTGCTGTCCGTCTCCGGCGGGCAGTGGATCGCCTGAGACGGACGCGAGACCTCACCGCTCACCGATCGCCCGAAAGGAGTCCCGATGGCTGTCACCGTCGACGACCTCAACCCGACCGGAACAACCGAGCTGGAACGCATCCTGTTCGACGTCACCGACCACGTCGCGACGATCACCCTGAACCGCCCGGAGCGCCTCAACGCCACCGACGACACCGCCCGCACCGAACTGGGTGTGGCCTGGGCCAGGATCCGGCAGGACGAGAACATCCGCGTCGCCATCATCACCGGGGCCGGGGACCGCGCCTTCTGCGCCGGCCAGGACATCCGCGCCACGTCCGAGAAGGGCATCCGTAACAAGGTCCCCGGGTCGCGGTTGCATCACCAGGTCTGGAAACCGGTCATCTGCGCGTTGAACGGGATGGTCGTCGGCGGCGGGCTGCACCAGGTCGCGGACTCCGATCTGATCATCGCCGCCGAGCACGCGGAGCTCATCGACACGCATCTCATGGTCGGCAACGTGTTCGCCATGGAGCCCACGGTGCTGCTGCGCCGCATGCCGATCTCGATGGTCATGCAGCTGGCCCTGATGACCAAGGACGGGCGGATCAGCGCGCAGCGGGCGTACCAGATCGGTCTCGTCAACGAGGTCGTGCCGGCTGACCGCCTGCAGTCCCGGGCCCGAGAGATCGCCCTGCAGATCGCCAAGCTCTCGCCGGGCACGACCCAGGCCTCGATCCGGGCCATGTGGACCAGCCTCGACGTCGGTCTGGCCGCCTCGCATGACGTCGCCTACCGGTACGTCCTGCAGCACCAGTTGCAGCACCCCGACTACCACGAGGGAATGCGGGCCTTCGCCGAGAAACGCGAGCCCCGCTGGGCCGCGTCATGACGACGCGCCCCGATGGTGGATGAGCCGCTGCCGAACCGGACCATCGGTCGGCTGCTCACCGACCGGACCTTCGGCGCGTTGTTCTGGGGCAAGCTGCTCACGTCGTTCGGCGTTTTCATCCACAGCATCGTGGCGGCCGTCGTGGTCTTCGAGGCGACCGGGTCGGCGGCGGCCGTCGCGCTGGTGACGGTCGCGCAGTTCGGCCCCCAACTGGCCCTCACCCCGCTGACGGGCCGATGGGCCGACACCGGCTCGCCCACCTTCCAGATCCTGCTCGGGCGGATCTGCTGCGTGGTCGGCTCCGCCTCCGTGGCGGTGTGGCTGCTGCTGGACGACCAGCTGCGGGGGTGGGCGGTGGCCGTCCCCGTCCTGGTGGGGTCGCTGCTGGTCGGCATCGGCTTCTCGATCGGCGGGCCGGCGATGCAGTCGATCGTGCCGGCGATCGTCACCCCGGAGGAGCTGCCGCGGGCGATGACCCTCAACACGCTGCCGATGATGGTCGCCCGCATCGCCGGACCGGCCGTCGGCGCGATCGTGGCGACCCGGATCGGACCGGCCCCCGCCTTCGCGTCCAGCGCGGCCACCCACGCGGTGTTCGCGCTGTTCGTGCTGGTGGCCCGTTTCCCCCCTCCCGAGGCGCCGCCGCCGCGCTCCGACCGGCGGGTCTGGGCCGCCGTACGGCACCTGCGCAACGACCGCGTGCTCGGCCTGGCCCTGCTGGCGGTCACCATCCTCGGCTTCGGGTCGGACCCGTCCATCACCCTGGCCCCGGCCTTGTCGAGCCTGCTCACCGGGGATGTCGCGCTGGTCGGACCCCTCACCTTCGCCTTCGGGTGCGGGGCCGCGGCCGGCCTGCTGGTCCTTCTCCTGGCGCTGCGCTGGCTTGAACAGCGCACCCTGTCGCTGGCCGGTCTGGTGCTGCTCGCGGCCGGGTTGGCCGGGGCCGGACTGGCCCGGCACGAGCTGGTCGCGGTGGTCGCCTTCGTCGTCGCCGGCTGCGGCTTCGGAGTCGGGATGGCGTCGCTGAGCACCCACATCCAGCAACGGGCGCCGGTGCACCTGCGCGGGCGGGTGATGGCACTGTGGATGGTCGGCTTCGTCGGCTCGCGACCGCTGGCGAGCGTCTCCCTCGGACTGGTCACCGACGCCTGGTCGGTCCGGGCGGGCCTCATCATCGCGGGCGTACTGGTGGGCGGCGCCGCGATCGCCTTCGCCGCCGGTACCCGGCACGAGCCGGACGTGGGGCTGGCGGGCTGAGCCCGCTACCCGGCCGTGTCCGGGCGACGCTCGGTGACGCGGGCGACGGTCGCCGCCCGCAACTGCGCCCGCAGCGGGTCGGCCAGCGCCTCGGCCTGCAGGCGGTCCTCCCGGTCGAGGTGCTCAGCCAGGCTCGCTGAGGCGGCGGCCCGGAACAGGGCGCGGGTGACCCGTACCGCGGTGGGTGTGGTCGCGGCCAGGCTCTGGGCGAGCGCGACCGCCTCGGGCACGAGGTCGTCGGGCTCGACGACCGCGCGCACCAGTCCCTCGGCGAGCGCCCGGTCGGCCGACCACCGTTCGCCGCGCAGCACCCACACGAGCGCCCGCTCGTAGCCGAGAATGCGCGGCAGGTGGTAGGACGCTCCCATGTCCGGCGCCACGCCGATCTGGGCGAAGGCGGGGACGAACGTCGCCGTCGTGGCGGCGATGCGGACGTCCGCCGCGCAGGCCAGTCCGAGGCCGGCGCCGGCCGCGGCTCCGTTGACGGCCGCGACCAGCGGCTTTCCCAGCGCGTCGAGACGCAGCAGCATCGGGTTGTAGCAGCGCCTCAACACGGTCGTGACCGGCAGGGTCACCTCGTCGGGGTCCGGCGCGAGATCCGCGCCGGCGCAGAAACCGCGCCCGGCACCGGTGAGCACCATGGCCCGCACGGCCGGATCGGCCGCCTCGTCCCACGCCGCGTCCAGCTGCTGGACCATCAGCGGCGACAGCGCGTTGAGCCGATCGGGCCGGTCGAGGGTGACGACCAGGACCTCGCCGCGCCGTTCGGTACGCACCCGGGCGGTCACAGGGTGCCCCGGCTGCCGAAAATCGCCGTCGCCTGGCTGGACAGCTGACCGCCGTTGCCATGGGCGAGCGCGACCTCCACGCCGGGAACCTGCCGGTCGCCGGCCTCCCCACGCAGCTGCCGTACCGACTCGATGATCGTGAAGATGCCGTACATGCCCGGGTGGCAGTAGCTCAGCCCTCCGCCGTTGGTGTTGACCGGGTACGCGCCGCCGGGTGCGATCCGGCCCCCCGAGACGAAGGCGCCGCCCTCGCCCTTGGCGCAGAAGCCGAGGTCTTCGATAAAAAGGATCGGATTGATGGTGAAGGCGTCGTAGAGCTGCAGGACGTCCACGTCGGACGGACTGAGGCCGGCCATCCGGAACGCCCGCTCGCCCGACTCCCGGGCCGCGGTGACCGTCAGGTCGGGCATCTGCGAGATCCACTTGTGCCAGTGGGCTTCGGCCGCGCCGAGCACGTACGCCGCCGGCTTGGGGGCGTCGGCGGCCCGGTCGGCCCGGACCATGACGGCCGCCCCTCCGCCGTCGGTCACCAGGCAGCAGTCGAGGGCGCCGAAGGGCGCGGAGATGACCGGACTGGCCAGCACGTCCTCGACCGTGATCGGGGTCCGCCGGTACGCCCTGGGGTTGAGCATCGCCCATTGCCGGGCGGCCACGGCGACCTCGGCCAGTTGTTCGCGCGTCGTGCCGTACTGGTGCATGTGGCGGCGGGCCGCGAGCGCGTACCCGGTCACGGGGCTGCGCGGCCGGAACTCGCTCTCGTAGTCGGGTTGGTCGGCCGGGCGTCCGCCGTACAGCCGGCCCGCCCTGGCGTCGGTGCGGGCCGTGCTGCCGTAGGTGATGAGCGCGACGTCGCAGGCGCCCACGGTGAGCGCGATGGCGGCGTGCAGCAGCATGGAGACGAACGCGCTGCCGCCGGTCATGGTGCTGTCCGTGAAGCGCGGCCGGATGCCGAGGTACTCGCCGACGTCGACGGTGTGCAGCAGCTTGCCGTTGACCACGCTGAACAACCCGTCCACGTCGCGGGTGCCCAACCCGGCGTCGTCGAGGGCCCGCACGGCCGCCTGGGCGGCGAGGTCGATCGCGGTGATGCCGGGGGCCACCTGGCCGAGGTCCGACTCGGCGACGCCGACGACCGCGGTCGAACCGCGTAGCGACATTGTCATCGGCCGGTCCCGCCGACGAAGGTGGGACGGGGCGGGTCGCCGTCCTCGACGACGAGCGTGACCCGCGACCCGATCTCCACATCAGCGGCGGCCACGCCGGTGACCGTCGACATCATGCGGAAGCCCTCGTCGAGGTCGATCAGGCACACGGCGTACGGCTCGCCGTCTTTGGCCGCGACGGCCGTCGTGCTGTAGACCTCGCCCAGGCCCGCGCTCTGTTCGGTGCTGAGGTCCGCGCCGCCACACGACGGGCACACGACGCGGGGCGGAAAGACGGCGGCCGAGCAGGCGTCGCACCGCTGGAACAGCAGCACGCCCCGGGCCAGCCCGTCCCGGTAGGCCACGTGGGGCGAGGTCACGAGGTCGCGCATCGGGTCCTCGCGTATCCCGTGAACACCGGTTCCCCGGTCGCGTTGCGGACCACGACATCGAGTTCGGCGGTCCCGCCCTCGGTGTCCGCCTCGGTGACCGTGGCCGTGACGGTGAGCGTGTCACCGGGCCAGACCTGGGAGCGGAAGCGCCCGCCGAAGGCCAGCAACGCGTCGACACCGACCAGGTCGGTGAGCATGCGGCCGGCCATGCCCATCGTGAGCATGCCGTGGGCGAACACCGTGCGGTACCCGGCGACCCGCGTCGCGTAGACCTCGTCCGTGTGCAGCGGGTTGTAGTCACCCGACGCGCCGGCGTACATGACGAGCTGGGTCCGGGTGAGGTCCTCGACGACCACCGCCGAGAACTCCTGCCCGACCCGCAGATCGGCCGCGTTGAGCATCACCCACGCTCCTCGTCGCCGACCGTACGCTCGGTGCGCACGTACACGCTGCGCTCCCGGATGACCAGCGTGCCGTCCTCGTCGCGGAACTCGGTGATCTTTTCGATGAAGGTCAGCCGGCCGCCGCGGCTGCCCTGCTTGTGCCAGGTCCGACCCCAGTCCGTGCGCGCCGAGAGGCGTTGACCGGGCCGGACCGGGGCCAGGTACTCGAAGTGCTCCTCGGCGTGGAAGCCGGTTCCCTTCGACCCGCCGGTGTCCTCGCCGTTGCCGAGGGCCCGCCGGGGCGTTCCGGGAGTGCTGGCCGAGCCGAACCACGGTTGTTCGGGCGTCGGCCGCATCGGGTAACCCGGTTGGAACTGGGCGGCCGCGATGGCGAAGGTGGGCGGGACGGCGGTGATCGCGGTTTCGGCCGACGGCGGCTCGAACGCGGGGTTCGGGTCGCCGATGGCGCGGGCGAACATGGTGACGTGGCCAGCTTCGACGGGGAAGGTCCAGGACGTCACCGGGCTCACACCTTGGCCGGCGCGTCGGGGGCGACCTTCGGCTTCGACCAGCCCTGGTACCGGGCGCGGGCCAGCAGGTCGGGGACGACGTCGTCGAGTTCGGCCACCTCCCAGCGCGCACCCTTGTCCGCCTTCGGTCCTTCCTGCCACGGCTCGGCGACCGCCACCTGGCCGCCCGCGACGAAGAAGACCCGCCCGGTGATGCCGCGGGCGGCATCGGTACCGAGCCAGGTCACCATGGGCGCCACGTTCCCGGGCGCGATGGCGTTGAAGGTGTCCTCGGGCAGGTCCACGTACTTCTGGGCGAACGGCCGGTCCTCGGTCATCCGGCTCAGCGCGGTCGGCGAGATCGCGTTCACCGCGACCCCGTACCGTTGGAGTTCCTGCGCGGCGATGATGGTCAGAGCCGCGATGCCGGCCTTGGCCGCACCGTAGTTGGACTGCCCGGGGTTGCCGATCAGCCCCGAGTGCGACGAGGTGTTGATGACCCGCACGTCCTGCTCCGCCCCCGACTTGGCCTGGGCCTTCCAGTGCACGGCGGCGTGGTGCATGGTCAGGAACGTGCCCCGCAGGTGTACCCGGATGACGTCGTCCCACTCGTCGACGGACATGTTGGCCAGCGTGCGGTCGCGCAGGATGCCGGCGTTGTTGACGAGCACGTCGAGCTGTCCCCAGGTGTCGAGCGCCGTCGCGATGAGCCGCTCCGCGCCGGCCGGGTCCGAGACGTCGTCCGCGTTGGCTACGGCCTCGCCGCCCATGGCCCGGATCTCCTCGACGACCGCGTTGGCGGCCTCCGACGTCGGCCCCTGGCCGTGAACGTCCACGCCGTAGTCGTTGACGACGACGCGCGCCCCGTGGCGGGCGAACTCGAGGGCCTCGCCACGGCCGATGCCACGGCCGGCTCCGGTGACGATGACGACCTTCCCGACACAGCGACGTTCCATGGGGCTGCGACGTTCCATGGCGCTCTCCCAGTCAAATCATTTAGCTCATTTAGCCTGGGGTCATCGAAGCATCGGGCGCCGGGCGCGTCAAGGCGGCGAGGCGGGAACTCAGCGCGGCAACCCGAGCGCGGTCGTCGCGATGACGTCGCGCTGGATCTCGCTCGTGCCGCCGCCGATGCGGTGCAGCAACGACAGGAGCAGGCCCTCGGAGAAGTGGCCGTGCAGGACCGCGTCCGGGTCCTGCGGCAGCAGCATCCCGGGCAGGCCGAGCACGTCGGCCCCGACCGAGCGCACCTCGGCGGCCAGCTCGGAGTGGTAGAGCTTGGACAGTGAGGCGATTCCCGGCGTCAACGCGCGCTCGGCCTGCAGGTGGGCGATGCGGTACGACAGCGCCCGACCCATCTCCACCTTCTCGATGACGCGGGCCACCGCGGCCCGCCTCCCGGGATCCAGCAACGGGTTGCCCGGCCCCTGCCGGTGACACCACTCGACGAGCTCATCAAGGTAGCGCTGGGCCTGCGCCGCCCGGGTCACGTTGGTGCGCTCGGCGTTGAGCAGCGCCTTGGCCACCCGCCAGCCCTCCCCCTCACCCCCGACGAGCTGGTCGGCCGGGACCCGCACGTCGTCGAAGAACTCCTCCGCGAACGTGGGATAACCGGTCATTGACCGGATCGGCCGGCGGATGATGCCCTCGCTCGCCATGTCGACCAGGAAGAACGAGATGCCGTCCTGGCGCTTGCGCTCCACCGGTGACGTCCGGGCCAGGACAAAGATCCAGTCGGCCAGCATGCCGTTGCTGGTCCAGGTCTTGTGCCCGTTGAGCACGTACTCGTCGCCGTCGCGCCGGGCGGTCATGCGCAGCGCCGCGAGGTCCGATCCCGCGCCGACCTCCGAGTAGCCCTGGGCCCACATCCGTTCGGAGCGCGCGATGAGGGGAAGGTGCTCGGCCTGCTGCTTGGCGGTGCCGTAGGCCATGAGTACCGGGGCCAGCATGTTGACGCCGTTGTTGTTGACGATCGGGGCGCCCGCGTAGGCCAGCTCCTCCCGGATGACCACCTGTTGCACGACGTCGAGACCGCCGCCACCGTGCTCGACCGGCCAGTGCGGCACGAACCACCCCTGCTCGTGCAACGCCCGGCAGAACTGGACCGCCCGCTCATGGCTGTCGCGGGGCAGGTAGTCGGCGTTGGCCGCGGTCCGGCGGAACTCGTCGTCGAGGTGTTCGGCCAGCCACGACCGGACCCGCTCCCGCAGGCGGCCGGTCTCCGGATCGGTGTCGAGGCTCACCACTTGTCGCAACGCCATGGCAAAATCTTATGCTGAGCTAAATCATTCTACTAGGAGGCCCGGTGAGCGACTTCTCGTGGAGCTCCGACCAACAGCAGTTCCGGCAGAGCGTGCGTCGGTTCTTCGCCGCCCACTCGGACGAGCCGGCGGTGCGCCGGGCCATGGCCACCCCCGAGGGCCACGACCCCGCGGTGTGGGCCGCGATGGCGTCCCAGCTCGGGGTGCAGGGCCTGGCGGTCCCCGAAGCGTACGGCGGTGGCGGCTTCACGATCGCCGAAGCGGCGATCGTGCACGAGGAGGCCGGCCGCGTGCTGCTGTGCGGCCCGCTGCTCGCCTCCGCCTCCCTGGCCGCACCGGCGCTGGCGCACATCGGCGGTGAAGCCGCCGAGCGCTACCTGCCGGACATCGCGTCCGGCGCGTGCATCGCGACCCTCGCCCTGAACGAGCCGGCCGGCACCTGGTCGGCCCGGAGCACGACCACCACGGCCCGCCCGATCGGCGCGGGCCGGTACGCGCTTACCGGGATCAAGGCGTACGTGCTCGACGGCGCGCTCGCCGACCTCCTCCTGGTCGCGGCGCGCACGGACGAGGGACCGGGTCTGTTCGCCGTAGCCGCCGACGCCAACGGGCTCGTCCGGACCCCCCAGCAGACCCTCGACCCGACCCGTCGACTGGCCCGCATCGAACTCCGGGACTGCCCGGGCACCCTCCTCGCGGCGGCCGGCGAGGCGGAGGCGAGCATCGCCGCGGCGCTGATGACCGGCGCGATCGCCCTGGCCGCCGAGCAGGTCGGCGGATCGGAGCGGGCCCTTGAACTGAGTGTCGACCACGCCAAGCTGCGCGAGCAGTTCGGTCGGCCCATCGGCGCCTTCCAGGCCATCCGCCACCGGCTCGCCGACCTGTACCTGGCGGTCGAGACGGCCCGCTCCGTGGCCACCCACGCGGCCCTGGTCGCGGCGCGCGGTGGGGACGCCACCGCGCTCGCCCACCTGGCCCGATCGGCCTGTTCGCGGGCCTACCGGGACGTCAGCGAGGCGATGATCCAGGTGCACGGCGCGACCGGCTTCACCTGGGAGCACGTCTCCCAGCTGTACTACAAGCGCGCCCGCTGCGACGCGGAGCTGCTCGGCAGCCCCGACGAGCACCGCATGGCCCTCGCCGCAGCGGTCGGCCTGTAGGAGCGCGGCGGTCAGGACCGCGACAGACCCAGCAGGTCGGCCTTGATCTCCAGGGCGAGGTACCGGGAACGCTGCCGGCACGAGGCGAGACTGCCGGCGGCGAACCACAGGCCGGGCTGCGGGGTGCGTTTCCAGACGTTGGCCACCTCACCCGTCTCGTCCAGGCCCCAGATCTGACCGACTCTCCCGGCCACCTCGGCTCCGAAGTAACGCTCGACCGCGGCGCCCATCGGTTGGTACCCGGTCGCCAGGATGATGGCGTCCACGTGCGGCGCCGTACCGTCCCGGAACCGGATCGCGCGCGGCGAGAATCCCTCGACGTCCGACCATTGCCGCAGGCCCACCTCACCGGAGATGATGAGATCGCAGGCGCCGACGTTGATGTAGTAGCCGCCGCCGCGCCGTAGGTACTTGCTCAGCATGCCGCCGCCGTCCTCGGCGTAGTCGGTCCGGAACCCCTTGTCGTTCAGCTGCCGGATCAGGTCCCGGTCCAGCTCACGCATCCGGTCGGTCAACAGTTGCTGCGATCGCAGCGCGTACGGCGGTGGCGTCGACACGGCCAGCAGGTCGACGTCGTCCAGACTGCGACCTTCGTGATAGATGCGCGAGGGCAGCCGTCCCGCCGGCTCCAGCCCGATGACCGTCGTGGAGCCCCGCTGGAGCATCGTGACGTCGGCGCCCCACCGGTGGAGTTCCTGCGCCACGTCGTGGGCGCTGTTGCCGGTGCCGACCACGACCACGCTCTGTCCGGCGTAGGGGGCACCGTTGACGAACTCCGTGGTGTGCCGCACGTCGCCGGTGAAGTCGGACAGCCCCGGGATGTCGGGGCGGTACGGGATCCCGCTCACCCCGGTGGCCATCACGATGTGCCGCGGCCGCACCACCCGCTGCGCACCGCCGCCCTGGCGCAGCGTGACCGTCCAGCGCCCGTCCTGGACGTGGTACGCGCCCGACACGAGTTCGGTGCCGGCCCAATAGTTGATCTCCATGGCCTCGACGTAGATCTCGAACCAGTTGGCCAGCTGGTCCTTGGGCAGGAACGTGGGGAAGCTGTCCGGGAACTCCAGGTACGGCAGGTGGCACGTCCAGGTCTCGTTGTGCAGGGCCAGCATGTGGTAGCGCTGGCGCCAGTTGTCGCCGATGCGCGGCCACTTGTCGACCACGAGGGTGTCCACCTCCAGGTGGTTAAGCCGCGCGGCCACGCCGAGCCCGGCCTGGCCGCCCCCGACCACGAGGACGTCGGGTTCACGGTCGCGGTAGGCGACCGCCCACTCCCGCATGTCCCGCCAGTTGGCGCCCGGCGCCACGTGCTCGTAGTGGCCGCCCCGGCGACGGTTGGCGCCCCGTCGCTCCTCGTGCCCGATGATCTCCTCAAGGGCCGTCGACAGGGTCCAGCCGCGGTACGCGCCGTCGCTTTCCACCAGCCGAACGATCCCCCGGCCCCGGCCGTGCCTGGTGGTGAATGCCAGGAAGATCTCCAGGCACTCGCGCCCGACCCGGGTCACCCAGTCCGGGGTGCCGGCGATCGTGACGCGCACGGGCGAGACGTTCGCCAGCCGCTCGCGCAGCGCGCGCACGACCTCGGCACGCGGGCTGGTCGAGGATGTCGTCCAACTCATCAACACCAGATCGCGCCACGCCGCCTGCTCGATGAAGAGATCCTCGAATGCGGCGGCCGGGCCACGGTCGAGGGCCGCCTGCAGGCGACCGACCCAGGCCGCGGCGACGTCGCCCGGGCCGGGCCGGTCCGCGAGAAGCCCGATCTGATTGTTCTGAATCATTTAGCTATCATGACATGATCTCACCCGCGACCGGTACCGGGACGGGCCCCTGGGCTGCGGTCGAGCCCAGGTCATCGACCGCTGCGCCGCAGGCGGACCCGGTAGGAGTAGCGGTCGGGCAGGAAGTAGCTCGTCGCCAGCTCGACTGCCGCGCCGCTGGCGGCGTAGTACAGCCGGTCGATGCGCAGCAGCGGAGCGCCGTCCTCGCAGGCGAGCCGGTCCGCCAGGGCCGGGGTGGCCCGCGCCGCGGTGATGCTTTGCTCGGCCTCGGCGATCGGACTGGCCAGGCGCGCGTCGAGCAGGCCGATGACCGTCTCGACGCTGCGGGCTCCTGCCCGGGCGAGTTCGGGCACATCATCGAGAAGCCTGCCCACGTCGGGAGGCAGGTACACCGAGGTCACGCAGAATGGCGTGTCCTCGTAGTGGCGCCGGAAGTGCGCGGCGTAGACGGCGTCGGACGGCAGTCGCAGCCGGCCCGCGGCGTCCACATCGACCGTACGGCGCAGCGGCGTGAGCATCTCCAGCGTCGTGTCCAACGACAGGCCCATGAGGTCCTCGACGGAGCCGAACTGGCGCAGATAGGCGCCGGTCGGCGCCACGAACGTGCCCCGTCCGGGGAACCGGGAGACCATGCCCTCCGCGACGAGGTCGTGGAAGGCCCGCCGCACCGTCTGCCGGCTGACCCCGTACGTCCGCGAGAGCTCGGCCTCGGTCGGCAGGCGCCCGTCGGTGTACTCGCCACGCAGGATGCCCGCCCGCAGATCACGGGCGACGGTCTGGTACGCCGCCTCGGCGCCGCGCGCGCGTCCCGCCATGGTCCCCGCCCCCGAACCTCGAAAATTTGTAAGGCCAAATGTACCGCGTTGATAGCCGCCTGGCGCGATGCCGCCACGTATCAGCTTGACGCCAGCTCTGGATCATCAGCGATTTGGCCGTACAATGTCTCGCGTGCCGACTCTCCCGCTCGACGGCCTGACGGTCGTGGAGGTATCGACGTACGTAGCGGCCCCGCTGGGGGGCATGACGCTGGCCCAGCTCGGCGCCGACGTGATCCGCATCGACCCGCTCGGCGGGGCGCCGGACACGCGGCGGTGGCCGCTGGCGCGGGGCTCCGGGACCAGCCTCTACTGGGCCGGCCTGAACAAGGGCAAACGTTCCATGACCGTCAACCTGCGGTCAGGCGAAGGCCAGCGGCTCGTGGCCGAACTCCTGGAACGCAACGGACCCCACGGGGGCGTCCTGCTGACCAACGCCCCCGGCCGATCGTGGCTCGGCTACGACACGCTGCGCCGCGCGCGGCCCGATCTGATCCACGTCCAGATCCAGGGCCGCCAGGACGGCACCCCCGCCGTGGACTACACGGTCAACGCCGAGGCCGGCTTCCCGTTGGTCACCGGACCGGACGGGCACGACCAGCCCGTCAACCATGTGGTCCCGATCTGGGACATCGCCTGCGGGCTGTACGCGGCCCTGGCGGTCGTGAGCGCCGTGCACCAACGCGGCCGGACCGGCGACGGGCAGCACGTGACCATCGCGCTTGAGGACGTGGCGCTCGCGACCGCGGGGAACCTGGGCTTCCTCGCCGAGGCCCAGGTCAACGGCGTCGAGCGGCGCCCGATCGGCAACCACCTGTACGGCAGCTTCGGCCGCGACTTCACCTGCCGCGACGGCGCCCGGGTGATGGTCGTGGCGTTGACCGGACGCCACTTCGCGGATCTCGTCGCGGTCACCGGCCAGCAGGAACCGGTCGCCGCGCTGGAGAAGGCCCTGCACCGCGACTTCACCCTGGAGTCCGACCGGTACGAGTTCCGCGAGGTGCTCGCGGGCCTGTTCGGGCACTGGTTCGCCCGGCACGACGCCGCGACCGTGCACGACGCGCTGCGCCAGACCTCGGTGCTCTGGGCGCCCTACCGGTCGTTCGCCGAACTCGTGGCCCCGGACGGCCCGCTGTGGCACCACCCGCTGATGTCCATCGTGGACCAGAACGGGATTGGCCCGCACCTGTCCCCCGCGTCACCGATCCACACGGCGCGGCGCGCGGCGGCACGTCCCGCACCCGCGCTCGGCGAACACACCGTCGAGGTACTCAGGAACGAACTGATGATGGACGACGGCGCGATCGCGGCGCTGCGCACCGCCGGGGTCCTGGAGTGAGCCGCCCGATGAACCCGGAACTGGTCAGCGGTTGGCGGCCCGAGCCGGTCGAGGACGAGTGCACGCCCGACCTCGCGGTGGGCGCCGCGGCGGCCGGACTGTGGGGCACGGCCGCACCGGTCGCGGTCGCACCACCCATGTGGCACTGGTTCCACTTCGTCGAATGGACGCCCCGGCACCTGCTCGGCGCCGACGGCCACCCCGCAAACGGTCACTTCCTGCCGCCCGTACCCGACCGGCGTCGGATGTTCGCCGGTGGGACCTGCACGCTGCACCGGCCGGTGGCCTACGGTGAGCCGGTCCGCCGCCGCCGTACGATGCTCGGCGCCCGGCTCAAGGACGGCCGCACCGGCACGCTGCTGTTCGTGACCGTGCGGTCGGAGCTGTACCAACGCGGCCAGCTGTGCCTCGTCGAGGATCAGGACATCGTCTACCGCAGCGGGCCCGGCGACGCCGACCGGCGCGGCGTCGCGCTGGCGACCACCGGACCCGACGTCGACCCCGACAGCGCCCTGCCACTGGTCACGGACCCGCCGCTGCTCATGCGGATGAGCGCGCTGACCGGCAACCAGCACCGCATCCACTACGACCACCCGTACGCCACCGAGGTCGAGCACTATCCGGCCCTCGTCGTGCACGGGCCGCTGCTGGTCCTGCACATGCTCGAACTGCCGCGCCGCGCGCTGCCGGGCCGTACGCCGACCACCATCTCGTACCGGCTGCACTCCCCCGTCTACGTCGGCGAACCGCTGGCCGCCGTCGCCGAACCAGGCAACAACCCGCCGCTGTCGTTGCGGGTCGCGACCGCCCGCGACGCCCGGCACGCCTCCGTCGAACTGCGATGGGACTAGCTTCGTGCGCAGCTACCTGTACGTGCCCGGCGACGACGCCGGCAAGCTCGCCCGGGCACTGAGCCGCGGCGCCGACGCGCTGATCGTCGACCTCGAGGACGCTGTCGCACCCTCCCGCAAGGACCTGGCCCGCGAGCAGGTGCTCGCCTGGCTGGCCGGCCTACGGGAGCCTGCCAGCGAAATCTGGGTCCGGGTCAACGAGGGCGCCCGCCGCCACGCTGACGTCGACGCGCTACGGTCGGCGCCGAACGTGACCGGACTGTGCCTGGCCAAAGTGCGGTCGGCCGACGAGGTGGCCGACATCGACCGCCGGCTCGGCGGCACGGCGGTGGCGCTCATGCCACTCCTGGAGACTGCCGGTGCCGTGTACGACGCCCGGTTGATCGCCGCCGCGCCACGGGTCCAGGCCCTGCAACTGGGCGAGGTCGACCTGAGCGCCGACCTCGGCATCGAGCCTGGCCCGGACGGACTGGAACTGCTCTGGGCCAGGTCCCAGGTCGTCGCGGCGAGCGCCGCCGCCGGCATCGACCCACCGGTCGCGCCGGTGTCGGTCGACTTCCGGGACCTGACCGCGTTCGCCGCGTCGACACAGGCCTTACGCCGCCTCGGCTTCTTCGGCCGTGCGTGCATCCACCCGGCCCAGCTACCCACCGTCCACGACGTGTTCACACCGACCGCCGCGCAGATCGAACGGGCGCGGCGGGTCGTGGCGCTGCTCGACGGTGACCGCACCGGTGTCGCGCTGGACGAGGACGGCCGGATGGTGGACGAGGCCGTGGTTCGCTCCGCCCGGCGCGTACTGGCCGTGGCCGGCGGGACCAGGCCGGAAACAACCTGAGGCCTCTACCGGGCAGGCGGTTTAGGTTGAGACCGGCACCGCTTGGTGGCCTAGCGGCGTACTCAACACCTTTGTGTAGTTCATAGGGAACATAAGCCAGCCCATTGGTCGCGAGCCCCCGTGCCGCATTAGCCGCCGAAAAGTTCCGCCAGAACGCCTCGAGTCCGCGGTGAGGGCTCCTCGTCGGGATAGAAGTCATGACAGATTTGCAGGGCGTCATCGACCGTAGCCACGCCCGCGAGCTCGGCCAGCCGCCGTAGATCATCGACATCCCGGGTACGCGCAGCCAGTGCCTTCATGGCGAAGATGTGTTCCGGGGACGCCGCCATCACGCGCAGATTCGGATGGTCGAACACCCGACGCTTCCCCGGGTCGTCCTTGCCCGAGACGTAGACGCTGGCCTGCTCGTTGAGCCACCATGGCGGCAGACCGAGTTCGTCGGCTACGGCACGCGACTCCTCGACCACCACCCCGTGCGGAACGAACAACGCATCGACGTCGCGGGTGACCCTGGTCGCGTCATATGCCAGTGCCATGGCCGCCCCGCCAACCACAAAAAGATCCGCGACCACGCCCCGGCGACCCAGCCGGTCACCAAGCGCGGTGAAGGCCCGCTCCAGGTCCGCACGGCCCATCAGGACTCCGCCGTCGGTCACGCCGCGCTCAGATCATGAGCAGATAAGTACACGCCATGCTTTCGGAACGCGGCTGGCGCCCGCACCAAGGCGTCGGCACGCTGAATCGCCAACTCGGCCGGAAACCATGCATGGCGCAGTACCCGAGACTCCGCCCACTGCGGCGGAGCAAGATCATGTTGCGCACACAGGTGCTCAGCCAACGCCGCCAGCAGGGCATCCCAGCGCTCGTCACCTGTCGGTTCCGGCTCAGACCACAAGAGCCGTGTCTGGGACTCTGGCGGCTCCCACCGGTACTCCTCCAGAAACTCCCACACCAACTTCCAGCGCAACCGACCATCAGCAGTCGCCGCCACATGCTGAGCGAGCACTGCCAGACTCATCGGCTGATACTTTTTCAATGCGCACCGTCCACCAAGCCGACCGCCTCCGGCGCTGACTCACCCCAAAAGTGACTACTGGCTGCAATCATACTGCCCAGGTGATCACGAATCGGCCTACCTGGACACTGCCAGCCCAACGAGATTGACTCCCGCTGGTGGCATCTGCCGTTCGCGACGCCTTGCCGACCTAATCCGTTGTGAGGTCGGCGACGAGCTCATTAAGGAGCAGTTCTTCTTCGACGACCTCTACGTCGGCGAGCCCAGGCAAACGGGTCATCCCAGTGCGCGGTTACCTGGCCACGGCGCAGCAGAACTCTGCCGCAGCCCGCGGCCTCCCCATCTCGGTGCGTGCCAGGCACTCTTCCCTTCGGTCAGCAGATGCTGTCGGAGGGTCTCGGATTGTGCAGGCCGAGCAGTGGCCGCGCCTGAACTCCCAGCCAAGCGCCGGCGAGGGCGCAACAACCCCAGATCCAGCCGCTCAGGTTTCCGACCGAGATCGCGCCCAGGAAGGCGCCGATGTTGCATCCGCCGGACATGCGTGAGCCGACGCCCATCAGCAGCCCGCCGAGCAGGGCCGCCAGCGCCGCGCGCGCGGGCATGCGGGTGTGCAACCGCCAGGCGCCGGCCGCCGCCGCGGCGACCGCCGCGCCGATCATGATGCCCAGGTTGGTCAGCGTCAGTCGGTCGGTGAGCAGGGGCGCTTGCAGTTGGCGCGCGTTGTCCGGCAGTTGCCAGAAGGCCCAGTGCTCGGGGTGCCCGCCGGCCGCTTGCAGCAGCTTCGTTCCCCACAGGCCGAACGCGCTCGCGACGGCCCAGACCCGGCCGGAGACCAGGAAGACCAGGCCGGCCAGCACACCCAGGACGAGCGCTCCCGCAGTGGGCGACCACGTGCCGCGGTAGAGCCGGGCCGCGCCGCGCGCGGTCGGTGGCGGGGCCACCGGCGGCGGCCGGCGTTTGCGCTGTACGTGCCACGTGAGCCCACCGGCCAGTAACACCGCCGCCCAGGTGACCGCGCTGGAGCCGATCCAGCCGACCCGGTCGGCCAGCAGCAGCCCCGGGGCGGCCGGCAATTCCTGCACCGCCGGGTACGCCCAGATGCACAGCGTCTGGCCGGCCACGAAGCCGCCGAGGCTGAGCACGATGGATGACTGGCCGGCGCCGACGGCGAAGAGGGTGCCGGAGGCGCATGAGCCGGCCAGTTGCATCCCGATGCCGAAGAGGGTGGCGCCGATCAGCAACGCCAGGCCGATAGGAACCGCCGTGGGGCGGGTGACCGGGTCGAAGACCGCCAGCTGGCCGGCGAGGACGATCGTGATCATGGTGGCGGCGACGCCGAGCAGCAGCAGTTGCGCGCGCAGCGCCTGGCCGTTGCCGACGGTCACCAGCTGCCGCCACCCGGACGTGAAGCCGAAGTGCGAGTGGAACAGCGTGAAGCCCAGCGCCAGGCCGAGGGCGAGCAGCAGCGCCGGTTTGCCGCCATGCTGGAGGCTGACCAGGACGAGGGCGCCGGCGGCCAGCAGCGTCGCGACGATCAGCGGCAGCCGGTCGACCGGCCCCAGCGGGTCGGCCGGTGGCGGAGCGCACCAGGTCGGTGCCGCGACCCGGAACCGCTCGCGCAGCCGCACGCCGCCGTCCAGGACGGGGATGTGCGGGACCTCAGTGGCCATCGTCGCGCCCGGTCCGCTGCGCGGCGGTTCGCCTCAGCTCGGCCATGTCGAGCCGGCGTACCTGCTCCACCAGGTCGGTGAGGGCCTCGTCGGTGAGCTCCCCCTCGTGCGAGAAGACCATCGCGCCGCTGCGCAGCATGGCGATCTTGGGAACGGCGCCGACCTGGAACGCCTTGGCGAGTTCGACCTGCCGTTCGACATCCACCAGGGCGAACCCCACGTCCCGGTGCTCTTCCGCGGCGGCGGCCAGGGTCTCCCGGAAGCTGCGGCAGGGCGTACACCAGTCGGCGTAGAAGACGATGATCAGCACATCATGGCGCGCCAGCACCTCCCGCAGCCGCTCGATGGTCAGGTCGAGGATCCGCCCGGCTGGCGCGACCCCCTCAGACCGCGGTCGGCTCGACATGGGCCTCCTCCGACTGCGAGATCGCGTACTCCAGCAGTGTCAGCAGTACGCTCTTGACCTCGCCGCGTACGCGGGCGTCACAGCAGACGACCGGGATGGCGGGGTCGAGGGCCATGGCGCGGCGCACGCTTTCGACCGGGTGGTGCAGGATGCCGTCGAACTTGTTCACCACCACCACGTACGGGATGCCGCGGTTGTCGAAGAAGTCGATCGACGTGAACGAGTCCGCGAGCCGTCGGGTGTCGACCACCACGACGGCGCCGATCGCCCCGCGCACCAGGCTGTCCCACATGAACCAGAAACGCTCCTGGCCCGGTGTGCCGAACAGGTAGAGGAGCAGGTCGTCCTCGAGTTCGACCCGGCCGAAGTCCATCGCGACCGTGGTGGTGGCCTTCAGCGGGATGCGGGCGATGTCGTCGACGTTAGTGCTCGCCAGGGTCATCATGGCGTCGGTGGTCAGCGGTTTGATGTCGGAGACCGCGCCGACCATCGTGGTCTTGCCCACCCCGAAGCTGCCCGCCACCACGATCTTCACCGAGGTCACGGTTGCGCCGCGCCTCGTGGTGCCTTCGCTGCTGGTCTTCGTCATGGTCAGCTCCGAGCCTCGGTCGCCCGGTGGGCGACCAGCTTCGACCGCAACTCGTTGTCGTCGCGGGCGGCGGGGGTCAAGGTCCGGCCCACCCGGTCCACCAGCAGGGCCATCTCGTACGCGATCTGGCCGACGTCCTCGGCCGGGTCGACGAGCGCCACCAGCGACGACCCGTCACTGATCGACATCAGCAGCATGGTGCCGCCGTCCATCTCGATGATGGTCTCGTTGACGTTGCCGGCGTCGAAGCACTGCGCGGCGCCGTCGGCCAGGCTGACCAGGCCGCAGGCGACCGCCGCCAGCTGGTCGGCCCGGTCGCTCGCGAGGTCGTCGGAGGCCGCGAGCAACAACCCGTCGGCGGACACCGCGACGGCATGCGCCACCCCGGGCACCCGGCCCGCAAAGTCGTTGATCAGCCAGCCGTACTCGTTTTTCGGCGACGATTTGGTGTCCACGGTCACTCCGATTCGATGGTGTTCGCTGAGGTTTTTCTGCTCTTGCCGAGGGCGGCCCACCGCGATACGCGGCTCTGGTCGGGGTCCTTCGCTTTCCGCACACCGCGCTGGAAGCCGCTCAGGCGCGACCGGGTACGCGCCGGGTCCCGGATGATCTCGCGTTGGCCGCCGTCGCGCCGAGCGCTGCCGGGAACGAGTTGCGCGCCCCGCTGCCGGATCGGCAGTCCGTCGTCGGTGTAGTCGTAGTGCCGGGGACCGCTCAACTCGGACAGCACACTCCAGCCGTCCGGGGCCGCCGCCGCCTCGCCGGCGACCGACACCGACCGGGGTTGCCCCGCCGTGTCGCGGGCTTTGAACCACCCCGACGCGGCCCGCTTGGCCGGATCCGCGTTCTTGCCGATCAGCCGGTTAGGGGTACGCGTCGGCAGGTCGTCGGGAATGTCCGTGTGCGACTGCTCGACGAGTTGCCGGGAGCGGTCCGGAGCCGTATCGGCGGGTTGTACGTCCGGCGGCTGCGCCTGCCGCGAGCGGTCCGCCGATGGGCCAGGAGGTGGTACGGCCGGCGGCGGCGCCTGCCGCGAACGGTCCGGAGCGGGGCCAGGATGTTGGACGTCCGGTGTCTCCGCTTTGCGGCGCCGCGAGGCGGCGGCCTGCAGGGCGAGACGCCGGTCGGCCCAGCCCGGACGTTCGCCGCCCTCCACGAGGTCGGCCGGGACGCTGACCAGGGCGATCGTACCGACCGCCTGGTCACCGCCGAGCAGTTCCACGCCGAACCCGTGCCGTCCGGCCAGCCGGCCGACCACCACCAGGCCCACCCGACGCGACCGCACGAGCTCCGTCGAACCCAGCCGGGTCAGCCGCCCGTTCGCAGCCCGGACCTCGTCGTCGGTCATGCCGATGCCCTCGTCGATCACGGCGATCGACAGGCTGCCGTCGCGCAGGACCTGCGCCTGCACCGACACGGTCGTCTCCGGCGGCGAGAAGGAGATCGCGTTGTCGATCAGCTCGGCCAGCGTCCGGGCCAGATCGCTTGCCGCCGCTCCGGCGATGTGCGCCTTGGGCGGGTCGATGACCTCGACCCGCCAGTACGCCTCCACTTCGGACTTCGCCGCCTGCAGGAGGCTCTCCACCGACGTCGGCTGCGTTGCCTTGCGCACCACCTCCGTCCCTGAGAGCACCAGGATGTTCTCGTTGTTGCGCCGCATGCGGGTGACGAGATGGTCCAGCTGGAAGAGCTTGGCCAGCTGACTCGGCGACTCTTCGTCGGCCTCCAGCCGCTCGATGAGGTGCAGCTGCCGCTGCACCAGCGACTGGCCACGGCGGAACATGTTGGTGAACACCTCCGCGTACCCGGAGCGCATCTCCCGCTGTTCGCCCACCGCGGCCACCGCTTGTGCGCAGACCACGCCGAAGGCGTCCGCCACCGCGGCGAACTCCTGGGGCAGGGGCGGTACCACCGACGGTGACTGCTGCCCCTCGATCCGGCCGTCCCGGATGTCGCGCAACAGCTCGGGAAGCCGGCGGTTCGCCAGCTCGGCGGCCGCGTTATTGACCGCGGTGAGCCGCCGGGTGATCTGCCGCAGCAGCACCACGATGCCGACCGCGCCGAGCACCCCGGCCACCAGGAGGACCAGAACCGTCGTCAGCAGAGCCGCGCCGGCCGACTCGGCCGCCTTCCCCGCCCGGTCCGCCATCTCCGTTGCGCGCTGGGCGATTCGCTGATCCAGGCCGGTCAGCGCGGGTCCGGTGGCCGCTTCCCACTGGGCACGTGGCACGACCGGCCGGAACCCGCCGGAGGGCGGCAGCATCGTGGTCGCCAGCCTGGTCCAGGTGCGGCTCTGCTCCTCATCGAGCACGCCCGGCCGCAGCCCTAGGGCCAGCGCAGACCGCGCCTGCGTGGTGGCCGACTCGTTCAACGGCGTGGCGCTGAGCAGCAGCAGTCGGTTCTGGTCCAGGTGTTCTCTGGCCCGCCGCAGCGCGGTGGTTTCGCGCAGCGCCTCCGCCAGCGACGCGCTGCTGAGCCGGGCCGGGTACGTGTCCAGAAGGTCGAGCAGGGAACCCGTCACGGCGGTGTAGCGGGCGATCGCCGTGGCCGGCACGACGATGTCCCGGATGTCGGCGAGCTGGTCGAGCCGGATCTGGTCGAGCCCGGCGGCGGTTATCGCCGCGTCGGTCGCCGCCCGGGCCTCGGGCGCCGCGTCGGCCGACGCGGCCCGCTCGCGCTGCACCGCGGTCAGTACGTCCACGACGGCCTGCGTACGGGAGACCAGCGCCGCGTCAGCCTGGGCCGCGGACCGCTGTTCGGCGGCGTGCCGGATCATCTCGGTGCCGCCCCATCCGGCGACGGCGAGCGGGATCGCCAGCAACACGAGGATCCGGGCGGGAACGGGCCAGCCGTTCGGGCGCTTCCATGAAATAGGCACAGTCACTCCTGCGACGGTCCGGTCAGCTGAGCTTCGCCAGGCTGGCGTGTACGCGCTTGAGCAGCGCCACCGGCGGCCGGCCGTCGGAGATGGGAGTCGTCTCGTGCAGCATCAGCAGGCCCTGGTCGATCGCGTCGCTGATCAGCACTTTCACCGCGCCGATGGGCGCGTTCAGGGCGACCGCGATCTCGGCCACCGACTGCGGCGTCGCGCAGTGCTCGCACAGCTGCAGGTGATCTCCGGCGAGTTCGGATTCCCCGGACCAGTTCTCGTGCAGGCCGGTCGAACTGAGCAGCGTCTCGAACTCCAGCGGGTGTGCCGCCTCGACCCGCCCGCCGGTACGCACGTAGGGCCGGATCATGGACGCTTCGAGGTCGATGTCCAGATGGATGTCGATCATGTCGTCCCGGGCACAGGCCGAACCGGTGTCGACACCGCCGGGATGGATCTGGCAGCGGGCGCTCTCGGCACCGGCCCGTTCCAGTTCCGGCAGCGAGATGGGCGACAGGTAGGTCAGCACTTCGACGACCAGGGCGGCGGGTGGATGCGTACCGACCTCGTCGTCCGGGTCGCGGGGGCGGAAATCGCGCTCAGCCCACTCCTGGTAGTCCGACCATCCACCGAAGCGGGATCCGACCGGGCGTCCACCCGGGTGTTCGGGGCGTGTGTCATCTGCTGAACTCATGCGCGTACTCCACTGGTTGTCACCCGCGTCCGCCGTCCTGCACCGTGCAGGACACGGGACTGCCGTCGTGGGGTGCGGTTAGGAGGGTTCCGTCTTCGGCGACGCCGGGCAGGACGCCGCCACCGCCGGCGTTGCGCATCGGCCATGCCTCGAGGTCGCTTCCCGGACCGGCCTCGGCGCCGCAGGCGAAGACCGGCTGGCGGATGGCCACTACCTGCTCGGCCGCTTTCCTGGTCTTGGCCGTGACGAGGTAGAGCTTCCCGTCCAGCAGGGTGAAACCGACCGCGACCGGACCTCCCGCCGCCGGCGGCTGCGACTGATGGCTCGGCGCCGGGGCCCCGGTGGCCGGAGCCGCCACGATCCGATGGTCCGCCTGGACCGGCCCGGACGCGTCCGGATCCCGTTTCGACAGGAAGGTGACCGCACCGGCGGTGAGCACGAGCAGGAGGGCGCCGAGGAGATACTTCATCGGTTCCCCGCCCGTACGGCTTCGGTGAAGGAAAGGCGCCGGGACCGCCGTGCCGGCGACGGCGCCTCGTTGGCGGCGAGCGGCGCCTGCCGCGCCAGTTCGTCACCGTACGCGAGGACGGCGTTGGAACTGTTGAAGCCGACGACGCCCACCAGCCGCCCCGAGCGTACGTACCCGGTCACCGACCGACCGCCGGTGCTCAGCTCGCGCAGGGCCACCCGGTCGCCGCCCAGCGCGGGCACGCCGGCGGCCTGGATGCGCATGCCGTGCTGCTCGGACCAGAACCGGGGTACGGGCAAAAACGGGGCCGCCGAGCCCTTGCCGGCGAGCAGGCTCTCGGCCGCGGCCCGCCCCATCTCGATGGCGTTCGTCCAGTGCTCGACGCGGCGGGGCGCCCGGTCGAAGCGCAGATTGGGCCACTGCGCGACGTCACCGGCCGCCACGATGTCGTCAAAGCCGTCGACGTGGCAGGTCGGCCCGCACAGCACCCCCTCGTCCACCGGTACACCGGAGTCCCGCAACCACGCGATGGACGGCACCGAGCCGACCGCGACGACGACGCACGCCGCCTCGATGACCCGACCGGTGCTGAGCCGTACCGTGACGCTGCGCGAACCCAGCGACCATTCCTCGATGCCGGCGCCCAGCGCCAGGTCAACCCCGTGGTACCGGTGCAGTTCCACCAGCTGGCTGCCCAACTGCGGACCGAGCAGGCCGGCCATCAGGCTCTTCGACCGGCCGATCAGGGTCACCTCGCGCGACATGTGCCGCAGGCTGGAGGCGATCTCGCAGCCGGTGAAGCCGCTGCCCAGCACCACAACGGGCAACCGGTTGCCGGCCAGCGCGCGTTGCAGCCGCTTGCCGTCGGCGATCGTACGCAGGGTGACGACGCGCGGATTGCCGTGCTGGCCGCCGTTGACCCGGCGGGCCTCCACCCCGGTCGCGATGATCAGCCCGTCGTAGCCGAGTTCCTCACCGCCGGGCAGGTGCAGGATCCGGCGCTTGGGTTCGAGCCGGTGCACGGGGGTGGCGAGTCGCCAGATCGCATCGAGCTCCTCCAGCGGGTCGATGCGCAGGTCGGCGGCGTTCGCTTCGCCGGTGAGGAACTGCTTGGACAGCGCGGGCCGGTGGTACGGCATGGAGTCCTCGGCGTTGAGGATGACGATCTCGTCGCGGTGGCCGAGTTCCCGCAGGCGTTCCGCGGCCCGCAGGCCGGCGAGTCCGGCACCGACGATGACTATCCGGGTCATTTCTCGACGGCTTTCAGTTCGGCCCCCTTGAGCTGTATCGCCCGCATCGGGCACGCGCGTGCCGCGGACCAGACCTGCTCGTTTCGGCTGAGGTCGGGATGGCGCTTGTACTGCAGGCGGCCGTCCTCGCGGAGCTGGAAGATCTCCGGCGCCTCGGTCTGGCAGAAGCCGTAGCGGTGGCACCGCTGGTTGTCGACGCTGATCTCGACCGGGTTCGTCCGGTCCAGGCGGACCGGAGCGGCGGTCTCACCGTCGATCAGCCCGACCCGGATCAGCGTTGCCGGTGGCGCGAACCGCAGGACGGTCAGGACGACCGCCGGTACCGCGGCCGTCAGCCCGCCCATCCACCAGATGTCGATGTCGGCGTTGGCCCACGCGCCGGCCCACGAATGCACCATGGCGAGCGCGATGGCCACGTAGGCGAGCTGGTGGAACCGCAGCCAGTTGCGGTAGCGGAAGAGCCGGTGCAGGCCGGCGGTCACGCCGATCGCGAGCATCAGGTCCAGCGCGATGATCCCGAGTGCGTGCCGCCACTGTCCGTTGAGGAAGGGAACGACCAGGCCCAGGCGGGAGATCACCTTCTCGTCGAGGAAGACCAGCGAAACGGCGTGCGTGCAGCCCATCGCCAGGGTGAACGCGGCCAGCACCATGTGCCCGCCGCGCAGCGCCTGGTGCCCGGTCGCCCGGCGGACCCAACCGGTCGCGGTCAGCACGCCCCAGCAGAGGGTCAGGCACATCAGGAGGTAGGCCAGCCGGGCGGTGAGCGCGGCCACCTGCCGCACCCCGGAGTCGTGACCGTCGATGCCGGCCGCAAGGATGTCGACGGTCGTCATTCGGATGCCGCCCGGGGCTCGTAGCGCGCCAGGGCCCGGACAAGCATGACGGTGAGAGCGGCAACGGCGAGCGCGGCCGCCACCCCGGCCAGGATCTCTTTCCCATCCGGCAGGGGCTGGTGGGGGGCCATGTCGGCGGACCCGACGTACAGGGCGTTCGCCCGCACGAGACCGGTGCTCTCCAGCAACGTCATGTGGCGTTGCACCGTCTCGTTCGCCTTCTGCGCGAACGCCCTCATCACGTCGTTGCGAGTCTGTGCGCGTACCTGCGAGATGAGCATGAATATCGTGCCGTGGGCCTGGCGGGTGATATTCGCCCACGCCGCGTCGGCGTCAGCGCCGGTCCTTCCCAGGATGTCGCTTATCCAGGCTTCCTGCAGGGGGTTCGGATGGTCGGGAAGAGTGAAATCGAGCTGATCAGCGACTTCCTGGGTCGCTTCTTCGAGAGCGTGATGTTCGTGCATCAGCTGCCGGGCGACCGCCTGAACCCGCGGATTCGCCGACCGGTCGGCGATCGTGCCGCTGGTCGGCCCTTCCCAGAGATTCGCCCAAGCCACGTTGATCAGAAGGTTGCGGTCGTACTGCGACAACGGCCCCCACGGCGTTTCCCGGTCGACCGTATCGAGATCACCCCGAACGGGGTCGATAGGGGACGGCCCGGCGCCCTGCGCATGTGCCTGCGAAACGTTGAAGAAAAGGCTCGACAGCCCTACCAGTAAGACAGTAAAAACCCTCGCGAACCACATGACGCCACCGCCATGTCCACGTGGCCTCTTCTTCCGTCGCACGGGGTAAGTCACCGAGAAGGTCCCTACCGGTTTCAGCACACTGGACCGCCGAGCCGCCGGTTCGCTTCTGAGGTTTCGCACGAATGGTAAATGCATATCGATCCGTTCGATCGAGCCTTGCCCTTGGACTGAAATCGAGACTGCCCCGGACGGGAGAGGCACGTCCGGACGCCGGCATCGCGATGCGCCGGTGAGCCGCCGACGGTCATGACGGCGTTGCTTTCAGAAGTTCCGCGCCTCCGCCCGGTCGGAGCCCCAGGCGGCCAGCAGCGGCAGGGTGCGCGCCGTCGGCGAGTGCGGCTCGACGGTGTAGATGACGACGTGTTGGCTGTCGTCGCGCGGGGCGACGACCAGCTCGACGTCGAAGTCCAGGACACCGGCGACCGGGTGGCGGATGCGCCGGTGACCCGACGAGTACTCGCCCACCAGGTGATCGCCCCACCAGCGCTCGATGTCCGTGTCGGCCCGGCGCAACTCCTCAATGTCGCGTTGCAGGCGACGATCCTGCGGATAGCGGGCCGCCTCACGCCGCATCCCGGCGATGATGGCCCGGGCGCCGCCCTCCCAGTCGTCGATGCGCTCGCGGGCCTCCGGATCGAGCAGCAGGAAGTGCGGCCACGACGTGCCCGGATCCAAGCTGTGCCCGTACACGGCGCTGAACAACGCGTTGCGGGCCAGCACGGTCCCACGCCGGCCGATGAGCAGCGCCGGGACGTGATCAAGCATGCTGAGCACCCGCAGCAGCCCCGGGTCCGGCCGCTGCGGGCGGTCGGCGGGCAGCCGGTCACGGGACGCGTAGGGCGCGGCAAGGTCGTACAGGTGAGCCCGCTCCACGTCGCTGAGGCGCAGCGCCCGGGCGAGCGCGTCGAGCACCTCACGGGAGATATTCGCCTGGCGGCCCTGCTCGAGGCGGCTGTAGTAGTCCGCGCTGACCCCGGCCAGCAGAGCCAGCTCCTCGCGGCGCAGGCCTGGTACCCGCCGCTCGCCGGGCAGCGGCACGATGCCGGCCTGCCGCGGCGTGAGCCGGTCACGCCGGGAGCGAAGGAACGCAGCGAGCTGAGATCGATCACTGACCATATTGACGACCGTAGTCTGGGATAGACGGATCTGAGTGGTCCTGTCATGCCCAGGCGGCCGGGACCCGCTTCCTCGTACCGCTTGGCCGTGGCGGCGGGCCCGTGCCGGGCCTGACGGGCGCGGGCACGCGCGACCAGCTGTTCGTGCAGGATCATGCCTGACCCCCTGACCTGACCAGGTTGTAGTCTTATCGTGCTGGCGATCCGGGGGTCAGACATCGGCACAGTGACGGCGCCTGCCGGTCGGTGGTCGACCGACCGAACACCGTTCCTACGTCATTTGACGCACATCATCGGTGCCGGTCCGAGGTGGGCGGGCCATCGGGTCGGACGATCGCACCCTCGGACCTCGTCGTGACATTTCTATCTATTTCATTCATGTCCGCCGATACGAAGTATTCTCTCGACGTGCTCCCCATCGATCGGCCGAATGTCTGGGTTGGACGCGAGAGCGAACTGGCGGTTCTCCACGCCGCGGTCGGTGCGCTGGGTCGGGGCCTCGGCTCTGTGGTCTGGGTGGAGGGTGAGGCCGGCATCGGCAAGTCGTCCATGGTGGCGGCTGCGCTGGTCACCGCTCGTGACACCGGATGCCAGGTGCTGTGGGGCACAGCGGACCAACTCTTCCAGCGCTTGCCGTTGGGGGTGATGCTGGACTGTCTGCGGGTACGGTCAGGCTCGCCGGATCCCCGTCGGGCGAGGATCGCCGCGTTTCTGCGTGACCGGCGCCCAGGCCTGTTCGAGCCGGACGACCTCGCGCACACGGCGATCGAGATGCTCGTGGCACTGGTGGACGAGTCGTGTACCGAACGTGCGACCGTCGTGGTCGTGGACGACATTCAATGGGCGGACGAGGCGTCCTTGCTGGTGTGGCACCGCTTGGCCGTCGCGGCCGAGCAACTTCCCCTACTGCTGATCGGTATCTGCCGGGTGGGGACGGGCCGGCGGGAGGTGCGGGAACTGCGGGCGGCCACCGGTCGCCGCGGCACCGTGATTTCGCTGGGTCCGCTCAACGAGACCGACGTCACCGCCCTGGTCACCGACCTGATCGGCGTGCCACCAGGGCCGGTACTGACCGAATTCGCCGCGCGGGCCATGGGAAACCCACTCTACGTATGCGAGTTGGTGGACGCCCTGATCCGGGAACGGCTCGTCGGGCCCGCGGGCGAGCTGCCGGAGACCGCGCTCGACCACATACCGTTCTCGTACGCGGCCGCCCTGAACGACCGGCTCGGTGTCCTCCCCGCGCGGACCGCGCAGATGCTGCGCACCGCATCCCTCCTCGGTGGCGAGTTCCGGGTCACGGAACTGGCGGCCGTGCTGGATGTGCCCGCCTCCGAACTGGCCGAGAGCGTCCAGGACACGGTCAGCGCCGGGCTGGTCGTCAGCGTCGGCCGAGAACTGGCGTTCCGGCATCCGCTGATCCGCCAGGCCCTCTACGAGGGCATGCCCGCCGCATTGCGATCGGCACTGCACGGCGAGGCGGCCCGGGCGCTCGCCGAAACCGGCGCCGACCCGCTGCGGGTCGCGCAGCAGTTGCTCGCGGCGGACCAGCCGGGCAGCGACTGGGCGCGCGGCTGGGTCGCTCGGACGGCATCGGTCCTGGTCGCGCAGGCGCCGGGCATCGCGGTCGAACTGCTCCAGCGAGAACTCGACCGCCCACTTCCCGATCAGGATGACCAGCAGATCCTGCTCGTCGGCCTCGCCCGCACCCTACTCAGCATGGGCCGGCATGCGGAGGCCGCGACCCGGGCCCGGCAGGCGCTGGCGCTCGCGGCAGAGCCACAGCACCACGCCGAGATGTACTGGGTGCTGACCCGCGCCCTGTTCAGCGCCGGCGACAATGACCGGGCCGTGGAGGCGGTTCGGCACGCGCTCGCGTGGCCGGAGCTTCCCGCGCTCTGGCGGGCCCGGCTGCTGGCGATGCTGGCGATGTTCCAGCGGGCCAGCACCGGCGATCTCGACGCCGCCGACGCCACCGCCCGTGAGGCGCTGGCAGCCGGCGAAGAGGCCGCCGACCAGTTCTCCATGGCTTACGCGCTGATCGACCTATGGCTGACCCACTCCGTCCGGCGCGACCACGCCGCCGCCCTGAGCCACGTCGACCGGGCCCTGGACGTGCTCGCGGAGGACCCCGAACACGCGAACCTACGAACGTACTCGCTCGACGCTCGCGTCTTCACCCTGCAGAACCTCGAGCGGTGGCCCGAGGCCGAGTCGACCCTGCGGTACCGGCGCACACTGTCCCCGGACAGGAACGATTCCGGCCAGGTGACTTCGGCGCTGACCGCGGCAGTGCTGCTCTACTGGTTGGGCCGGTGGGATGACGCGATGGCCGAGCTGGACGCGGTCGACCTGGACGCCACCGAGATCACGTACGCAGGTCTGCGCGAACGCGGACCGATGATGCTGCGCCACGGCGTCGCCGCGATGATCACCAGCCGGCGGGCCGAACGATCGGCGGCGGATGAGCACCTGCGCGCCGGACTCGACCTGCCCATCGCGACGATCTCGGACCGGGAAAACTCCGACTTCCTCCTTGCCGCGCACGCGCTCACCGCTGAGCAGGACGGGAATCCGCACGCCGCCGTGTCCATCCTGTCCGGCATGCTGAACCGACGGCCCGGTGAAATGACGTTGACCCACCAGTGGCTGCCCGATCTCGTGCGGATCGCGCTCGACGTCGGCGACCATTCGGCCGCGGTGGCCGCGCTGCGCTCCTGCCAGTCCGAGGCCGCGGCGGAAGTGCCACCGGCGCGGGCAGCCGCCGCCCGCGACCGCTGCCGGGGCCTCCTCAACCGGGACCCGGCGGCGCTGCGCTCGGCCGCCGCCCACTACCGGAAGGTGGGACCATCGGTGCCTTTAGCCGGTACCCTGGAGGATCTCGCCGCCACGCTCGCCGGCAGCGGCGACATGGCCGAGGCCCGGCTCGTGCTGAACGAAGCGGTCGACCTCTACCACACCTTCGGTGCCACCTGGGACATCCGACGCGTGGAGAACCGGCTGCGCCAACACGGCGTCCGGCGGGGCGTCCGAGGAGGACGCCCACCGCGGCCCACCAACGGCTGGGAAGCACTCACCCCAACGGAGCGCCGGGTCGCCGCGATGATCGCCGAAGGTCGTTCGACACCGCGCATCGCGCAGGACCTGTACCTGTCCCGACGCACCGTACAGACCCATGTCTCACACATCCTCGGCAAGCTCGACATGCGCAGCCGGGTGGAGATAGCACGCGAAGCACTGCGCCACGGAGCCGATGCGGCTCAGGGTTGACTCACGATCAGGCCACATCCGATAGCGAAACGCGTAGCCTGGCCGTAGGCGCTGGATGAGGAGTCCCATGGACAACCGTGCGTTGCTTACCGACCTGTTCGGGCGACTGCCCGAGCTGGTCCAGGACGCGGTGGAGGGTCTCACCCCGGACCAGCTGTGCCAGTCGCCCGCGCCGGGAGCGAACCCGATCGGGTGGCTCGTCTGGCACCTCACCCGGGTGCAGGACGATCACGTCAGCGAACTGCTCGGCGAGGAGCAGGTCTGGGTCGGCGACGGCTGGGCCAAGCGCTTCGGCCTGGAGCCCGACGCCGCCAACACCGGGTACGCCCACACGCCCGAGCAGGTGGCGACCGTGCGACCGGACAGCTGGGAGGCGCTCGTGGAGTACTACGCGGCTGTCTCCGCGCGTACCCTCGCATTGATCAAGCGGTTGACGGACGACGCGTTGGACCGGGTCGTCGACAAGCGGTGGAACCCGCCCGTGACCCTCGGCGTGCGCCTGATCAGCGTCGCGAGCGACGACCTGCAGCACGCCGGACAGGCCGCCTACGTGCGTGGCCTGCTCGGCGTCTGAGCCGCGACTCCGGCAGGTGGACGATACCGGCCGCCAGGTTGCCGGCGTGGTGCCGCAGCCGAGGCGTTCGGGTCTTCTCCGGCGGCAGCGGCTTCGACCTGTGGCGACAGCACATCACCGAGCCACCACCCCTTCGTACGCTTTCCCGGACGTACCCGAAGCGAGTGAGAAGCTGGTCCTCGACCTGCCGCGAAGGCCCCCGGCGGACCCCTATGCCGTCTACGACCGGCCGCTGCACGACGACCTCCTCGTGGTGTACGGCGCACACCACGAGGAGACCCGGGAAGTCGCCGACGTCCTTGTCCGGCTGCGACTCACCGCCAACGAATAGGTCGCGCTCAGGGAGGGTGCGACGGCCATGCCACGCCGGCGGGGAACCTGTCCGTACCTCCCTCGTCGCCGGTACTCATGACAGTTCCCTACCGTCCGGCCCAGGGGCAGACGTGCCCGCGTCGACCGGGTGGTTGCTGCGGATGACCCCACGCGGGTCGCGGTCCCGCTTGATGTCGCGCAGCCGCGCCAGCTCCTTGTCGTCGTAGGCCTCCTCGATGTCCTGCAGGCCGAGGAAGTTGAACGGCACCCGGGCGGACGCCACGTCGCCCAGGGCCCGGCGCAGCTCGGCGAACGCGACATCGATCGCGGCGGCCAGCTCGTGGTTCGCCGGCACGCCCATCGCGAACAGCAGGTGCGTCTCCTCGTAGTGCCCGGCGACGCCGTCACGGCCCGGTTCGGCCATGGCCCCGGCCAGGTGGCGCACGCTGACCGTCGTCAGCGGCGTACGCCCGCCCGCCACGGACAGCAGGCGACCGATCACGTCCTCGTCGAAGCGGTGCAGCAGGACGCCGAGGTCCATCGCCGGCATCGGGTCGACGGGCTCCGCGGCCACCTCGCCCAGCCGCCCGATGGGCACGACATCCACCGTGTCGACGACGGCCGTCCCGGCCGCCCGAATCGGGGCCAGCAGGTCCGCCAACGCCGGCACCGGCCCGAGGAAGGTCACGTCCACCACCGCGAACGAGTTGCCGCGCAGCGACTGCGGCACCTCGGGCAACGGCGGGAAGTGCGTGACCGCGGCCCACAGCGTCAACTCGCGTGGGGCGCCGGCCTGCACCCGGGCGACAGCCGTGAGAACGGCCGCCGCCTGCTCGGCCGGGAACATCAGCTTGCCGCCGGTGAGCGCGGGCTCCTCGTACAGGTCGAACTCGATCGCGGTGACGATGCCGAAGTCGCCGCCGCCCCCGCGCAGCGCCCAGAACAGGTCGGGATCGCTGTGCTCGGTGACCCTGGTCGGCTCGCCCGCGGCGGTGACCAGCTCCACCGCCCGCACCGACCGCGACGCCGGACCGTACTTGCGGCTGAACCAGGACATCCCGCCGCCGAGCAGGTAGCCGACGACGCTGACGTCCGGGCTCGACCCGGCCAACGCGATAAGCCCGGTGCCGTCGAGGTGAGGCAGCAGGGTCCCCCACTTCACCCCCGCACCCACCCGGGCCGTGCGGGCCACCCGGTCGATGGTGATCTCGGTCAGCGCCGAGGTGCGCACCAGCACCGCGCCGTCGAGGGCGCGGGTCGCGCCGTGGCCACCGGGCTGCGCCGCAACCGGGATCCCCGCCTCGCCGGCCAGCCGGACGACCGTCGCCACGTCGGTGACCTCGCGCACAGTCACGACGGCGACCGGCTGCTGGTCGACCGCGACATTCCACGCCATCCGGGCGGCATCCCAGCCGGGCTCACCGGGCTGGATCACGGTACAACGAGAGCTCAAAAGGCTGTCCAGCCGGGAAAATACCTGCGTTGTCATCATGTCGCCCAGCGTGCCGCCGCCCGGGCCGCGTGCCCACCCCTGGAACCTGGTCAACCGGACCCCCAGGTTATTGGGGGTGACGGCCACCGGCCCGCGGCCCACAATTCCCCCGTGGGCACATTGCGCGTTGAACAGGTTCGGGCACGGTTGGCTGGCCTGGCCGCGGCCGGCCTCGACGTACGGGAGTACCTGTCGTCGGCGATCCCGTTGGTCGGCGCGGTCATACCGTACGACGGCGCCTGCTTCGGCACCGCGGACCCCGACACCG
This sequence comes from Luedemannella helvata, assembly GCF_039528415.1. Lineage (NCBI taxonomy): Bacteria > Bacillati > Actinomycetota > Actinomycetes > Micromonosporales > Micromonosporaceae > Luedemannella > Luedemannella helvata. The sequence continues at coordinate 332,189 of NZ_BAAALS010000002.1, forward strand.
AACTGCTGACCCACCACCAGAAGGTCGGCCTGCCCGACGACCGCGACTTCCAGTTCGTGCAGTACGAGTACGAAACCGACGACGTCAACAAGTTCACCGACATCGCCCGCCGGGACACACCCGTCGGGCTACTGAGCCACGACACCGGCGGCGATCCGCAGCGCAGCCGCCGCTATCGCGAGATCATCAACCCCCATTACTCGTACGGGCATGAGCTACGTACCGTCTGCCGCTACGACAACACCACCTGGGGCATGGGAACGCTCTACCGCGCGCCGCAGTCGCCGGGCTTCAGCATGGCCGAAACCGACGTCCTCGGCCGCCTCGCACCCCTGATCGCCCTGGGATTGCGCTCGGCGCTGGTCGCCAGCGCGGCCGACACGGTCAACACGACCAGCGGCCCGGCGGTCGTCATCGTCGACGGCGACAACCAGGTGTCGCAGGCCAGCGTCGCGGCCGCGGAACGCGTGGCCGAACTCGGTGGCGACCTCTGGGGCGAACTGCCGACCACCGTCTCCGCCGTCGTCAGCGCCGCCCGCGCGTACGGCTCCGGCCGCTCCTCCGTACTCCCCCGGACCCGCCACCGCACCCGGTCGGGCCGGTGGCTCATCGTGCACGCCTCACCGCTCGCCGCCCGCGACGGACAGATCGGCCAGGTCGTCGTCACCATCGAGGAGGCCGGACCCCCCGACGTCGTACCACTGGTGATCGCCGCGTTCGGGCTCACCGGCCGCGAGCGCGACGTGGTCACTCACGTCCTGCAGGGGGCGGGCACGGCCGAGATCGCCTCATCGCTGCACCTGTCGCCCCACACGGTCCAGGACCACCTCAAGAACATCTTCGACAAGGCGGGCGTACGAAGCCGACGCGCGCTCATCGCCCGCGTCTTCTTCGACCACTACCAGCCGCGCAACAGCGGCAACGGGGTACCTGTCACGGCGACCGGAAGGCTGTCGACCGCCGGGTAGACGGACCAGCGATGGCGATCTGTCCCGCTGGTCCACCGACCTTCGGTACCCGAGGTCGGGGAGGCGGCGTCGCCTCCCCGACCGCTGGCTCACCGGCCGCTGTCGTCCTCGTCCGGCGTCTCCGGCTGCGCAACTGCGTCCTCCGGCGACGGCTCGTTGCCCTGGGCCTCAGCCGACTCTGCCGCCGACGGGACGTCGGGATCAAGCTTGGCGGGCTCCGGCTGCCCTGCCGTCACGACCGTCAGCGTGACCGTTGCCGGATTGCCGTCGGCCTTGCTCACCAGCTCGATCAGAGCTGGTGCGACCTCCTCGGTGGCCAGCACCGCGACCTCGACCTTCGCATCGCCCGACAGCTCATCGAGAAGGTCCATCGGCGGAACGGACAGGTTCTCCTCGGCGTTCATGTCGTAGTCAACGTGCAGACCGATCTCCATGCCGTCGGTCCGCACGACCAGCGCGGGCGAGCCGACCGCGCGCTTGGCCAGCAGCAGATTGAAGAGCGGGGTCAGCGACCTCAGCTGGTCAGCCACCCGGTCCGCGTGCGGATAGCGGCGGGCGGTCAGCACGGCCGCGGCGAACTTGGACAACTCGCCGATGGTTCGGCCGGCCGAGTGTCGGGCGGCGGTGATGGAACGTTCTGCCTTCACTGTCGGGTCACCTTCCTTGGAAGCTTTCCAGGTACATGCCGCCGGCACGCTCCAGGCCGGCTTCCGTCGCTGTGACCCGCGCCAGGGCGTCAGCGACATGTTCGATCGTGAGTGACTTTGAGCCGACGGCCAGCGTCGCGGCCAGCACGAACACGTGGCGGATGGCGCGACCGGACATACCCTCCGAAGACTGGACCAGCCACCGCCAGTCGCGGACCTGCTTTTCCGCAGCGGCCGTGACCGGCCCCACGTCGTACGCCACGCGGAGCCCGGTCAGCGCGGACTGCATAATCTCTTCCCGCTCGGCGGGGCCGGGCGGAGGCACCTCGACCGAGAAGTCCACGCGCTCGCGCACCGCCCGGTCGATCGCCTTCGGAATGTTCGTAGTGAAGACGAACATCACGTTAGGACTGACCCTGACGTTCATATCGAGCGACTCGAGGAACGCGGTCACCTGATACATCGCATCTTGTGGGTTGGTCTCCAAACTGATGCTGCCCCGGTTAGCGCCGAGCGTCTCCACCTCGTCAACCAGAACGAACAAGGGCATGCCGGTGGATGCCTGCTCGCGGATCTCCTGGAAGAGCTGCAGAATGAGCTTCTGTCCCCCACCGCGCATCCCGCTGAACAGTGCGTGTGTATTGACGTGCATGAAGCCGGCTTCGCGTCGCGGATCGGCCCGTTGCCAGGCGTACGGCAGGCCACGCGCGAGACTGGTCTTTCCGCAGCCTGGCGGACCGAATAGCAGGATTGCCCGCCGCAGGCCCAGCGCCTGCGGGGGCACGGGGCTAAGCCTGTGCAGTGTGTCGACGAACCGTAGGAGGATGTCTTTCAGCCCACCTGCCGTCACGATCGCGTTCCAGTCGGCGGCGAACTGTGAACGGTCATCAGGCTTCCCCGCGAACCGGTGCAGGCTGTAAAGCGCCTGTCCCTCGGCCATCAGCTCAGGTCCCCGAGATCGATGCTGGTGTTATCGCCCGCCAACGCGTTCAGCAGGCCGTCGGCAATCTTTTCGGTCAGGTGGTCGCGGCCGGCGAGCTCGGGGTGGCTCCGTCGGAGGTGTTCCTCGATCTTCCGGGTGATCTCACCGAGGTCCTCGGTGGCCCCCGGGTCGTATGTGTGCGGGTTACCGCTGACCTGGTAGTTGACCTGCATGTCGTTCATCCCCTCACAGGAACCGGTACATCTGGAGCCGACCGCCGCCGGTGTTGACTACCTCGCCGACGTCCTGGCGCTGGAGGTGATCGACGCTGCCGAGCGAGGTGGGACCCCAGCCGCTGACGTCAGGAGCACCGTCCTTGAGCGTCACCACAACGCGGTACTCGCACCCGAACATCTTCGGCGTGCCCGCCAGCGCCCCGCGGACCCGGTCGATGTCGGTCGAGTAGCGGTCATCGCTGGGGTTTTGGACGTAGCTGAGCCCGAGATCGATCCGACTACGCACGACCTGGGTACCCCGCTCGACAATCTCCAGGTGCGCGGCTTCCAGGTACTGCATGGTGATCCACGTACGCAGGCCGTTCTCGATCGTCTGCTGGATCTCCACGTACGCGGTGGGATCGAGCCCGGCGCTCTGAATCGACTCGAGGAAGATGCGGTTGATCTCGTTGGCGATGTACACGTAGCTCCTGGCCGCCACGTGCACCGACGTGCGCACCTGAGTACCCGATATGGCCATTTCCCTCGTCTCGCTCTCTGGGCGACCGTCTGTTGCTGTCGCCCGTCTCTGACGGACAGGGGTTGGTGAACACCGCGCCGACTGCGGCGTCCATTGAGCGGGCCTGCGGTGCGCGCCTTTTCGAAAGGACGTTCCGAATTAACTGCTTGACACCGAAAGCCTTCGATGTGAGCGTGCACGGTCGGTTGTCTTTGGTGAGGCGGGTGCCGCGGCGGGGGGGAATTGGCGGATGATCGCGTACGTCCGGCGGGCGGTTGCTGACCGGATCCTGTTGCTGCGGGCCCTGCGACGGGCCGGGCCGGCGCTGATCGTGACAATCAGCGCCCTGGCGGTGCTGGGCAGTCTGGTGCCGGCCGCCACCGCGCTCGCAGTGGCCTTCCTCGTCGGACGGGTCGAGGCGGCCACTGCCGACGCCGTGCTGTCCGCCTCTGTCCTGCCGCTCGGGCTCTTCGCCGGCGTGCTGATCGCAGGTCAACTGATGGAAGCGGTCCGTAGTCCCCTGAGCGGCCTGGCGAAGGCACGCATCGACGGCGCGCATCGACGGCACATCATCGTGCTCACTACCGGGGGCTCCGCCTTGGATGCCCTGGAGAGCCCGCTGGTCCAGCAGCTCATCAGGGAGGCGAAGGCCGACCCGGACAACTGGACGCAACGCACCCCCGCCGAGGGGGCGTTGGCCCAGCTCGGCCTGCTTGGCTCCCTCGTCGGGTTGATGGGCTCGTTCGCGGTGCTGGCCAGCTACTCGTGGTGGCTGGTGGTGATGCTCGCCGTGCCGCTGCTGGTGGCACGGATGCTGGACACCGCAGGCGAACGCGCCGGATACCGGACGTGGCTCAGGGGCAGTGGTGAGGGCGTGCACGCGGGCAAGTGGAAGCAGGCGATCGTCTCGCCGGGCGAGGGCAAGGAGGCCCGCGTGTTCGGTCTGGGCGACTGGGTCGTCGCCCGCATGCAGCACCACATCGGGGCGATGTTCGAGCCGGTGTGGGCGGTCCACCGGCGCAACATGGCCATGCGCTGGCGGCAGGCGCTGCTGGTGGCCGTGCCAGTGGGGATCGCCTTCGCCATGGTCGCCGACTCGGCGGCGAGCGGGTTCACCTCCGTCGCCGTCGTCACGGCGGTGTTGAGCGCGGGCGCGTCGCTGCACATGATCTTGGATCCGTTCAGCGACCCCAGCATCATCGGCGGGGTTGCTTGCCTGCGGGCAACGCAGCAACTGCGGGTCGAGTTGGGCGGCGCAGAGCCGCAGGCGAGCGAGCCCGCCCGCGCCGCACCGTCTATCCCGCCCTCCGCGCCACTGGTGAGGTTCGAAGCGGTGTCCTTCACGTACCCACGGACCGGCCGGGTCGTGCTGCAACACGTCGACCTCGAGATCCGCCCCGGCGAGCTGCTGGCCATCGTGGGCCTCAACGGCGCCGGCAAGTCGACTCTGATCAAGCTGCTGGCCGGCCTCTACACTCCGTCCTCCGGCCGGATCACCGCGGACGGCGTGGACCTGACGCGCCTTGGCATTCCAGCCTGGCGCCAACGGATCGCGGTGGTGTTCCAGGACTTCGTCCGCTACCACTTGTCGGCGGAGGACAACGTGGTGCTGGGCCGGCCCGACAGGGATCCAGCGGCCCTGGACGCGGCCGCCAGCGACGCCGGGCTCGATGAGCTGATCGCCCGTCTCCCGGACGGTTGGCGCACACCGCTGGCCCGGTCGCGTACCGGCGGGGTTGACCTGTCCGGCGGCCAGTGGCAACAGGTCGTCCTGGCCCGGGCGCTGTACGCGGTGCGCACCGGCGCCCGCCTGCTCGTGCTGGATGAGCCCACCGCGCACCTGGACGTGCGGACGGAGTTCGACGTGTTCGAGCGCCTCGCCGCGCACAAGGGCGACGCCAGCGTGGTGCTGATCTCCCACCGGCTCTCCACGGTGCGTCGGGCCGACCGGATCGTGCTGCTGGAGCACGGCCGCATAGCGGAGTCCGGGACGCACGACGAGCTCATGACCCTGGGCGGGTCGTACGCCGAGATGTTCCAGATCCAGGCCGACCGGTTTCAGCGCGGCTTCGACGACCGGATCGAGGAGGGTGAGCTGCTGTGAAGCGGTACGTCGCGCTCTGGCTGAAGCTGCTGCGCCTAACCTGGCAACTCTTTCCGGGCCAGACCGCGGCGCTGCTGGTGTTGCGGTTGCTGATGGTGGGCGTCACGGCGGCGACCGCGCTCGCCATGCGGGCCGTGGTCAACGCGGTGGCCGAGGGCGACCCGGCCGGCGCCGTACGGGCCAGCGCCGTCACGGCGCTGACACTCGGGCTGAACGCGTACGCTCTCGGGGCCGAGCACAACGTGCTCTTCCTGTTGGTCGAGCGGGTCGGCTTGAAGCACGTCCGGGCCCAGATCGACCGCGACATCGCCGGGCTGGAAGGGCTGGATCACCTCGAGCGTACCGACTTCCTCGACCGCGTCACCGTGGTCCGGGGCGCGGCGTGGGGCCTGACGTACGGCATGTGGAACGCGGTCGACACCATCTTCGCCGCGCTGCGGCTCGTCGTCATGCTGGTGCTACTCGGCGTCGTCAACCCCTGGCTGCTGCTCCTGCTGGCGTTCGCGGCGGCCCCGCTGTGGTTCGAGCGGCGCGGCCGCAAGGCGATCGTCCAGGCGGAGCTGGACACGGCCGAGCGGATGCGGCTGCAGCGGCACCTGTTCGAGCTGGCCACGGAAGCGCGCACCAACAAGGAGATCCGCACGGCGGGCGTCGGCCCGGCGCTGGCCCGCCGCCAGGAGCAGATCTGGCAGGAGATGGCCGAGGTGTGGTTGCGCGCCCGGGTGCGGTCCGGCGCCTGGCGGTTCGCGGGCTGGTCGCTGTTCACGCTCGGCTTCGCGGGGGGCATGGGCCTGGTGGCCGCCGACGCGGCGGGTGGCGCAGGCAGCGTCGGTGACGTGGTGCTGGCCATCATGGTCGCGGTCACCATGCGGGAGTCCGTGGAGACGACGGTGTCGCGTACGGCGACGGTGGCGGACGCCGGCCGGCTCATTGAGCCCTACCTCTGGCTGCAGGAGTACGTCGCGGCCGACCGGGGCCGGGCGAAGGGCGACCGGGCCGCGCCCGATCGCCTGCGCGACGGCATCACGTTCGACCACGTGAGCTTCACCTATCCGGGACGCGACGAGCCGGCGCTCGACGACGTCAGCGTCCACCTGCCGGCAGGCACGGTCGTCGCGCTCGTCGGGGAGTACGGCTCAGGCAAGACGACCTTGGTGAAACTGCTGCTCAAGTTCTACCGCCCGGACGAGGGCACGATCCGCGTCGACGGGGTCGACCTGGCGGCTATCGACACCGAGCAGTGGCGGCGCAACGTCAGCGCCGCCTTCCAGGACTTCGGCCGCTTCCACACCGCGTTCGCCGAGACCATCGGTCTGGGCGACCTGGAGCACCTGACGGACACCCAGCGCATCGAGGCGGCGATCCGCAGCGCCGACGCCGAGGAGCTGGTGCGAAGGCTGCCGGACGGTCTCGACACGGAACTGGGTCGGGAGCAGGGCGGCGTCGACCTGTCCGAGGGGCAGTGGCAGAAGACCGCCCTGGCCCGGGCGTCCATGCGGGAGCGGCCGCTGCTGTTCGTGCTCGACGAGCCCACCGCGTCGCTGGACGCACCCAGCGAGCACGCGGTGTTCGCCGGGTACATGGCGCGGGCGCGAGGGCTGGCCGACCGGGCCGGCGCCATCGTGGTCGTCGTGTCCCACCGGTTCTCCACGGTCGCCGGAGCCGACCTGATCCTGGTGTTGGCCAACGGCCGGCTCGCTGAGACGGGCACCCACGAGGAGCTGCTCGCCCTCGACGGTCGCTACGCGGAGCTCTACAACATCCAGGCCACCGCGTACGCGCGCGCATAAGCGGTGGCGCCGGCTAGTGGAGCTGGCCCTGGTAGCGCAGCCATCCTTCGTCGAGGAGCCGGAACCCCGCGTCAATCGCGGACTCCGGGTCGGCGGTCCGGGTTGCGCTGAGCTGTATCTGGAGGGCGAAGCGGACGTAGAAGCGGATCTCGTCGCTGGGCTCGGGATGCCCGAACTCCTTGGTGATCGCCGCGATCAGGGCGTCCTCGTGGCGGAACCACATGCGTTCGGCGTACTCAACCAGGGCGGGGGTCTGTTCCATCAGGGCGAGGATCGGCTGCTCAGGGTTGGACCCGAGCGCGGTGATCTCCGCAAGGTAGTGCGCCTTGAGCGCGGCGGAGATCGACGTGCCCGGGGGCCGGTCGGTTACCGCCGCGACGAGCCGGTCGTGTCGCACGTCCTCGTCACCGAACGCGAGGGCCTCCTTGGTCGGGAAGTGCGTGAAGACGGTCGTCGGTGACACGTCGGCCCGGTCGGCGATCTCGCGGACGCTCACCGCGTCGAACCCTCGTTCGAGGAACAGTTCGTGGGCGGCCTGCACGATCGCTGCCCGGGTCGCTGCCTTCTTGCGCTCCCGTCGCCCGGTTCGCTGCCCCTCGCTCATGCCGACAGAGTACTGGACCCGTTCAGTACACGTATTGACTTCATAACTGGCGTGAGTACAGTTTTGGTGTAGCACCGGGATTGATCGCGGAATCGACACATGCGGCAGGACGCCGGGAGAGAAGGAACCATGGACGCGACCCCCACCCAGGTGGACCCTCAGCAAAGGCAACGCTTCGCCGCCGGCATCGCGCTCATTGCCGGAGGACTGGTCTTCTTCGTCGCGGAGTTCATCGCCGCGGCCGCATGGACGCGTCCGCCCTACAGCTACACCTACGACTACATCAGCAACCTCGGCGTACACGGCCCCACGCAGGGCTTCGGGCAGCTCATGTACTCGCCACTGGCGTGGGTGATGAACACCGGATTCTTCCTGTTCGGGATCATCCTGTTCGGCGGCATCGCCATGCTCACCGGCATGCACGGGACGCGCGGCTGGGCAGTGCGCACCCTCGCCTTCCTGATCGCCGCCGGCGGGGTGCTGCTCGCCTTCTTCCACGGAACCGGCGAGACGGCCGACAGCGGTGCCATCGACTTCCACTCGGTGGGCGCCCTGGCGAGCATCATCAGCGGCAACGTACTGATCATCATTCTCGGGCGCGCGCACCGGCAGGCCGGGATCGCCGCCACCACCGGCCGGGCCATGGTCGCCCTCGGCGCCTTCGGGCTTGTCTCCCTGATCGGCTTCATGGCCATCGCCGGCTCGTCAGCCACTCTGATCGGCCTGGTCGAACGCTGCGCGGTCTATCCCCTGCTGATCGGCTTCATCTGCGCCGGCAGGTCCATCTGGAAGAGCAATCGGCGGTTGACGGCCAGCAACGCGTAGACGGCCACGACCCAGAGCGGACTGGTGGGGCGTCCGGGTGGTGCGACAGGACGCGTTCCTGCGGCGGCTGATCCGCGAGTACGCTCTGGTCGGCACCGTCTCCGCGCTGACGGCCAAGGGTTTTGAGGTGCAGGTGCAGGTTGAAAAAGCGTCGGGAGAGATCCGCGTGGTGCTGCGGCGGGGGGGTGAACCGTGGCCGAGGAGATCCTCGAGGTGACCATCAGCCCGAGCGGCAAGGCAGAGATGCCGAGGCGGCGAAGGTCGATCTGACAGCGCGACCCTAATACGGCAGTGACGGTTCACCCGTTGAGCTGCTCGGACTCGATGAGTTCTCGTCGT